>JAHHGY010000035.1 GCA_019359635.1 Chroococcus sp. CMT-3BRIN-NPC107
TAAAAGTTTGGTCAAGAATTTTGAAAGAACTCTCGCTCACGCCACCACCAAGGTTAATCTTTGTTTTGTTCGACTGATGCTTCAAAGATTGGCGACTGGTTAAATAGATCCCAAATGGGTTCTATATATGACAAAAATTAGTAACGATAGATTAAGCACTTACATAGATTGAGTAAGAAGATGTATCAATAATTAATTTTTCATTTAGAACATTAAAAAGCAACAAACACAAATGTAAGCGTGACAAAATCAAGTTTCGTCACGCAACGGTAATATTACGTAAAGATCGCTATTTTAGACTACAGTTTCTGCTGGTGCAAAACTTATAGGAGCAAAGCTACCGTGTAAGCCATAGGGGATATGATGCTTGAGATGCAGACGTGCGATCGCGCCTTTGTTTAAATCTAGAGCATCTAAAATAACTACATCCGAGCGATGATGAGCAGAATCGTAAACCACTGTTAGCAGCCAGCCATCATCTTCACTTTTAGCATCGGGACGCGCCACAAAAATTGGTTCGCTAACATAGCCACGAGGTGCAACGCTCCACACTTGGCGTTGTTTTGACTCTAAATCAATTTTTAAAATAGCTTGCAAAGGAGCATTACCCGCTTCGCCATCGGTGGCAGCCATGTACAAATAGCGATAAGGACGACCAACTTTTCGGGGATGAATAGTTGGAAACTCGCAGCAACGGCTCTCTATTTGCGCCCGCGATACGGTTTTGTCGCTCATCTGGAGATGAAACCGCCACAATTGCCCAGGTTTGAGCGCGTCAAAATCAACCTGACGAAAATCGCTTTCGGATTTTACTTCAGGGAATGATTCGTAGCAAATAGAATCAATATAAATATCTTCACCTTGCTCAAAAGCATTGGCGTGATGGAAAACAAACCCCGAATGAGTTTCTAACATTTGGACAGGTTTTTTGCTGTCGCGGGGAATAATAATTATTTTTGTAGGTTGATGGGGTTGAAACTTGATACATTCAGCCGCGCCGCGCATTCCCAACACAAAAGGAATGGGATTAAAAGTGACGGGATTTTGAAAGAGTACGCAGTAGTTGGGGGTAATTGCAAAATCGTGGATAAAAGCAAAGCCAGGGACGCTATGAGCGTGTTGTCTAACTACTTCTCCGGCGGGGTTGAGTTCAAAAATAGTGATAGTTGTAGATAATCCCGGCTTGATTGAGAAGTTAACTAAACTTGGCTCGTCATTATCAAACTTGGAATTAGGATCGAAGCGGGGATGGGCGGCAAAAGCTTCGCCATCAGCTAAAACACCATTGAAAGATTCTTTGCCCAAGGTTTCTAAAGTATAAGGATCGAGACGATGAGGATCGGCGGCTTCCCACAAAGCTAGAAGTTTGTCACCCCAGTAAATAACGTTGGTATTGGCGATGTTTTTTAGGCGCAAATCAAAGGCATTTGCTAACCAGCCCCCAGGTTTTTGAGTGCCAAATACGCCGCGATACAGAATTTTTTTGGCTTTTTGTTCTTCAACGTAGGCAGTAGTCCGAATAAAACGGTTGCGGAAATAGGCACGACCGTTAGAAAATGCGATCGCGCTAATCATGCCATCGCCATCAAAAGGATGGTGGATGCGATGCCCGTCAACGTCTAGCAAGCCGGGCCCGTTGCGAAATAAAGTACCATTAAGTTCTGGAGGTATTTCTCCTTCAATATCTTCTACCCAGTAATCTAATTCTTGTGTAACCGATTCGTAGCCTTTTTGCCAGTCTTGGCGATCGTAAGAGTTGAGAGGGACGGTAGATGCTCTTTCGTGGAGTTGCATAGGTAAGAAAGTATTGCTAATCGATAGATTCTTTGGCTGGTTTAATTAATTCTTTGGGGACAAATTCAGGCATCCAGTCAGGGATTATACCCGTTTGACGATTGGTAATGGTTTCGTGTAAGGCTGGTGCGGTTTCTTTGTTGGGTAGCCAGTGGAGGAAAGGTAAAGGTAGTAAGGTTGACAGATTGGCAATCAATACTAAAATCCACAGGTTGTCAAAGTTAGTTTGAGTGATACCTAGTAGGTGCATTAAACCTGCTCCTAGTTGGTAAGAAACCATTGAAGCTAGGTTAGAGACGGACATTAGCAAAGCAAATAAAGTTGCTTCTACTCCCGGCGGACACAAACGGGCGGCTAATACCAAAACAGGCATATAAGCAATTTGTCCCATTACTGTAAGAACTAAGCTATCTCCTAAACTAAACCAGCGATCGCCTATTCCTAAGCTACGGTTGGCATGAGTTACAAGTAAGAGCATAGTCATACCCAAAACTGCCGATAGTAAGGTACTCCAGCCAAAAATGACGCGAAAAGGCACGGATTTGAGGTAGCGCTGAAATATCCAAATCCCGACGATAGAGGCAATGCTTGTAACTAGGCGCACTCTACCTAAAAATTCTGGGGGAAACCCTAATTCATTGGTGGTGAAGAAGAAAAACGCCGCATCCGCCGTTGGGGTAGATTGCCAAATAAATACAAAGGCGGTGGGTAGCCAAATTGATTTTTGAGTAATAGCTTGGCGCAGTTGTTTAACTTGGTCTTTAACGGTTAACCAGTTTTGGTTAACTTCGGTTACTTTTTCAACGGGTACTTCCGAGATAAACCAAGCGGCGGCAGAGACAATTAAGGGAAATAAGGCGGTAATTGCAAATACAGTGCGGGTGGTGAAATGCTCTAAAAGTAAGCCGCTAAAGTAGGCGGTTATTAAGCCTCCAACGGCGGTAGTTCCCCAGCAAAGGGCTTGCAGAGAGCCAGCTTCGGCTTGAGATTCTACTCTTGCTCGTTCTACTACTAAGGAGTCTACAATTACATCGCTAATGGCAACCGATAGAGAGCCAAGGGCGATCGCACAAGTAGCGGCAACAGGAGAGTGAACGACGGTTGCTAGAGCAATCCAGGACACCGTACCAATGATTCCTGACAAGACTAAATAAGGTCGCCGCCGATAGCCAAATATTGGTAAACCATCCGACAAAAAGCCAAATAGCGGTTTGATAATCCAAGGTAAGGCAACAATCCCAAATAAGGCGGATACGTTAGCTGGGCTTAAGCCTAGTTCGTCTTTGAGGAAAAAGCTAACGGCTAACCGGGCTAATCCTAAAATTCCTTGAACAAAATATACAGTAAGAATTGCGATTAACTCGGTACTTGGTTGCTGACCGAAGAAAATTTTTTCTTTTACTGAGTCTTTGACCTTGGACAAGCCAGAGGAGGAAATCAGCATTGATTAATATTTTTTAAGAATTATCGACTTTTATATCATATCTAACCTAGCCAAAAACCACTGCCCATAGAGCGATATCTACTGTCTACGCCATTTTGAGCCAATCAAATACTTGTTCTGCGGTGAGTTCAAGAGGAATATCTTGAGGTACGGGGATGCGATCGCTATCTGTACACAATACAGGCTGGTGGGAGGGGAAATAGACTAAGACAGAGCGATCTTTGGGGTCGATCAGCCAGCCTAGCTGACAACCATATTCGAGACAGTGGAGAATGTTGCCTGTAACGAGATTTGAGCTTTGTCCTGGTGATAAAATCTCGATTTTCCAATCGGGGGCAGTTTGTACATTATCTTTTGGCTCACCATACCGATCTAAGCTAATTTTATGCCACAACAAAACTGCAATATCAGGAACAATTGAACGTTCGCCAATAGTACAACGCAACTCTGGAAACGCATAAGCGTATTTCCTATCTTCTACGACTTCATTAATAGCGCACATAAGTCTTCCTTGAAGCCGTGAGTGTTTACTTTTGGGCATAGGTTTTTGAAAAACTTGACCTTTGATATATTCACTAGCAGGCTTTGTTTCTGGTAGCTGCAAAAATTCTTCAAGCGTAAGGGATTTAGTTTTAGTTGTCATAACTGGTTGGTTTATCCTTGGGTTTTAGTTTAAGCAGGGATTTTTTTAAGAAAAACCAAGAATTGGGGGGTCTGCCCCCCAAACCCCCTGCAAAAGTGTTTTATCTTGAAGTACGCAAGGTTTACGCAATAGACCTCTATTCGGGTCTGACCGGGAGATTTGATGTAATTAATACTTAACTGTAAGGTAGTTATAAAACGCCTTTAGAGCTAGGAATTGCCCCGTTACGTCGGGGATCTATTTCCATTGCTAGGCGCAGGCTACGCGCAAAAGCTTTAAAGGTTGCTTCAATAATATGGTGGGAGTTGATGCCGTCTAGTTGACGAATATGCAGTGTCATTTGACTGTGGTTGACGATCGCTACAAAAAATTCTCTCACTAATTGCGTATCGTAAGTCCCTACTCTCTGCGTGGGAATTTGCAAGCCATAGCTTAAATGCGGTCTTCCTGAAAAGTCTAACGCTACTTGGATTAAAGCCTCGTCTAAGGGCGCGAGAAAGTTGCCAAAACGTGCTATTCCTTGGCGATCGCCTAAGGCTTTTCCTAATGCTTGTCCTAGTGTAATGCCAACGTCTTCATTGGTATGGTGATCGTCTATTTCTAAGTCGCCTGTCGCTTGTACGTCTAAATCGATTAAACCGTGAGAGGCGATTTGATTGAGCATATGATCTAAAAAAGGTACGCCCGTTGCTGCATTGCATTTTCCCGTACCATCTAAATTGATGCTAACTTCTATATCGGTTTCTTTGGTAGTACGACGAATAGAAGCTGTACGGGTAGAAATGTTGCTGGCTAGAGAAGATAAAACTTGGGGGTTTCTTGTCTGCATAAAACTAATTTAAAACTACTTGTTATTCAATCTTGACTGAAGATGCTAGTTTTGCCCCAATCCTCTAGGGAGACGTTTGGCTGAAACGTCTCTACATTATTCCTACATCCCCATGATTTCGTAGCCCCCGTCTACATACAAAATTTGCCCGGTAATTCCACTTGCTAAATCGCTACACAAAAAGGCGGCGGCATTTCCTACTTCTAATTGCGTTACCGTGCGTTTCAATGGCGCAATTTCTTCTACATGGTGAATCATATCCAAAATTCCCCCAACGGCGGAAGAAGCTAATGTTCTAATTGGACCTGCGGAAATCGCATTTACGCGAATATTTTGCTCTCCCAATTCGGCGGCTAAATAACGCACGCTCATTTCTAACCCGGCTTTGGCTACACCCATGACGTTGTAGTTGGGAATTGCTCGTACTCCCCCTAAATAAGTCAGCGTCACAATACTACCGCCTTCGGTCATTAAAGGCTTTGCTGCTCCGCTTAACTGCGTTAAGGAATAGGTGCTAATTTCTAAGGCTTGGTTAAATCCCGCTCTTGAAGTGTTGCTAAAGCTGCCTGTTAAATCTTCTTTGTTGGCAAAAGCTAGGCAATGAATGAGTATATCTAGTTTTCCCCACTTGTCGGCGACTTCTCTAAACATTTGCTTTATCTGTTCGTCACTTTGAACGTTACAAGGCACAAATAAGCTGGGATTAAGGGGTTTTACAAGTTCTGCTACTTTATTTTCCATTTTGCCGCGCTCATCGGGCAAATAGCTAATCCCGATATTTGCCCCGGCTTTGTGGAGTTGTTGGGCAATTCCCCAGGCGATCGAGCGATTGTTGGCAATTCCGGTTATTAGGGCGTTTTTTCCAGTTAAATCGAGCATGAATTATAAGTTTTAAGTTAAAAATATTCCATTTAGGAGCATACCTGAATTTGGTCATCTAGTTTTTGCTCTTAGCTCAGACGAAAAATGCGTAGCCTTGCCGTGCTAGGTTCAATATTTTGGCGTTGCTGTAAGTATGGTGATTTTCTAGGGACTGTTTGCGAAAAAAATAGAATTTTCTTACTTCACCTTCGTTTTTGGCAATCTTGTCTTACTCTTTTGGCGATCGCCTGGGAAGCGCTAATTAACCGTTACCAGTTCCGTAATGCCCATACTTTCTCTAAAAATCTTTTCTCTTAAAAATTATGTAGCTCATGATACAAACAAACCTTTTAAAGTCATATTAAGTAGTGTAGTGATACAAAATTATATAATTTTGTAGCATATGTAGAATTTTTGTTAGGGCAGAAAGATGATCGCAATGCAAGATAGACCGCTAGCGGCGGTATTTCGTCAAATAGGAACAGGATCGTTTCCCCCAATTGTGGAAATGTTTGAACGGGGTAAAACGATATTTTTTCCAGGCGATCCGGCAGAACGAGTGTATTTTCTGCTCAAGGGCGCTGTCAAACTTTCTAGAGTTTATGAGGCTGGAGAAGAAATTACTGTAGCGTTGCTTAGAGAAAATAGCGTGTTTGGCGTACTGTCGCTGCTTACAGGACAACGTTCGGATAGATTTTATCATGCGGTGGCTTTTACTCCTGTAGAATTACTTTCTGCACCCATTGAACAAGTAGAGCAATCGCTAAAAAGCAATCCAGAATTGTCGATGTTGATGCTTAAAGGCTTATCATCGCGGATTTTGCAAACAGAAATGATGATTGAAACTTTGGCGCACCGCGATATGGGTTCGAGATTAGTGAGCTTTTTATTGATTTTGTGCCGAGATTTTGGCGTACCAACTTCTGAAGGAATTACGATCGATCTCAAGCTATCTCACCAAGCGATCGCTGAAGCAATTGGTTCTACCCGCGTGACGGTAACTCGGCTACTTGGAGACTTGCGGAGTGACGAAATGATTTCGATTCACAAAAAAAAGATTACTCTCCACAATCCAGTCGCTTTGAGCCAGCAATTTACCTAAAAAAAGTTTCTCTTTATACCCATCAATTTTTAGATATCGCCAAAACCTAGAGGGGTGAAGTAGGCTGTATCTGAGTGGGCAAAGGTGGACGGCAGAAGATGACCACAGGAATAATCCTGATTGTAGCAATTTTGATGTTGGGAGGTGTAATCGCGACGGTAGGCGATCGCATTGGTACGCGGGTAGGAAAAGCTCGACTAAGTTTGTTTAAACTCCGCCCGCGCAAAACTGCCGTTTTGGTGACGATCTTTACAGGAAGCATTATTTCGGCTTCAACTTTAGCAATTTTATTTGCCGCCGATAAAAGTCTGCGAACGGGAGTATTTGAATTAGAAAAAATTCAAGCAGACCTCAAAACAAAACGCCAGCAGGTAGAATCTACAACTAAAGAATTAGAAGCGACAAAAATTCAAAAAAGCAACGTAGAAAAAGACTTGCAGCAAGCTAGAGCCGAACAACAAGCCGCCCAGAAAAGGCAAGCTCAAGCTCAAAGACGTTTGCAAGCTACTAACCAATCTTTGCAAGCAGTAATTACTAAACAAACCCAAACTCAAGCTCAACTAAGCCGCACTCAGGTTAAACAGGCTCAAACTCAAGCCCAACTAAGCCGCACTCAGGTTAAACAGGCTCAAACTCAAGCTCAACTAAGCCGCAACCAAGCCCAGCTAAGTCAAATTACAACTAGATTTTTGAATGCTAGAGCTTTATTGCAAAAAGTTTCTCAGCAAGCCAAATCATTGCGCTCGGAAATTCAAAAACTGCAAAACGAACGCCAACAAATTAGCCAGCAGTTAGAAGCAGTGCAAAGTCAAATAGCTGAACGCGATGAAGCTATCTCTAAGTTGGACGGAGAAATTGCCAATCGCGATCGCGTTATTGCAGGTAGAGAAACTCGTCTCAAACAACTAGAAAGTCAACGAGAATTTCTCGAACAAGAAGTTGCCAAACTTGAAGGGTATTATCAAGATTATCAAGTTTTGCGTCAAGGAAATGTCGCCCTCGAAAGCGGTAGAGTTTTAGCGCTGGGGGTCGTTCGCATTCAGCAGCCTACCGCCGCCAGGCGAGCTATCGAGCAACTTTTGCGCGAAGCAAATAGAGTAGCTATAGAGTCAACTCAACCCGGCACAAACCCCGAAAATGAACTAGCGGTGCAGATATCTAAAGTTCAAGTCGAACAGGTAATTGCTCGAATTGATGATGGGAGAGATTATGTGGTGCGAGTTATTTCTGCGGGGAATTATCTTTTAGGAGAAAAAAACGTTCAAGCCGAGATTGATGTTGCTGTAAATAAAGTAATTTTCTCTAAAGGTGACGTATTAGCAGCGATTCCGACTAATCCCGCGATCGCAGGTCAAGACATCCGCCAAAAGGTAGGGTTATTGCTGAGTGCAGCAAAGTTTCGCGCTCGTCGTGCGGGTATATTGGGAGATGCGATTGAAATTGGCGACGGTAGGTTGGAAACTTTAGTTGGCTTTATCGAGCAAGTAAGGCAGTACAATCAACCTGTAGAAATCAAAGCTATTGCTGCTGGAGATATATATACGGCAGGACCTTCACAAGTGCAATTAGTCGCCGTCAAGAATGGGCAAGTGGTTTTTGGCACGAGAAGGCTAATAGGCAACCAATTAAGGGATGCCCTCAAGCCTAGCCTAACAAAAGCGGGTAGGGCAACGAATAAGAAAGAAAATCAACTGTAAACTAGGATGAAAACAACAATCTTAGGCTTCGACCCCGGTCGAGATAAGTGCGGCTTGGCAGTGATGGAACAAGATTTGCAATTGCATTATCATCAAGTTGTATCGGCAGCAGAGGCGATCGCTACTATCAATGCTTTGGTGCAAAAATTTTCAATATCTACAGTCGTGATGGGCGATCGCACTACAGCAAAACAATGGCAACTACAGCTTAGAGAAGTATTGCCTGCAACTATAGAAATTTTGATGGTAGACGAACATAACAGCACTCTAGAAGCCCGCGAAGTTTATTGGCGAATGTATCCACCAAAAGGTTTAACTAAGCTCATTCCTCAAGGCTTACGAGAACCACCAAGACCGATAGATGACTTAGTTGCCATCTTATTGATTGAAAGATATTTAAAAGCTACAAATCGGCGCGAATCGTAAAGTCATAATCTCCCCCAGCTTCTAGTTGATAATCTCGTTGCTCTAAAAAACGACCCAAAGGCTCTTTAATTAAAGCGCGACCAGAGGAAGGCTTGACAAACAACTCTCCTCGGCGAAAACACCACTGAAACTGCCATTCAAAAGCTCCGGCTTTAACATCTCCTTCCAGCAATCCTTGTTGCCAAGATTGCCGAGTAATCCTGACATAGGCGGTTGTTTCTGGCAAATACTTCCCACTCACGATAAATAATAATTGTTCGGTAATTTCTTAATTATTACTAGAAGCCGCCTTTCTAAACAAAAGCACAAAGGCATAGGGCGATCGCGCTAGCAAACCTGTCTAAAGTATAAGAGTGGTTTTAATCTTCTAAAACTTGCTTAACTATTTTGCCCGTTTAAATCGTTAGGATCGATTTGCAAACTATACCTTTTTAGGAGCGCTAAATTGAACCCCGACTTGCCAAATTCCGACAGCGAAACAGATTTAGACAGTGCAATTTGGAGTTTTGGAGATATTCAGGCGCAGTTAAATTACAAACAAGCTCAAACAGCTTTGCAAGAGTTGATCGATCGTCTCGACTTGACACCCCAAGAACGCCGCCCTTTGGAAGCCGAAATTGCTCAACTAGAGACAATGCTAGATAATTTAGAGCGCCAAGTTGTGCAAATTGCCGCCTTTGGGATGGTAGGGCGGGGTAAATCTTCATTGCTGAATGCTTTATTAGGAGAAAAAGTATTTGATACTGGGGTTTTGCATGGCGTTACTCGTACCGCCGCTAAAGCTACTTGGAAAATTGACGAGCAACCTATAGGCGATAGCAAAGCTCGCACGGTAATGGTGACGCTACCGGGGGCGGGCAATTCGCAGGTGGAATTGATTGATACTCCCGGCTTAGATGAAGTAGATGGCGAAGCTCGCGCTTTGTTGGCTAAAGATATAGCCCAACAAACCGATTTGATTTTGTTTGCAATTTCTGGCGATATGACAAAGTTAGAACAGGCTGCCTTGTCGCAACTGCGAGATGCTGGTAAGCCGATTTTGCTGGTATTTAACAAAATCGACCAGTATCCCCAAGCCGATCGCTTGGCAATTTATCACAAAATTTGCGACGAACGAGTTAAAGAGTTACTAACCCCCAATGAGATTGTCATGGCGGCGGGTTCTCCTTTAGTTACCAAGGCTATTATCCATCCTGATGGTCGCCGCGAGGTGCAGCGCCTTCCTGGGAAACCGCAAATTGAGGAGATGAAGCTCAAAATTTTAGAAATTTTGCACCGAGAAGGTAAAGCTTTAGTTGCTCTCAATACGATGCTGTACGCAGACAATGTAAACGATCGCTTATTACAGCGCAAACTAGAAATTAGAGAACTTAGCGCTAATAAATTAATTTGGCGGGGAGTAATGACTAAATCTATAGCGATTTCTCTTAACCCTGTAACTATGGTGGATTTGTTTAGCGGTGCGGTTATTGACGTAACGATGATATTGGCTTTATCTAAGCTATACGGCATTGAAATGACAAAAGCCGGGGCGATCGCTCTATTACAAAAAATTGCCTTAAGTATGGGCGGAATTAGTGCTAGCGAACTAATGGCAAATTTGGGTCTAAGTTCTCTTAAAGGCTTACTGGGTCTATCTACAACGGTCACTGGCGGCATTACTTTGGGTGCTTATGTATCGGTAGCCGTGACCCAAGCGGCGGTGGCTGGGGTTTCTTGCTATGGCATCGGACAAGTAACTAAAGTCTACCTGGCAAACGGAGCTTCTTGGGGTTCGGAAAGCCCAAAAGCAGTAGTGAGCAGAATTTTGGAATCTTTAGATGAAGCATCTATTATCAACCGCATCAAAGGCGAAATAGCTACCAAGTTAGGAATTGCTGAAATAAAAAGTAAGAACCAAGAAGTTTAAAAATAGTTAACCCATGGGCGTGAAATGCCGCTAAAGCTAGAGAAAAAACTAATTAATTGACAAACCGTATCCCAGAATTGGCATACGGTTTTCAAAAATGGATAATTAATCAGCGTTTTTAACTATTCAAGTACTTCTACAGACTTGGGTTGAACCCTTGATTCTCGCCACAAGGAAAGTAACGTACTGGCAATAAAAATGCTGGAATACGCGCCCAAGGTAAAACCAATAATTAAGGCTAAGGCAAAGTTTTTGAGAGTTTCGCCGCCGAATAGGAAGATCGAAAACAATGTCAATAACACCGTTAAAGTAGTATTTATCGAACGAGTTAAGGTTTGATTGACCGCATCATCGACAATTTCTTTAATCGGTTGGTCAGGATTGAGCTTAATTACTTCCCGAATGCGATCGTAAATAACTACCGTATCGTTGACGGAAAAACCTGTAATTGTCAGCAAAGAAACGATAAATAAACTATCTACTTCCACGCCTTGAACTAATCCCAAAACTGAGAAAGCCCCCGCCGTAATTAAAACATCGTGAAATAGGGCAACAATTGCAAATAGCGCGTAATCAAGCTCAAAGCGAAAGCTTAAGTAGATGATGATGCCAGCAAAAGAGACAATAAGCGCCAGTAAACCCGAACTAAGTAACTGTCTGCCAATAGTGGGCCCAACAGTATCATTTTGACTTGCTTGCAGGTCTAAAGTCCCGATCGCTTGACTTAAAGCATCTTGCAACTTTGTCCGTTCTTCAACGCTGAGGTTTTTGGTACGAATAGATAAAATCTGATCGTTAGAGTTGCGCTCTTTATCTACAAGTTGAATTGTACTGTCACCCAAACCTTGGTCTGCCATGATTTGACGCACTGCTGCTAAATCGATTTTGCGATCGCATACCCCCGATACAGTACAATCGCGCTGTAGTTGCAGCCGCGTACCGCCGATAAAATCTAAACTAGGGCGCAACGGTGCGTTAATTTGTTGCCACGAAACCAGCATTGAAATCAAACTAGCCAAAATTAAGGCAAGAGATATACTCCACCAGAGATTTCTTTGTTTATTTACACTAAACTTCATACTGCCCCCGATGCCTTTTTAGCTGTTGGTAGATTTGGACAAAATAGTTCTGGCTTACGCAAGGAAGGTAAGCTAATGGCGATAAACATTAATGTCCGGCTGCAAGTAATAGCTGTAAACATACTCATGGCTACGCCCAAAGCTAACGTTAAAGCAAAGCCTCGCACCAAACCCGAACCTAGCCAAAATAGCGCCCCACAAGCAATTACCGTTGTTACGTTGCCATCTAAAATGCTAGAAAAAGCGCGATAAAAGCCTGATTCTACGGAACGATATAGCGTTTTACCCGCGCGTAATTCTTCCCGCGTCCGCTCAAAAATTAAAACGTTAGCATCTACCGCCATCCCAATACTGAGAATAAATCCCGCAATCCCTGGAAGTGTGAGAGTTACGCCTAAAAGGGCAAAAGTAGCCCAAGTTAGTAGAGAGTAAATAATTAAAGCGATATCAGCAATTAGTCCAGGTAAGCGGTAGTAAACCACCATAAAAATTAAGACTAAAAGCAAACCACCAACCCCGGCGTAGATACTGCGTTGGATGCTATCGCGGCCTAAAGTTGCTCCCACCGTGCGGTTTTCAACAATTTCTACAGGTACGGGTAAAGCACCACCGCGCAATTGAACGCTTAAATCCGTTGCTTCTTGGGGTGTAAAACGTCCGGTAATCACCGCCGCGCCTCCGGTGATTCCTGTAGCGGCAAATTCTACCCCAACATTTGGAGCGCTAATTAGTCTATTGTCTAAGAAAATACCAATGCTGCGCCCCGTCCCTGCTAGGCTTTTTGTTAAGTCTGCAAATAATTTGCCACCTTCAGCATCAAAGCGGATAGCTACATTCCAATTGTTACTAGCTTGGGTAGGTTCGCCAAAAGCATCTTGAAGATTTCTGCCCCCTAACCCCTTACTTTCAAACAATTCAGAAATCGCTTGATAATTATTTTCTAAGTCTGCTCGATTTTTTTCTATTGCGGCTTTATCTTCAGTTTTTCTTAGTTCTGCTTGCTTTGCTAATAGTTCGCTCTGTGATTGTTGATAAGCAAACAATTGAGCCTCTGTACCAGGCTTTTGGGCTTTAAATTCTAACTGCGCTGTACCGCCTAAAACTTTTTCTGCTTGTTTGGGGTCGCTTACTCCAGGCAGTTGCACCAAAATTTGATCTTGTCCTACTGTTTGTACCAATGGTTCAGACACGCCTAAGCCGTTGACCCGATTTTCAATTACCTTTTGTACGTCTTCTAACTGTTGTTGGGTAATTTGCTTAATTTTTTCGGTGGTTTTTACTTGAATTGTTAGCTGAGAACCTCCTTGTAAATCCAACCCCAAAGGAATCTCAATCGTAGAAATCGTTACAATCGCTCCGATAATCAATACTAAAATTAAAGCTAATACCCCTCGCTGTTTCTGCATACCATGACCCGCTCCTAAACAAATGTATGATAATCGGTTTTGAACGGGTCGTAGCACCAAATCCATTACTTACCGCTAAACCCGCAAAGCTACCATCTTTTGGACGGCTTCAACAATTTGCTCTGGCTGCACGATTGTTAAGCGCTCTAACTTGCCATTATAAGGCGTAGGAATATCTTGGGAAGATAGTCTTAGTACCGGAGCGTCTAATTCGTCAAATAAGCGATCATTTATAGAAGCGGTTAATTCTGCGCCTATGCCGCCAGTCCTCATACACTCCTCTACAATTATTACTCGGTGAGTTTTGGCAATTGAAGCGCCAATAGTATCAAAATCTAGAGGTTTTAAGGAAATTAGGTCAATTACTTCTGGGTCGAAACCGTCTCTTTCTAATGGCTTCACCGCTTGCATGACGTGGTGACGCATCCGCGAATAGGTAAGAATTGTCACGTCTTTACCTTTACGAACTATTTCGGCTTTATCTAAAGGAAGTAGATATTCTTCGTCGGGTAGGTTTTCTTTTAAGTTGTAAAGCAATACGTGTTCAAAAAATAAAACGGGGTTATTATCCCGAATTGCTGACTTTAACAATCCTTTGGCATTGTAGGGAGTGGAACAAGTTACAATTTTTATCCCCGGAACAGCTTGAAAATATGCTTCTAGTCGCTGGGAGTGTTCCGCGCCGAGTTGTCTACCTACACCGCCGGGCCCGCGAATTACCATTGGGATTGTAAAATTGCCTCCAGAGGTGTAGCGCAGCATTCCCGCATTATTAGATATTTGGTTGAAGGCTAAGAGCAAAAAACCCATATTCATGCCCTCAATTATCGGTCTTAAGCCTGTCATGGCTGCGCCGACTGCCATACCTGTAAAACTATTTTCAGCAATTGGCGTATCTAGTACGCGCAAATCGCCGTATTTTTTATGTAAGTCCTTAGTAACTTTGTAAGATCCGCCATAATGACCTACATCTTCACCTAGCACGAGTACCGTAGAATCTCGCGCCATTTCTTCATCTATAGCTTGATTGAGGGCGTTAAAAAATAATGTTTCTGCCATTACATCAATAGTTATTTCGATCGTTAGTCTAAAATCTTAGCGTTTCGGGACTAATTATAATGCGATCGCACTTACCGAAAAAAGCGCGATCGCCTTTATTACCCTAGTAAGCGTGCCGCATCTTTAGCATGATAAGTCAAAATCATATCAGCCCCAGCGCGTTTAAACCCTGTCAGGGTTTCCATTACAACTCGTTCCTCATCAATCCAACCATTTAACGCCGCCGCTTTCACCATTGCGTACTCCCCAGAAACGTTGTAAGCCGCTACAGGTAAGTTACTTGCTTCTTTGACGCGCCAAATAATATCCATGTATGCCAAGGCTGGTTTTACCATTAGCATATCTGCGCCTTCAGCAATATCTAAACCAATCTCTTTCAAGGCTTCGCGGGCGTTTCCTGCGTCCATTTGATAAGTTCGGCGATCGCCAAATTGAGGGGAAGAATCCGCCGCATCTCGAAATGGGCCATAGTAAGCTGAGGCATATTTAGCCGCGTAAGACATAATTGGCGTATCTTGATAACCTGCCGCATCTAAAGCGCTGCGAATTGCTTGTACAAAGCCATCCATCATCCCCGAAGGCGCAATAATATCCGCACCCGCCTTTGCTTGAGAAACCGCAGTTTTTCCAAGTAATTCTAGCGTTGGATCGTTTAAAACCTTGCCAGTTAAGTCGCCAACTTGCAAATAGCCACAATGTCCGTGATTTGTGTACTCGCACAAGCAAGTATCGGCAATTACAATCAAATCGGGGACGGCGGCTTTAACGGCTGTAGCAGCTTTTTGGACAATTCCGCAATCATGCCAAGCGCCCGTTGCATCGGTGTCTTTGTTTTCTGGGATGCCAAATAAAATAATTCCGGGAATGCCTAAGTCGTAAGTTTCTTTGGCTTCTTCAACAATTTTATCTACCGATAGTTGGTAAACTCCTGGCATTGATTTAACTTCAGTGGCAATTCCTTCGCCAGGGACGGCAAACAAAGGATAAATTAAATCGTTAGTAGTTAAAACAGTTTCGCGCACCATGCGGCGCAATTGGGGATGAGTTCTTAAACGGCGAGGGCGATGATTTGGGAACATAGCTTTTAATCAAAAAATAAACGGATCGGCAGCTTCAGTTTCACGCCAATATCTATACTTATCTTTGCAGTATATTACCCCTGAAGGTTTAGTTTCTGGTTGACCAGCCCAAGAAGTTTATAATTAGTTTGGGCGATCGCTTGTATACTAAATTTTCTTTTATAAAACTATGGCAAGCAGTGATTTATTTGACTCGCACTTCAATCTAACTACACCCAAGCTAAACCTCTTAACCATGTTCCGGCTAGGCTTGTTTCAGATGGGATTGGGGATTATGGCAGTATTGACCCTCGGCGTACTCAATCGGGTCATGATTGATGAATTAAAAATACCTGCCTTAGTAGCTGCGGGAACGATCGCTATGCACCAATTTATTGCCCCAGCCAGGGTATGGTTTGGGCAGATGTCGGATTCTAAACCCTTGTATGGCTATCATCGTACGGGCTATGTGTGGACGGGGGCGGCATTATTTGCGATCGCATCTTTCCTCGCCGTACAGGTAATTTGGCAACTTGGTTTGAGTTTACAACCTGTTTGGACAATGCAAACCTATGGCTTAGTAGGACTATTAGGGCTAGTTTTTGCTCTGTATGGTTTAGCTATTAGCGCTAGTTCCACCCCCTTTGCAGCGCTATTAGTCGATGTGTCTGAGGAAGATAATCGCTCTAAGCTAGTTGGTATTGTTTGGTCGATGTTGATGGTGGGTATTATTATCGGCGCAATTATTAGCAGCAGCTTGTTAAAACAAATTGCCTTAGACGCACCACTTGAATTACTGCAGTCTTCTATAAATCGACTGTTTTTAATTGTTCCCGCCGCCGTTGTGGGATTAGCTTTTATCGCTACGGTGGGAGTAGAAAAAAAGTATTCTCAGTATGCAACGCGATCGCAGCTAGTAAACCGAGAAGATAGTATTACTCTAGGCAAAGCGCTGCGAGTTTTGACAGCTAACCGCCAAACAGGGATATTTTTTACTTTTCTGCTGGTAATGACCATTAGTTTATTTATGCAAGAACCTGTATTAGAACCCTACGGCGGTGAAGTTTTTGGCATGACGATTTCTCAAACTACAAAATTAAACGCTTTTTGGGGTACAGGTACGCTCATCGGTATGAGTACAACGGGCTTTTTAATTGTGCCGCGTTTAGGTAAACAAAAAACTGCTCAAATTGGTTGTATTGCTGTCTCTGCAACTTTTGGACTGATAATTTTAGCGGGCTTAACTGCTAATCCTCAAATGCTTCAAGGCGCGTTATTAATATTTGGCTTGGCTTCGGGTGTAACTACTACAGGCGCTGTTAGCTTAATGTTGGATCTAACGGCGGCGGAAACGGCGGGTACTTTTATTGGTGCTTGGGGTTTGTCGCAAGCAATGGCGCGGGGGATTGCGACAGTTACGGGCGGTGCGGTGTTGCAATTAGGTAAATCAATATTTACTGCGCCAGTGTTATCTTATGGCTTAGTATTCGGGTTGCAAGCGGTGGGAATGCTACTTGCTGTAGTGTGCCTGCGGCGCGTTAATGTGGCAGAATTTCAAACAAAGACAAGAAGCGCGATCGCATCGGTTTTAAAAGGTGAATTAGATTGAATAATGATTTTTGGCAGCAAGTTTTTGATTTTGCCCAAACTACCGCTTTTAGAGTAGGGGAACAGTTACTTAAAGATTTTGGGCAAGTTTCCGCCGATGAAAAAGCTGATGGTAGCTTGGTTACGCGCTCGGATAAATGGGCAGACTTAGAAATTCTTAATGCGATCGCATCTCATTTTCCCACTCATGGCATTTTAACCGAAGAAGGCTCTCATACTTTCCCCAATAGCGAATGGTGTTGGATTATCGATCCCCTTGATGGTACTACCAATTTTGCTAGGGGTATTCCGCTTTGGGGCATTTCTCTCGGTTTACTATATCGCGGTACGCCCGTTTTTGGTTACGTCTATTTTCCGCCGATAAATCAAGCTTTTCACGGCTATTGGTGCGATGCTCCCGAACTTGTACCGGCTCCCAAAGGCGCTTTTTGTAATGATTTATCTATTCACTCTAGCTCTGAACAACTAACAGGCAATCACTTTTTTAGTATCTGTACTCGCACCTTGCAAAGCTTTCCTATCCAAGGCTTTCCAGGAAAAATTCGGATGCTTGGCGTTGCCAGCTACAATTTACTTACCGTCGCTAATGCCGCAACTCTTGGCGCTGTCGAATCTACACCCAAAATTTGGGATATTGCAGCAGTTTGGGTGATTGCTCAAGCGGCTGGCTGTACCTGGATGTCACTAAATCCTCAACCAATGTTTCCTTTAACGCCTGACAAAGATTACGGTAGTTTCTCTTTTCCTACTCTCCTTGTTAGCAACCCCGAACTATTACCTATTTTTCAACCTTTCGTAAACTTAATAAAACTTTAACTAAAAATCGCCAAAAAAAGGCGATTTTCTTGACTTTTCTCTTGCTTTATTTTAAAATAATCTTATAATCGAAATTTTGTCTAAAATGTTATTTTTGTACAGATTCTCATTATAAAATATTTTAACAAAAAGTCAAGCCTTTAGCTAGCGCTTTAAACCTTTCTTTACAATGCGATCGCAGACAAAAATTCAATTGCTTTCTTGCCAAAAAACATAATCAGCAATTGGTAATTTAGTAGTACTTTTTTCCTCTAAATTATTACTTAATAGCACCGAACGTTGAGTAAGCGGTATTTTCAATCGTCGCGCTACACGGCTAGGAATACCGTAGTTATAGACAATATGCCCTTGTCCAACTAACACTACAACTTGGTAGTCTGGATTAGCTTGGATAAACTTAGCGATCGCTTCTGCCATAGTTTCATCCCATAATACCTGTGCTTGAAAAAACTTTTCAAAATCGGGACTATTCCCCTTAGCCTCTGCCTGATGTTGCTGGAAAATACCTAGCATTAATTGGCGATACTCAGCATTATCTGTACGAATTTCTGCAATAGGAGGAATAAATTTACTTTGTTCTGGGGTGAGGCTATCTAAACGATTTTTGGCAACTAAGCGCGTGATTTCTGTAGGCGTGTTTAAAGCTAAAATCGGTAGCTTTTTGGCTTTGGCAAATTGAACAATTGGCGCGTAATATTGCCAAGGATAACCCCAACGCTGTTTGTATTCACTTTTGTTTAGCAACTCTTGCTCGTTGATTTTTCCTGCTAAGTAATCATCCACAACTCCTTGATAAGGACGCTGGAACATTTCGAGCGCGATCGCAACTCTACTATTTTTCTTCTGTAGTTGCCTAATAATCTCTAGTTGCAGCCGATGATCTTCCGCACTGTCGTGAGTTTCCCCTAAGTAAACAACTTTTGCTTTTGCTAATTGCTGTGTAAGTTGCGATCGCCCAATTATCCGTTTTTTGGAGTCTTTACACTCTTGGAAAGCCGCAATATTGATAGCGGTAACTTGTGGCGGTAAGACTATTTGCGGACGACAATCATTTATCTTTTGCGTATAAGCAGGTACAGCAATCAACCAAATAGCGATCGCCGAAATAACAAGTAACAGTAGCAAAAACAGGCGCTTAGTAAACAGTTTCATCCTCTTTGCGCCAAGCTGGATCGACAATGCAGATAAATACCAGCGCCTCATCGCCGCAATTATAAATAAATTGCTTTGCATTGGGGGGGATGTATACCGCATCCCCCGGTACAACGATTTGAACTTCCGAGTCGATGTGCATTTCTCCTTTACCACTGAGGATGTAGTAAACCTCCGAAGTAGTTAGAGAATGAGGCTGAGAAGTTTTACCTACTCTTAGCGTTGCATGAGCCAAACTGTAGCGCAAAGCGATCGCCTGTTTGTCGGGGTGTAGCAATTCCCGCAACAAGGTGTTATCCCCAGCCACAAATTCATCGCAATCGAGAAGTTTTTGAATCAGCATTTGGTAATTACACTTTTAGTAAAACATCGAATTCGTTTTTGGCTGATAATCCATACAGGAAACCGCATCCTCGGTATTGGCGATCGATGGCTGGACGGTGCATTTTAGGCGGTAGTCGTTGGTAAAAAACTGACAACCAGAGCATGGAATTTGGTGCATCTTCTGGGTAGCAGTTGCGCCGTCTTGGATGGCATTCCACAAACTCCAACAGAACAGAAAAGTTAAAGACCAAGCAGACAAAAAACAAATCGGCATAAGCATCGGCTGGACGAAATGAATTAAAACTCGTAGCAGTTGAAACACAGTAATTTTTGGTAGGCTAACAACTTGTTATTAGCTATGTTAATGTATTTCATCAGTTAAGTTAATGTCCGCCTCAAACTCCAGCATGACCTAACGCGATACCTGTAAGCAGCATTCCCAAAACTAAAAATGGTTGAGCGCTGGCTTGATACTTGACATCGTTGTTAAGAGGATCGGGAAGAAAATAAATCTTTTGGAAAACGATTTGCGGCACAATCAGCAACAAAACGATCGCACCATAAACATTTTCATGCAGACTTAACAAATAAGCGCCAATTCCTGCTTGAAATAGGTCAATCATGACAACGCAAATCCAAGCGGCGGTATTGACTCCAAACATTACCGGGAGGGATTGTAAACCAAATTGGCGATCGCCTTCTACACTTTTGAAGTCATTAACTACCGCAATTCCCAACCCCGCCATACTGTAAATGAGCGTCAAAATTACAATTGTCCAATTGAGATCGCCAAATAAAGCATGACCCGTACACCAAGGTAAAGCAATATAACTTGCTCCCAAAGCATAACCGCTCAACCAACCGTTGCGCTTGAGTTGAAAAGGTGGAGCGCCGTAAATGTATGCTAAGAAAGAGCCACCAAGCGCAAGGGCGGTAATTGTGGGAAACTGATGACCTGCCCATTTATCTAGGATAAATGCGATCGCAATTCCCGATAATAATAATGTCAAAATTTGGGTAACTACTTGTGGAGTCGTAATTGCACCCGATGGAATTGGACGATAAGGCTCATTAACTGCGTCAATTTCGCGGTCAGAATAATCATTAACCGTTTGGGTATAACCTGTTAGCAATGGACCCGCTAATAACATACAAGTAGCGACTTTTAGCACATTTTCCAGCGACCAAGTAAAGTTACCCGAAGAAGCTGTACCGCACAGTACGCCCCAAATTAAAGGAATCCAGGTAATCGGTTTTGTTAGCTGCAAACGGATTTTCCAAATAGAGGTTTCACCGCTAGAAGCACCTTTCATTCCTAGCATTTGCCGAGTTTTAGCAGAGCGAAGTCTTTCCAAAGGCGCATCGGTACTAGGTTTAACATCTATTGGTGCTTTAGTTTCTGGTTCGATAAATTCTAATTGTTCGCAATTAGCTTCAGGCAAAGGTTGAGTTTGTTCAGACATAATTAATTAAGTAAATTTATAACCTACGGCGATCGCCTAATCTAATAGTAGTGGGCTTAACTATAGGTTTGCTGTGTAAGTTTTGGGACTGATACAACAAAAAGCTGAGTTTTTTAATTACTCAGCTTTAGAGGACAGTTAACAATACCGCAATATTTTTAAAAAGAATACTGCTTAAAAACTTTAGTTTGTCCTAGCTTATCGAAGGAAACTACTGCATAAGAATCGCGAACGTTGCCAGATTCCATTCCGGGCGTGCCTACAGGCATACCGGGAACAGCAACACCTGTAATATCGGGTTTTTGTGCCAATAGGCGCTTAATATCGTCTCCTGGAATGTGACCTTCCACTATATAGCCGTCAATTATTGCCGTGTGACAAGAGGCTAAATCGTCGGTTACGCCATGTTGCTGCTTAAAAGCAATCATGTCGGTCGTAGGAACATTTTTCACTGAAAATCCTTGAGCTTGCAAATGCTTCATCCAACCACCGCAGCAAGTACAGGCTGGATCTCGATATACCGTAGCTGTTGGTAGGTTGGCAGCAATGGCGCTACTGTTAGTTGAGAATATCACTATAAATGCGATCGCTACCCAAGAAATTAGCCGCCGAAAAATTGAACTATCAATCATAATTAGCCAAAACGTCCTTGTACGTAGTCACGGGTGCGCGATTGAGTGGCTTCGGAAAAAATTTGAGTTGTAGAACCAAATTCCACCATTTGTCCGATGCGACTTTCATCAGTGCTGAAAAAAGCCGTGTAATCAGAGACTCGCGCCGCTTGTTGCATATTGTGAGTAACAATGGCGATCGTTACTTCCTGTCGCAACGTCTTAATCAACTCCTCAATTTTCATTGTAGCGATCGGATCGAGGGCAGAAGCGGGTTCGTCCATTAATAAAATTTTTGGCTTTACAGCTAAAGCGCGAGCAATACAAAGGCGCTGTTGTTGTCCGCCCGATAGTCCCAAGGCTGACTTATTTAGTTTATCTTTGACTTCATCCCACAAAGCCGCGCTTTTAATGGCTGATTCGACTATTTCATCTAACTTAGACTTGGCACAACGCCCAGCAATTCGCACTCCATAAGCAACATTGTCATAAATGCTCATCGGAAATGGATTTGGCTTTTGAAACACCATGCCAATTTGCTGGCGCAGACGATTCAAATTGACGCGGCTGGCGTAGATATTTTGACCAAAAAATTCTACCTCACCTTCAACCTTAATATTATTACTTTCTAGTTCGCTAATGCGATTGAGGGACTTAAGAAAGGTTGATTTGCCGCAACCAGAAGGGCCAATAATTGCAGTTATATGTCCTTGATAAATGTCCATTGACACTGATTCGAGTGCTTTTTGAGTGCCGTAGTAAAAATCTAAATCTTTAGCTCGGAGCGCCGGAATGGTAGCATCAGGAGCAAAATTAGTATTGTTCATAAGGGTAAATATTAGTAAGAAACAACTTAACGATTACTCGAACGTTGGCGCGTAGCCAACCTAGACAAAATACTAATACACAAAACAAGCCCAACTAAAACCAGAGAAGCCGTCCAAGCCATCTTGTTTTGAGTAACATCTGGCGATTGAGCATACTTATAAATGAGGGTTGATAAAGCTGGACTAGGTTCAAATACTCCTTCTGGCCAAATATCGCTAAATAAAGCTGTAAAAATTAATGGCGCAGTTTCCCCAGCCGCGCGGGCTACAGCTAACAAAATTCCTGTAGTTATTGCTGGAATCGCCGCCGCTACTGCAACTTTAAAGGTAGTTTGAAAGCGACTAGCGCCTAAAGCTGCCGAAGCCAAACGTTGAGAGTGAGGAACTAATTTTAGGGCTTGTTCGGTAGTCAAAGCAACAATTGGCAGCATAATTACAGATAGAGCAAAACCTCCTGCTACCGCCGAAAATTGGGTAATGTGGTTGAGAATTAGTACGCCATAGGCAAATACACCCGCAATAATTGAAGGTACACCCGTCAAAATTGTAGTAATAAATCGGACAGAATTGGCGATCGCTGAAGTTTGTCCAAATTCAGCTAAAAATATCCCAGTCATTATTCCTACAGGAATACTAATTAGCGAAGCAATTCCTACCATCATTAGCGTCCCCACAATTGCATTGCCAAATCCATCTGGATCTCCTGGTAATATCGGCGGTGGCGCTGGTAAAGTCGTGAATACTTCAAGTCTCAAGTTTGGTAGTCCTTGGCGGAGAATTTCTAGCAGTATGGCTATCAATGGGATTAGAGCTATGCCCGTCAAAATAAAAGCGATCGCACTCATGCCATAATCAAAAACTGTTCTATAAACCGATAAAGGTTGTTGTAGTCCGACGATTGCATTATTTAGTTTTTCGGGATAACTTGCAGACATACATTTTATTAATTGCTTATTGCTGTTTGCTACCAATGAGGCGCACCATCACAACCGCCGCCATATTTACAAGTAAAGTTACTACAAATAAAATCAAGGCGAGGTACATGAGCGCGCCAATGTGTATATCTTCTTGGGCTTCGCCAAATTCATTAGCCATTACTGCCGGAATTGTATAACCCAAGTCGAGCAACGAGGTACTAATAATTGGCGAATTCCCAATTACTAGCGTAACTGCCATAGTCTCACCTAAAGCCCGTCCTAGCGCCAAAATTGCTGCACCCACAATTCCCGAAGCCGCCGCCGGAATAATTACGCCAAAAATACTTTCCCAACGAGTAGCGCCTAAAGACATTGAGCCACTTCTCAACTCTTTAGGAATAGCAAGTAAAACTTCGCGAGAAATTGCCGCCATTGTCGGCAAAATCATAATTGCTAAAATCAAGCCTGCTACTAGCATTCCGTAACCCGCAGGTTGAGTATTAAATAGAGGAAACCAACCAAAGTTTTGATATAACCACTGTTGCAGAGGATCGAGAACCGGAATTAAGACAAATATTCCCCATAATCCAATAATTACGCTGGGGATTGCGGCGATTAACTCGATGACAAATGCTAAAGGGTTTCGTACTACTGGGGATAAAAAATTCTCGCTAGTAACAATAGCTACCGCCAGCCCGACCGGGAAAGCTAATAATAAGGCGATCGCGCTACTTACCAAAGTTCCATAAATATAGGGCAGCGCTCCAAATACTAACCCCCCTACATCCCACTCTTGACTCCACAAAAACCCCAACCCATACTTGCTAATTGCAGGTCGTGCCTTGTCAAAAATTGTCCAACTCATCGAAAGTAGTAATAAAACCGTGCAACCAGCAAAAATCCAAACTAGCCAAGTGAATCCTTTATCTAACCAATGATTGTTGCTGTCTATTATCGTTAAGTTGCTTACTTCATGTTTTGAGCTTTGCTGCATAGTTATTAAAGTAAATTTTATTACTTTTGTTTAAAATAACTCACTTAGTTTAAATAAGTTTTGGGGTATCTCCCTAGGAAATACCCCAAAACTCATCGTACATTAAATAACATTTTAGAAATTCAACAGCTTAAGGCCCCTTGACACCGCTATTTACGCTCTGAACAACTCGACTAGCAACACCTTGAGGAATTCTGGTGTAGCCAAGATTATCATTTAATTGCTGACCATTAGTCATAATCCACTGTACCATCCGCTTTACGGCGGCGGCATCGCCGGGCTGAGTGTAGTTTCTATACACTACCAACCAAGTTAAACCTGTAATTGGGTAGCCATCCCCAGGATTACCTAACTTGCTAAAGGTTACTCGGTGGTCGGGATTAAACTGTACGGCGCTGAGAGCTTTATTTGCTTCTGCTAAAGTTGGTGCTACATAAGCTCCTCGGCTATTTTGTACTAGCGCTGTTTGGAGTTTGTTGTTGGTCGCAAACGAAGCTTCTACATAGCCAATGCTACCCGCAGTTCGTTTCACAATTTGAGCAACACCGGGGTTTCCTTTACCACTTACTGGTTTTCCAGGCCACTTGGGCGCTCTATTGGGCCCAATTCTACCTTTAAAGTAGCTATCCATCGAACTAAGAGCGTTGGTAAAAATATAGCTTGTACCGCTACTGTCGGCACGTACAGCTAATCTAATTTGCCTGTTTGGTAGCCTTGCTCCGGGGTTGTCTGCGGCAATTTTGGGGTCATTCCAATTGGTTATTTGACCTGCGAAAATTGCTGGTAATACCTTACGAGACAATTTTAAATTGGAAACCCCAGGCAAGTTGTAAACTACGGCAACGGGCCCGCCAGCAGTAGGCACGTACAATACTCCATTTTTAACTTTTGCGGCTTCCGCATCTGTTAAAGCTGTATCGCTACCTGCAAAATCGACGCTTCCGGCTATTAACTGTCTGATTCCACCGCCGCTACCAATACCTTGATAGTTGACTTGCACAGGTTGGCTACTTTTACGCAGTGCGCTAAAATAGCGCTGATACAAGGGTTCAGGAAAAGTAGCGCCAGCACCGTTTAGAGTTACTGCTTTTTGGGCGAATGATTCAACTACAGATCCCAAAACCATAGCCGCAGCGATCGCTGAAGCTGTGAAAGCCAGCCTAAAAGTGGTTTTAGACAAAACCATATAAATACAACCTCTATCAAAAGAATTATTTTGTCACCCTGAATAAAGCTACTACTATATGGGTTAAGTAATGGGGAGAAAGAGGTTAATTTCTAATTAAAGTTAGCTAAAACTTTGTTTAAATCATTCTATTTGTTTGCTAAAAAACTTTTTCTATTAAGTTTTATTGCTAGTATCAAATATTAAGTCAGCTTGATGGTGTTCAGCAATGTTTAAGCGATCGCCTATTACGAAGCAACAGAACCACTAGCAAGTTCAACAAGTATCTATATTAGTTCAAGTTATGAATTTATCTTATCCTCTCAAAAACTATTCTTGGCAGCAACTAGCGCGACCAATGCTATTGCTCTCTATGGGAGTTCATGGGTTGCTATTATTTATACCGATGCCTACCCATGAACTAGAAACTGTTAAAAAAGAAAAGGCTCAAGACCAAGTTAAAATTACTCAATTACCAATTGCTGATTCACCGAAAGTTAGCAAAAAATCAACAACTTCTTCAGCAGTCAAAGCACCTATTAATCGTCAAAATACTAGCTCGATTATTAATCGAAATGTTGTTAGCCAACCGGCTACTAAGCCGTCTTCTCAGGTAACAAGCTCTAAAACTACAAAAACAACTCCTCAAGTTCTCGCGCCCTCTAAAGAAGTTGCTACTTTACCCAATCCTAATAACCTTAACCAGGCTTTTGGAGATTTTCCTAAGTATATAAATTCTCAACCTGGCTCTTTGGGTTTATTTAAAGCACCTCTAGACCAAACTAGCCAACAAACTAAAGATGAAATTACTACTGTCGCTCAATATTTTGAGCGAGAATTGAAAGCAAGAGAATACAATGTCATCTCTGCTAAAAATGAAACAGATATTAAAGTTTTTGAAGTAACAAAGAGCAATACAACTAAATTTCTTAATTTGATTGCTTATAATGGCGGCACAGTAATTGTTTTAGCTTCAGAAATTCTTAACCCAGACAACCTAACTAATGTAGCTAAAGCTAGTCCAGAAGAAGAAGCTTTTATTGGTATTCTCGACCAAATAAACTTTGAAAACATCGACCAACCCGACATTTATTTAAGCGATCCCAGCCTATTTTATTCTAAATTTGGTGAAGGAAAAGATGGGTTTTATGAAGTCGTACAAAAATCAAATACTACAGGTACTATTCGATTAATTCCCAATCAATTACCAGAACAAGTATTTAGTACAATATTTGCTTCTACATTAAAAAGTAGTGGTTTTGAAGTTATTCCTCAAGGGCAATACGGTGGAGGAAAGGTTTATCAAGTCAAACAAGGAACATTTGTTACCTACCTTAACTTAGTGCCAACAGCCGATCGCCAAAGCACAGTAGTTGTATCTTGGAGCAGTATGCCTAACTAATTTGAGTCGATTGCTAGTGAAACGCGCTCGCCCCCTACATCTCGCATTTTGCCTAACACTTGTACTACCTGCTCATAAGGCAATTTTTTGTCAGCTTGCAAAACCACTGTGCCGTTAGGGTTTGTTTGCAAATAAGCTTGCATTTGTTGATTTAACTGTGCTTCGCTAACGGTGGTACTAGAGACTTCTAGCGTCCCTTGTCGCGTTAATCCCACAATCAAAGGGTCGGGTGTCTTTATATCCTTTGCTCCCGCCTTTGTACTAGGTAAATCAATATTTACCGAGCGCTGTTGTACGGTCAACGTCATCGAAATAATAATGAAGAAAGTTAAAATCGTCATCAATACGTCCATCATGGGAACCAGATTTATCTCTGGCATTTGGGACTTAGAAGCTCGAAATCTAGAATTTAATGGCATAAAGTGTTAATTATTATCTTGTTCCAGCAATCGCTGCGACCGATGGTTAGATTGAGTCGGTTCGTACCATACTTGACGGTAAATTAGTTCTAAATCGCTACCTACTCTAGAAAAATAGTCCATTTGCTGCGACTGCAAGCTAACAAAAATGCGGAAAAAAAATAAAGCAATAATGGCTACAATCATGCCCGCCGCCGTAGTTGTTAGTGCTTCACCGATTCCTGCCGCCGCTTGAGTTACATCACTGCTACTACCACCACCGCCGATTTGTAGACTGCCAAAAGTAATAATTAAACCCGTTACTGTGCCTAATAGTCCGAGTAGAGGCGCGATCGCAATTACAGTTTCTAACAGTTTATCTCCTTTTCGCATCTGCACAAATTCCCGATCGGCGGCGGCTTCCATGGCAAGATGGAAGGTTTCAGGACTAGGCCAGTGGAGTTTGAGCGGTGCTAATAGAAACCTACCAATTGCCAAATTTTGCGATTGTTTAGCGATTTGTGCTGCCGTACCTAAATCTTTGGGAGCAGCTTTTAGGACATCATGCACAACTCGATCTTCTTGGCTAGTTAGCTGAAACCAAAACCAGCCTCGCTCAAAAGCACAAGCAAAAGTAGCGATCGATAAGCCCAAGAGCGGGTACATCACCGGGCCGCCTGTAATAAACAAGTCATACACTCTAGACATAATTAATTCACAACTAGCGCGATACCCTATATTTAGCGCTGATAGCGGATACAAGTTATTTATTACGATAAATTAAAAAGGTAAACTTTTGATTAAGTTTATTTAATTTGATAAAAGAAAAGAACGCTTAAAAAGTATTTCAATATGGCAAGAGATTTACGGGGATTTATCAAAC
Source organism: Chroococcus sp. CMT-3BRIN-NPC107 (assembly GCA_019359635.1). GTDB lineage: Bacteria > Cyanobacteriota > Cyanobacteriia > Cyanobacteriales > Chroococcidiopsidaceae > Aliterella. Next base: position 27,868 of record JAHHGY010000035.1, read on the forward strand.
AGCTAGAAGAAAGAGGGCAACTGCGACGAATTAGCGCTTTAGTAGACCCAGACTTAGAAATTGCCGAAATTTCTAACCAAATGCTGCAAAAAGGTGGCCCAGGACTATTATTTGAAAATGTTAAGGGTGCAGCTTTTCCGGTAGCCATTAACTTAATGGGTACAGTAGAGCGAATTTGTTGGGCAATGAATATGCAGCAGCCAGAGGAATTAGAAGACCTCGGCAAAAGGTTGGGAATGCTCCAGCAACCCAAACCACCAAAAAAAATCGGACAAGCAGTGGAATTTGGCAAGTTGTTATTTGATGTACTTAAAGCCAAACCCGGACGCGACTTTTTCCCGGCTTGTCAGCAAGTAGTTATTCGGGGCGATGATGTAGACTTGACTCGACTACCTCTAATTCGTCCCTATGTAGGTGATGGGGGCAAAATTATTACTTTAGGGTTAGTAATTACCAAAGATTGCGAAACAGGTACGCCCAATGTAGGAGTTTATCGCCTGCAACTGCAATCGCGCAATACAATGACCGTCCACTGGCTTTCGGTGCGGGGTGGTGCTAGACATTTACGCAAAGCCGCCGAACGAGGCAAAAAATTAGAAATTGCGATCGCTCTTGGGGTCGATCCAATGATTATTATGGCGGCGGCTACCCCGATTCCGGTAGACCTTTCAGAGTGGCTGTTTGCTGGGCTGTATGGCGGTTCGGGGGTAAATTTGGCAAAATGCAAAACCGTAGATTTAGAAGTGCCAGCCGACTCCGAATTTGTTTTAGAAGGGACAATCACTCCATGGGAAGTAATGCCCGATGGTCCTTTTGGCGATCATATGGGTTACTACGGCGGTGTAGAAGATTCGCCCCTAGTGCGCTTTGGCTGCATGACTCATCGACAAAACCCCATCTATTTAACTACTTTTAGCGGTCGTCCGCCCAAAGAAGAAGCAATGATGGCGATCGCTCTCAACCGCATTTATACTCCTATACTGCGCCAACAAGTGTCGGAAATTGTCGATTTTTTCCTACCGATGGAAGCTCTTAGCTACAAAGCAGCAATTATTTCTATTGATAAAGCATACCCCGGTCAAGCTAGACGGGCGGCTTTAGCGTTTTGGAGCGCTTTACCGCAATTTACCTATACTAAATTTGTAATTGTGGTAGATAAAGATATAAATATCCGCGATCCGCGTCAAGTAGTTTGGGCGATTAGTTCTAAAGTAGACCCGACACGAGATGTCTTTATATTACCCAATACGCCTTTTGATACTCTAGATTTTGCCAGTGAAAAGATTGGTTTAGGCGGACGTATGGGGATTGATGGTACAACTAAAATTCCACCAGAAACCGACCACGACTGGGGTGCAGCGTTAGAATCCGATCCTGATGTCGCTGCTATGGTAGAAAGGCGATGGCAAGAGTATGGTTTAGCAGATTTACAATTAGGCGAAGTCGATCCCAATTTATTTGGCTACGATATGCACTAAATATATCTCGTGCAACTTGCCACACAAAGCCTCACTTTATAAAAATCGGATAAAAAAGCTCGCCTTCAACGATATAAGAGCTTTTTTGCAGGAGTTTTTTATCTATACATAGGTAGTAGCAGAAATTTTGATTTTTTAAGATAGGTAATTTTTACCTTAAAACGTACTACACAATATGAAACTTTGTGCTGTCTAATTATTTAGACCGAATCTCAGGAGATAGTTTTACAAAAATAGAGCGAATTTAGCGGCTCGATCTGACAGGATTTAGCCGCTTCCCTAATTTGTCATAATTACGCCAGCAATGTTACGCAGTTAAGCCGATTTCCAGCAGTTTTTGAACAAACCAATCACAAATATGGGTCGCAAGGCGAAGCTCCGCAATGGTTTTTGGTTTTCTATCTGTAGTGCGTTTGAAGACAATTTGCGGTTCTGTAGCACTTCTAAAAATCTTTTCCCATAACCCTTGACAAATTTGTAATACATTTGTAGTCTAAAAGTAGTGCAAGAGATAAAGAACTCGAGCATCAAAACTATGAAAATTAAATAATTCCACATAAGTCTGTGGTGTTTGAAGTCAAAGCGGTGGCGACGCTGGTTTGTGGAACCAGTCAAAGCGGTTTCAACTCCCGTCACACACCCTCGGAAGATGCCGGTAAATGGTCGGCTACTGCAAAACAAAAACCAGCGTAGGGTTACACCTAGGTGTTCGATTCCTCCATCTTCCTTATATTCACTGAGCGACGTACACAATTTATTTGGGTGGTTGCATAGCGGGTCGTGTAGCAAATTTTTAATTGGCGCTCTTTGAGGTTCAACTCCTCTATCACCCACTTTATTTAGTAAGTGCGATCGCATTTCAACCATTTTCTATCATCTAGGTGATTTATGAGTATATTTAAAGTGGAAGTAGTTAAAATTAATAGTATTGATTCTCATCCCAATGCCGACCGCTTAGATATTGCTACCATTGTTGGCATGGCTTATCAAGTAATTACTGCTAAAGGAAATTTTAAAGTTGGTGATTTGGCTTTTTATTTCCCTATTGATACCGTTATTCCTGATAACTTTTTAGACAAGTTTGGTATTCGTTCTTATTACAGCAAAAAACTCCGGGCTGCTAAACTAAGGGGTATATTTTCTGAAGGGTTACTTATTCCTGTTGATGCAGATTTCAAAGGCAATATAGGCGATGACGTTACAGAATATTTCGGCGTAACTAAGTACGAATACCCCATACCTCAAAATATGAGTGGGGATGTCGAATTTCCGATCGGACAATATAAGTTTCCTAGTCCCGAACATCTCAAACGTTACCGCGATGTTTTACAAGTAGGAGAAGAAGTAGTAGTTACTGAAAAAATCCACGGTACTAATTTCACAGTGCTAGTTGATGAAGACGGTACTCATATCAGCAGCCATAACTACTTTTGGAAAAATAATACTGTCAATAAAAACTTAGTTTATATTCGTGCTTACAACGAGCATGAGTTCTTGCAAAATCTGCCTGTAAACACTCAAGTATTTGGAGAGATATATGGCGTTCAAGATATTAAATACGGCTTATCTAACGGTAAAATAGGAATAGCTATATTTGCAGTTAGAAATAATGGCAGATTTTTAGATTTTGAAGAATTTAAAACTTTTTGCAACCAATACTCTTTACCCCAAGTTCCTGTACTTTATAAAGGTGCTTATAGTTGGGAAGCAGTATCGCAATATAACAATGCTGATAGCGTTGTGGATAAAAACTCGATTATGGAAGGTGTGATAGTTCAACCTGTGAGAGAAAGAACCCACCTGGAAATTGGTCGAGTAATATTGAAGTTAATTAGCGATCGCTATTTGCTGCGCTCTGGTGGTACAGAACTACACTAAAACAAGATTATGGGCATTAGACACTTTAGCAATTATGACAGCAATCCTCAGTATCGCGAAGTCAAAGATCGCGATTTACTAGGTGCTGGTTGGAAACCATTGCAGCGAGAGCTAGATTTAGGCTATCTTTGGCAAGTTGCAAGTAGCGATCCCGGCGAACTTACTCATCAAACTATAGACTTAGTTAGCGATCTTGCTGATGCCCTTACTCGTACTAATCATAGCTGGTGGGCAAATTTATTAAACGTTTTTTCTGACTATACTCGTTCAGATATAAACGAATTTTGGGACTACATTACTCCCGAACCACCAGCACCAGATTATCGTTACAAAGACGTTTTGAGTACGGTAACGCCTATTACTCAAGAAGTTAGCCGCGACAGCATTCCGATTGATTACGTTCTCAATCGCTTGCAAGAAATTACCGTGCTTAAAGTGCTAGAAATCTTAGGTCGTCCTGATTCTATTACTCAACGCTTTCAAGAGCGGTATTTTTATTATCCTGTAGAGCGATTTATTGATTGGAAAAGCTTGGAAAATGTCGGTGTAGTTTTAGCTTATTGGTCTAGATACGAGCTTTGGCTGCAAATAAGTCATACAGGTTTAACTCAAAGACAATTTACTTTAATTGCTAAAGAATTAGGACAAATAATTAACAAAGCTACTTATAATTTGGCAGTTATGTTAAGCGGTTATCAAAGCCGTGTGGGAAAGGTTAATAGTCAGTTTCCGATCAATACATTTCCTAGAAATATTCAAGCTTTTACAGATACAGTACAGCAGACAATTTTAGAGCAAGATCATTTAGCTGTTTTAGTACAAGGCAATCCGGGTACGGGTAAAACTGCTTGGACGCAAGCGGTAGCTAAAGAAATTTTGATGCCTTTGGGATATGTAATTTTTATATTAGATCATGACGCGGTAGAAAACTTTGTGCCACCTAGTTATTTAGAGCGTATTTGTCTAATTATTAATGAGGCTGATAATTTAGCACAGAATCGAGCAAATATAGCCGCTCAATCTAACAATAAAACCGAGCATATTTTAAGTTTGCTTGATGGTACTTTGTATCAAAGCGTAATTGATGAAGCGGGTATTCAATCACACCAAAAATTAGTTGTGTTGATGACTTGCAATACTACTGAAAGACTAGATCCAGCTATGTTACGCAAAGGTAGAGTTGATTTAATTTATGAATTTACTCAGCGATTTGTTTAATAGTCCGCCTAGGGTTAAAACCCCAGGCTAATAGCTAAAGTCGGCTGAAGCCGACTAAGATTTTTTGGGTATAGGTACTATTAAAAATAATACCTATATCTAGTTAAGGAAAAACATTTGATAAATCGAGGGTTAGAGAAGAAAAATGAGGTAATGCGATCGCGTTATTAGGTAAGTAAATTTGTCTATTAGCATACTCAAAACTATCTTGAGTTTGATAAGGCTGACTGTAAGCTTCTAAACAGTTGGCTACTAAATTAAACAGCCAATAGTCATCAATTCCCGATTCAGAGTAAAGAGATAATTTAGTTTCTCGGTCATATTTTAAAGTGGAATCCGATACCTCAATTACTAATAAAATATCTGCAATACTAGGATGACTATCTAAGTAGCGATCGCTACGATTGCGAACTATAGCTAAATCAGGTTCGGGTTCGCTATCTTCACCTAAAATAATTGGTTCTTGGTTACGTATAGTTGCTTGTCCTTGCAAAAGAGTAAATAATTCACCAAATAACAATGTATTACAAACAGAATGAGGCGTACATTTTGCTGCCATTTGGATAATTTGCCCTCTAATTAGCTCAATTCGCTCATTTTCTTGAAAAAAGCCCAACTCAATTAGACGGTGATATTCTGCTAAAGAAAAACGTTTTGGAGTAACTGAAGTCATGAGTAAAACCAATTAGCTCAGTTAAACAAGTAAATACAATCTAGCATTTATGAACAATTCTCAATTAGTAAAAATTAGTAGATATCTTAGCAAGCATTTACGCCATCAACCCGATCGCTTAGGGATTAAACTTTTGCCTGGGGGTTGGATGGCGGTGGAGGAATTATTAGCCGCTTGCAAGAAAAATGCTTTTCCGATTAGTTGGACGCAGTTAGAGGAAGTAGTAGCAAATAATGATAAACAACGTTTCTCTTTCGACTCTACAGGTACGTTGATTCGCGCCAATCAAGGACACAGTGTAGACGTAGATTTGCAATTAGAAGCTGCTAAGCCACCAGATGTGCTTTATCATGGCACGGGTGCGAGTGCGATCGCTGCAATTATACAGACTGGTTTGTGCAAAATGTCCCGCCATCACGTGCATTTATCTACCGATATAGCGATCGCGCGCAATGTCGGCGCAAGACACGGTAAACCCGTAGTTTTGGCTGTTGATGCGGCGGCTATGTACAAAGCAGGCTATATATTTTATTGTTCGGATAATGGTGTTTGGCTAGTTGACAGCTTTCCACCGGAGTATTTGCGACAGTTAGATTAGATCGGAAATACCTCCCAGGAGTAAGAAATGTGGCGTTTAAAATTAAATTAGTGTTGTCTAACAGCTAAAAAGCAAGCTATTTTTGTGTCACTTCACATTTTTATCAGAAAGCCGCTTGAAGAAGATTGGCAAGAATTGTTGGCTTTGCACCAAAAAAGTAAGGAGTTTCATTATCCCTGGGTGTCTGCGCCATGTACTGAAGATGGGTGCAAAGCCTATATCAATCGCTGTCAGAATCAGGATTTTGAAGGACTGTTAATTTGTCATGCGATCGCCAAAAATATTGTTGGTGTTGCAAATCTCAGTCAAATTTTCTATGGAGGTTTTCAAAATGCCTATCTTGGTTATTACGTTGATGTAGACTTTGCAGGTCAGGGATTCATGTTACAAGGTATTCGGTTAACGGTTTCTTATGCTTTTTATACTCTCGGTTTACATCGCGTTGAAGCCAATATCCAACCAGAAAACACTGCTTCAATTCGTTTAGTGCAGCGATTGGGTTTTACAAAAGCGGTTGATGGACGATATGTCCGCGATGGATGCAAGAAACGGAATAAAAAGTGCGGAAAAAGTTTATACTCGCATTGTGTCTCGACAGTTAAGACCGTTCCCTCAATGGTGCATCTTCGCCCGTACAAAAGCGTGGTTCTGGGTTGTGACGGCGATGACATTGGTGAAGCGTTTACACGTTATCCCGCGCACGAAGACTGTATAATTCCGTCAACCTGGGTCAAGGCACACTTTCAACGCCTGATACTGCTTGAGACTAGGGAAACTAAAATGAAGAAAAAACAGAAGTCTTCAATTCCAAATTGCCAATCTGTAGCTAAGACATCTAAACTTAATCCGATTCATCCAAATGCTGCTGGTATTGATATTGGTTCCCAACATCATTGGGTGTGTGTACCGTCAGGATCTGCTAACGAATGCGTTCGGCGTTTCGGTTGCTACACGGCTGACCTCTACGCCATTGCTGATTGGTTAGCTGTTTGTGGAGTTGAAACAGTGGCAATGGAATCAACAGGTGTTTATTGGATTCCATTATTTCAAATTCTAGAGACTCGCAGCAATGAAAGTGAAGCTTGTGAATGCTCACCATGTAAAAACTTTGCCTGGACGCAAAACAGATGTTTTAGACTGTCAATGGCTGCAACAGTTGCATAGTTATGGGTTATTATCAGGTTCTTTTCGTCCCGAAGACCAAATCTGTGTTTTACGTAGCTATATCCGTCAACGCGATAGTCTCATCAGAAGTGCCAGTGTTCATATCCAACGGATGCAGAAAGCTTTAACTCAAATGAACCTACAACCTATTCAAGCAGTCAGCGACATTACAGGCACTACAGGTATGGCAATCATACGAGCTATCGTTGCTGGAGAACATGACCCCCAATTACTTGCAGCTAAAAAGCATCACCGTGTTAAACGTAGTCAAGCAGAAATTGCCGCTGCGCTTGAGGGTGATTACCGAAAAGAACATTTGTTCGTTTTGCAACAAGAGCTACATCTGTATGATGTTTACCAATCCCAAATCGCCGAATGTGACTGTCAGATTGAGAAATGTTTAAGTCAATTTAACGACAAAATTGATATTTCTCAGTCACCTCTTTCTCCACCCAAGCATATTCGTCATAAACCTCAAGGTAATGAACCTGCGTTTGATTTGCGTACTCATCTTTACCGGATGAGTGGAATAGATTTTACTCGCGTTGATGGTCTTGGTGTCCTGACAATACAAATTATTCTTTCTGAAGTTGGTTTAGATCCCAGTCGCTTCCCCACAGTTAAACACTTTACTTCTTGGCTTGGTCTTTGCCCCGGCAGCCGCATTACTGGTGGCAAAATTAAAAGTTCTCAGACTCGTCCTGTTGTCAACCGCGCTGCCAATGCTTTCCGCATGGCAGCACAAACTGCTGGCAAAAGTAATTCTGCTTTGGGTGCGTTTTATCGTCGTTTACGTTCTCGGCTTGGCTCTCCTAAAGCTATTACTGCTACTGCTCATAAGATTGCGCGGATTTTTTACAAACTTTGGACAAATGGAGAAGATTACACTGATCCTGGTACGGATTATTATGAGCAGCGTTATCGTGAGCAAATGGTCAATAATCTCCACAAAAAAGCCCAAGCTTTTGGTTTTGAGCTTATTCCTCAGCCCTCAGAAAATCTGGTTTCTTAGAAGCAGCCCCACTGGCGGCGATCGCCACCCGCTATGAATGGAAGAAACTATTTTGACGCGACTAATCAACAGGTATA
>JAHHGY010000036.1 GCA_019359635.1 Chroococcus sp. CMT-3BRIN-NPC107
ACTCTCAAGGGCAAGTAATCGGCACATGGGCAGACGTACTTAACCGCGCTAACCTAGGTATGGAAGTAATGCACGAGCGTAATGCTCACAACTTCCCTCTAGACTTGGCGGCGGGTGAAGCTACTCCTGTTGCTTTAACTGCTCCTGCAATCAACGGTTAATTTCTCACCCTCATAGTTAATCTAGAATAATTTAAAAAGCGCTCTCCTTCACGGAGGGCGCTTTTTCATTGTATGTGCTTGGTTAGAAAGACTGGAACTCTATCTCAGCAATTTCAAAAAAGCTTTTTGTAGTATCTATTGCTATTTTTTTATCAAAGTCTTTGTAGGTGTAGATTACAGCAGACAAAAATTGTTGATTAGATTAAATATAAAGAGAAATTCCTGAATCAATTAATGGTACAAAAGTATTATGACCTTGATTATCTTTTTTGCCTAAAATAGCCGGAGAAAAAATAATTGGTTCTCTATACATTTTTAAATCTAAAGTTTGGGTAAGATTGTTAAAGTAATTTTTTATTATGGTTTCATCTACTTTTATTGTGTAAAACCCTTCAATTAACAATTTTTGTCTAAAGATTTCTGGGGCTAAATTTTTCATAAAGCGTTTTACAAATTAAGGAATTTGGGTAAGAGCGATCGCATAATAGTATATGTAGAACGTCATGGAGACAAAACAACGGTTTACGCACGCCCTTTAGCCCGATTGATAGAGCAATTACAGCGCTTGCCAGGAGTAGGCCCAAAAACTGCTCAACGCCTAGCTTTACACATTCTTAAGCGCTCGGAATCAGAAGTACAAGCTCTGGCGCAAGCATTGATTGAGGCCAAACAACAAATTGGTTTATGTTCGGTTTGCTTTAATTTATCCGCCGAGCCAACTTGTGAAATTTGCCGCAATGCTAATCGCGATCGTCATACAATTTGTGTAGTCGCTGATGCTCGCGATGTAATTGCTTTAGAAAAAACTAGAGAGTACAACGGCAAGTATCATGTTTTAGGTGGAGTGCTGTCGCCAATGGAAGGTATTGGTACAGAGCAGCTTAACATCCAACCCTTAATACGTCGCGTTAGTCAAGAGCAGCCTAAAGAAATTATTTTAGCTATTAGTCCTAGCGTCGAAGGCGAAACTACAACTTTGTATGTAGGACAACTGCTTAAACCCTTTACAAAAGTTACTAGAATTGCTTTTGGCTTACCAGTAGGTGGAGATTTGGAATACGCAGACGAAATAACTTTAGCTAGAGCTTTAGAAGGTCGCAGAGAGTTAGATTAATAACTTAATTTATTTAGGAGTGTTAAAAAAACGAGTGGCAAAATTTTGACTCCGCGTGGGTGATAAAGTTCGAGCTTTGAGAATCGCCGCCGTCAAAAAAGCGTAAGATAATACTCCCACCACCGCTAAGAATAAGCCGCTAAGTAAGCCTGTAGCATTCCATAACGCATGGAGAGTCGCCGACGTAAAGTATCCTACTGCTAAAATTTGCCAGCGTTTGCTCGGCTTTAACACGCTTAAACCAATGAAATAGCCTAAATAGCCGCTATAAGCCATGTGTCCAGCTACGGAGCCAATAATTCGGGGAATTAGTAACTGCAATCCTACTAATTGACCGATGCCATCCCCTGATTGCAAGCCTACACTCCGGCTAATTTCCGGGACATATTGACCGAGAGTTTCTAATAATGTAAAGCCAACAGCCGAAGCCGTCCCTAATAAAATGCCATCTAAAGGCTCCCAAACGCCAATCTTCTCTCGCCAAGGACTGCGAAGCTTTTGACCGATAAAATAAGCTGCTAAAATCGGCAGAGCTTTAAGTAATTCTTCCATCAATCCAGCCCCGAAGAACATTCGTAGCAACAATTGCCCAAAGCCAACTGTTTCGTCTGGTAAAGGTAAGCGACCGGGTAAAATGTTACGGAAGATAAAAATAAATAGCGGCAATATCGGACTTAGTAGTATTAATCCGGTACTTAGAGCCATGCTAAACAGCACCCACCAAGGTTTGTGTTTGCCACAAAGTTGATATACAAAATAGTAAGCAATCCCAGCTAAGTAGGTAGCTACGAGCATTTGATTAAAAAAAGCCGTTTCTGGTTGTCCTACGGTCGCAAACATTAGTACTACAAATACGACAGTAAATATACCTGGGATTAAATAAGCTTTTTTAGTTAAATCTCCGCCAGTAGAAAATATAGGAAATAATTGGGTAAAACTAACTTGTTGTTCGGCTTCGGAGATAGGGGTTAAGTTAATAGAAGGTTTAGGCTGCGAACTTAGTAATAATTGAAAAACAAATTCAGGTCCGTTATTGCCTAGTATAAAGCGATCGCCTGCTTGTAATATGCGACATCCTAACACGGGTTCTTGGTTTAAATACGTGCCATTGGCGCTATTTAGATCGCAAATTAGCCAGCTATTAGGTTTTGCGGGACGAATTGCAGCATGGCGGCGAGAAACCACACTGTAGGAGCCATCTATGACAATTTGGCAACTAAGGTCGCGCCCAATAATAATTTCTTGAGTGGAAGAAAGTAAATAGCGGCGAGGAGGTACAGAATTTGCGATGCCTGCGGTGGTAGACAACTCCTGTAAATATCCCTCACCAAACTCTTTTTCTTTCATGTTGACAATGCTACATTTGACAACAGCATATAGCTACACAAGCTTATTAAAAGCAATTAGGATACTTTTTGCTACTGCTTATTTGCATTGCGTACGGCAGCAAAGAAAAAGAAGATTGTCAATGGCACAGCGCTGGCTAAGATAATACTTGTATTTAGGTTGCCCAAATCGGGATTACCAGAAGCTAGTTCAAAAATTGAGCCTACTGAAGCGATCGCAGTTATGCAGCAACCACCTAAAAATAAACCACTTTTGGGAGTCATTGCATTCATTAAAGTTTACCTTGAGAAATCGGTTTTACAGCTTTGGCCGAAAAGCCTTGTTTGGTTAATTCTTGAGTTACAGCCAAACTATTTTGAACGCGATCTACAAATAATACGCCGTTGAGATGATCGATCTCGTGCTGAATACACCGCGATAGTAGCTCTGTGGCGGTTAAAGTTTGAGGGCGACCATACTCATCTTTGTATGCTATCTCTACCATTTGCGGACGAGTTACGTCCATATAAACGTTGGGAATGCTAAGACAGCCTTCTTGAGCGATGCAAAGTTCTGGGCTGAGGTGCTTGATGGTAGGATTAATTAATATTAATGGTTGATTTGCAGGATTGTCGGGTTCGCAATCGATGACAATTAGCTGTTTTTGTACGGCTACTTGAGGGGCTGCTAATCCAATTCCATCCGCAGTATACATGGTTTGCAGCATTTCTCTTGCTAATTGACGAATTTCTCCGTCTACTTTAGCCACCCTTTTGGTATTTTGCCGCAAAGCGCGATCGCCTAAGTAGCGAAGTTCCAAAGGGGGATTAGTTAGCTTTTGTTTTTCAACTGCAACTATAGAGGCCATGAAATACCTGTAACTCGCTTTTATCAATATTGTTTAGTTTCTATTTTAACAATTATTCAGAAATCTCGGCTAATTTTAGGGAGGATGGAGAAATTTTGGATATATTGCTTGGTTTGATTCTTTTTGCTATTTGTAAACTCGTTACCGGACTTTAGCAGTGCTTGCTAAACTAATATAGTTGGGTAGCATAGCGGCAAATTAACCGCGATCGAGTTTTTTATTCATCGATTGGCAATTCTTTGATATTTTAGGCGATCGCCTAAAAGCTTAATTAATAGCAAAATCAAGTTATCTTTAATACACTAATACACTATTATTCTGCAATCTGGCGTTGGATACAACACTTTTACAAATAGACCTACCATAACTATCCAAAATATAAAGTCGTCGCAAACAGTGGAAAGTTCTCAAGCTCAGGAAGCTTTATTGCAAGAAATAGAACAAAGACAGCGCCTGATTCAGCAATTAGGTCAGCAAACTGAGCGCGAAAGATTGATGAGTGTCATTTCTGGGCAAATTTGCGCTTCTCTAAATCTAGAGGAAATTCTCAATACTACTGTTACCCAAGTACGGCAATTTCTCAATTGCGATCGGGTAGTTGTTTATCAAGTTGAACCCAAAACCGGACTAGCTACAGTAGTTGCGGAAGCTACGCAACCTAATTCCAACTCTTTACTAAATGTAAAAATTGCTACGCCTTTATTTGGAGAACGTTTAACTCACTACCAGCAAGGTAATATGCGGGTACTTAATGATATTCAACAACAGGGAAGCGCGACAGCTATCAACCAATTTTTGCAGGAACAGCAAGTAAAAGCTAGTTTGACAGTGCCTTTGCTTTATGGGGGTAATTTTTGGGGAATACTCGCCATTCATCAATGTTCCGGAGCGCGGCAGTGGCAGCAATTAGAAATAAATCTGCTCAAGCAGTTAGCCACCCAAGTATCGATCGCAATTCAGCAATCGGAGTTATATCAACAAGTTGTTGAGCTAAATACAAATTTAGAAAATCAAGTTCAAGAGCGCACCAAACAACTACAACAGTCTCTCGACTACGAAGCAATTCTCAAACGCATCAGCGACGACGTGCGCGATAGTTTGGACGAAAATCAAATTTTGCAAGTGGCAGTCTGGGAACTAGCTGTGGCTTTAAATATTGATGGTTGCGATAGTGCTTTGTACGACATCGAGGCAGCAACTGCAACAGTAAATTACGAGTACACTACATCTTTACCAACCTCTCAAGGAAAAGTCATTCAAATGATTGACTTTCAAGAAGGGTACGACCAATTGTTACGAGGTCAGCATTTTCAATTTTGCCTCCTAGTACCGGGTTACAGAGGCACGGTGGCGATGCTGGCTTGTCCAATTTTTGACGATCGCGGTGTATTAGGAGATTTGTGGTTATTTAAGCAACAAATTAACGCTTTTAGCGATTTAGAAATTCGCTTGGTACAACAAGTAGCCAATCAATGCGCGATCGCTATGCGACAAGCAAGATTGTACCAAGCAGCGCAAGTTCAAGTAGAGGAACTAGAAAAACTCAATAACCTTAAAAATGACTTTTTAAGCACAGTTTCCCATGAACTGCGAACGCCTCTAGCCAATATGAAGATGGCAATTCAGATGCTAGGAATTACGATAAATCGTTCTCAAGAGTTGTTTGCAGAACTAAGAAAACCAGCAGAGGAACAAAATAAAGTTGCTCGTTACTATCAAATATTACAAAACGAGTGCGAACGAGAATTGAAGTTAATTGACGACTTATTAAATTTGCAACAGATGTATGCAGGCGTACAACCATTATTGCTGACATCAATCAACTTACAAACCTGGCTGCCAGAACTTGCCGAACCTTTTAGCCAACGTCTTAAAAATCAGCAGCAGTTGTTGAGTATAGAAGTAGGTTTAGATGTACCCAACTTGATCGGAGACTCGGCTTCTTTAGGGCGGGTTTTTACAGAATTATTAGATAATGCTTGCAAATATACTCCCCGCGGCGAAAAAATTGTCATCAAAGCTACTAATCACGGTGAAATGATCCAGGTAAGTGTTTTAAATTCAGGGGTAGAAATTCCTAAAAGCGAACGCGAACGAGTATTTGACCGCTTTTACCGCATTCCCAACAGCGATCCTTGGAAACAAGGAGGTACGGGGTTAGGATTGGCTTTAGTTAGACAAATTTTAAGTCGTATAGGGGGAACAATTCAGGTAGCCAATAGCGATCGCGGATTAACTTGCTTTATGGTAGAAATACCGCTAACGCCCGTATTATGAAATCCCAGTGGCAATGTTTGTTAGAAAATATAGGAGAGTGGCACGGTTCTTTTACGCGCTTATCTCCCCAAGGAGAAGTTATAGAAGATACGCCAACTCTGGTTTCTCTTGAAGGCTTAAACGATAACAAAACCGTTCATCAAATCGTCCGCCGCTTGCCTCCAAATCTTCCTCCTGAAGAAAAAGTTTTTAAATATAGTTCGTTAGGACGGGGAATTTTATTATTTGACGATGGAGCTTTTTCTAGTGGTTCTATTCAATTAGCGCCTTTTAGCCAATTTGGCGCAGAATTAGGATTAATAGCCCATAAGCGCCGTTTGCGTTTAGTGCAGTTATTTAATAATGGTCAGTTAGAAAGATTGACTTTAATTCGCGAAAAACTCCAAGATGCCACTACACCAGAAAAACTGCCCCTAACAGTGGACGATTTAGTTGGGACATGGCAAGGGGAAGCTTGTACTATTTACCCCGATTGGCGATCGCCCGATACTTACCAAACGACCCTCAAAATTGAGCGCGGAGAGGAAAATGAATTATTGCAGCAACTAACTACTGGTAAGGGAAGTATTGCATCAAAGGCTACTATTAACGGAAAGGTTATTTGTTTTGATAGTGGGTATCAAGTATTGCTCCTTCCTGATGGGGCTTCTTCTACTTGTCCAGTAGAGCTAAAAGCAAATACTGGTTTTTTTCTTGAAGTTGGCTGGTTGAAGTCGCCCACAGAACGTCAAAGGCTAATTCGTACTTACAACAGCCAGGGTGAATGGGTTAATCTTACGTTAGTTACCGAATACAGACTCTCTCAGCAATCACCGTAAAATTACGCATATTGATAGATAGAGGTATATAAAATTTTAGGTATTATCTAGTAAAAATACTGAGCAGCATCGTGAAATCATTTGCTAAGTCAATAAATTTACAAAGTTTTCGGTTGAGTAAGACAGAAAACTCCTTACAAGAAGGACTCAAAACTGTCGGGTTGACGCTATGTTTGGCTTTTGGCGTGCGAATAGCCGCCGCTCAATGTTACTTAATTCCTTCTGGCTCCATGGAACCAACTTTAGAAGTAAACGATCGCTTAATAGTAGATAAAATTAGCTACAACTTTACAAGTCCTCATCGGGGAGATGTAGTCGTATTTACGCCGCCGCAAATCATTGTAGAAAAAGAAAAATCCACCGAACCTTTTATTAAAAGAGTAATTGGCTTGCCAGGGGAGCAAATTGAGATTAAAGGCGGGCGAGTTTATGTTAATAATCAACCCTTGCTAGAAAATTACATTGCCGACACCCCAAACTACAACTGGGGACCGCAAATTGTCCCAAGAAATTCTTATTTAGTTTTAGGAGATAATCGCAATAAAAGCTACGACGGTCATGTTTGGGGATTTTTAGAGCGCGATCGCCTAATTGGTAAAGTAGTGATGCGTTTTTGGCCTCCCGAACGCTTTAGTAACTTTGCTAGTAAATAAGCCTTTCCATATTGCTTAGAATAGCAGTATGAAAATTTGGCAAGCTGACTTTTATCGTCGTCCCCTGCAAAACGACGCAGGGGAAGCACTGTGGGAATTATTAATTTGCGATCGCGATCGCTTGTTTACGTACGTTGCTTTGTGTCCTCAGTCTCAAGCCAATACTAAGTGGCTGACCGAACAGTTGCAACTAGCAGGAAAAAACCAAAAACCGGATGTAATTCAAGTATTTCGTCCGCAATCGTTAAATTTAATTCAAATAGCCGCCGGAAACTTGGGAATTTCAGTAGACCCAACTCGCCGTACTTTTGCTTTAAAACAATGGCTGCAAGAGCGTTCCTATCCTTCAAATAAAGGCGCTTATCAAGCTTTAGAACTTGATAAACCACCACCTATACCTTTACCAGCAAAGTTGTGGGGAGAACAGTGGCGTTTTGCAAGTCTTAGTGCCAGAGACATTGTAGAAGGCTTCTCTCAGCGTTTAATTCCCGTCAAAGAAATGCCAGAATTTTTATTGCCGCTCAATTTAGGATTAGCGTCTACTGCTACTATTCCAGGAGTTGTAATTGATGGAGGAAGAAAATCAATGAAACTAGCACGGTGGTTGCAAAGTATTGCTCCAGTTGCGCTTAATTATGTTCCTGGCGATCTTAGTGGATTAGTTTTAGAAGCAGGTTTAAGCAGTCGCTATATTGTCAATACCTTTACTGATAAAGAAGTAATTTCTGCTGCTGTTGCTTACTCTCAGCGTCAACAATTGACTGAAGGATTACATTTTTTATTAGTACAACCTGACAATTCAGGCATGACTTATAGTGGCTTTTGGCTCTTAGGTAAAGAGTGAATAAACTTATAGTTTATTGTCGAATTATTAATAATTTTTTAGCTAAAAATAAGAGTTAACACTGAAGGTAGATACAACTAATTAAAAATAGTTTTAATCTGAATGGCATAATAAATAGACCTTTTTTAAAGGAAAATTCATGAATAACGAAGCTTTTTCAAAAGAAAAAACTACTACAAACGACAAGATGGATACTTCTACCGCCGATCGGGGGATTATCCCCGCAGAAGTAGCCGCACGGATGGATAGAGAAAGTGGTGATTATCGAGAAACGGCCCACGAACAAGCCGCCGATGCAAGCCTTGATACTACTGGTGGTGCAACGGTAGATCAAGAAGGTTTAGCAAATAATTATGCTGTGGAACCAGAAATGTACTACGAAGAACCTGGCGATCGCCAAGCAGAAGCAGCACAAGAAACCGCCGATCGCGCTGAAGAATTAGCGGAAGTTAATCACGATAAAGAAGGCGAACTAACAACCGACGGCGATCGCCGAGGTAAAGGTACAGGGGTAATTTAAAAGCTTCAATTAAATACTTAAATATTTAATCAAACCGGTTATAAAATTCTTACAGAAGAAATTTTAAACGGTTTTTTATTATCGCAATTAAAGTATTAAGTTTTACATAATTGGCTTGACTTTTTAGATTGCTTATTAAAGAGAGATTGACACTAGTTGAATAACAAAAAATAGTTCTTTTCCTAGTAGAATAGCTGGACATTGCAGCGAAATATAGGAAAAGCAAGATGGCGGAAGCAAAAATTGGTATCATTGGCGGTAGCGGACTTTACAAAATGGAAGCCCTCAAAGATGTAGAAGAAGTACAAATTTCTACTCCGTTTGGTTCGCCTTCTGATGTTTTGATTGTAGGCACTTTGGCAGAAAACTCTGTGGCATTTCTAGCACGTCACGGGCGCAATCATACGCTACTACCGTCAGAAGTGCCTTACCTAGCTAATATCCATGCGATGAAACAGTTGGGGGTAGAGTATATAATTTCTGCTTCGGCCGTTGGTTCGTTAAAAGCTGAAGCTAAACCTTTAGATATGGTAGTTCCGGATCAATTTATTGACCGGACAAAAAATAGAGTTTCAACATTTTTCGGTGAGGGGATTGTTGCCCATATTGCTTTTGCCGATCCTGTTTGCACGCAATTGGCTAGAATATTAACCGATGCGATCACCTCTCTTAATTTGACGGATGTAACTTTGCATCGTGGCGGCACTTATATATGTATGGAAGGGCCAGCATTTTCAACTAAAGCTGAATCTCATCTTTACCGCCGTTGGGACGCTACAGTTATTGGTATGACTAATTTACCAGAGGCAAAACTGGCTAGAGAGGCAGAAATTGCTTATGCGACTTTAGCTTTGGTTACAGATTACGATTGTTGGCATCCAGACCACGATAGCGTAACGGTAGACATGGTAATTGGTAATTTACAACGCAATGCAGTCAATGCGCAAAAAGTAATTCAAGAAACAGTTAAGCGTTTAAGTGAAAATCCACCACATTGCGAAGCGCATTCAGCTTTGAAGTACGCAATTTTGACCCCATTGGATAAAGCGCCTCAAAAAACAAAGCAAAAGTTAAAGTTATTGCTGCAAAAGTATATGTAGCGATTAAAGTTAGTGGGTTTGAGGGGTAGTATTTTATGGCTTCTTGAGTTTTATACACTCAATGTTTCAACTAATAGGAGAGGATTTAAAGCTTATTTCTCTCCTATGCTTGGGAAAAGAACTGAAGATTTTGTTTATGGGATATTTCTCGGTTAGTTCTCCGATTAAGGCAGTTTTTGCCCTTTCTCCCTGCTAGTGTAAGCTTTATTGTGAAAGTTAGCGTTTGGGCGATCGCACAAATTTCCCACTGCCTTACGTGGTTCTTTAATAAACAATTTTTGCCAATTATTAATTTTATCTTTGGAGGCGATAAGTAAAAAGCAAAAAATTAGCTGTTGTTTTTTGCTTTTTACTTGTAAATCAAGACAATTTTCGTCACTTTTAAAAGAAGATAAATTATTCTCTGTAACCTGGATTTGTGCTTACTACGTCAGGATCGCGGTAGCGGGTAGGTTCTTCGTGCTTGCGAGACAAACCTGCTAAACCTGCTAAACCAATCAAGCCTAACCATCCCCAATCAAAATCGCGATCACCTGTATTAGTATTATCAACGCCCTGAACTGGTTGGCTGGTTGTGGTATCAGGAGATGTGGTTGTACCAGGAGCGCTATCTGTTTGCGCGGAAACTGGAAGAGATAAAGGTAAAATTGCTAGACCTAAACTAATAGCACTAACGCCGATTAGATTTGATAAGTTAGAACGTTTCATAATTTTGTTTTCCTGTTTTGTTTACGAGTCATTACTAAACTATCGGTTTTACTTGCAATTAAAATCAATCTTCCGCTAGAAACTTAGAGGTTTTTGCAGTCTTACTAAAGAGATACAACCGATCTCTAAAATTAATAGTTCTTCATTGCTCTTTCAATATCGCGTCGATCTTGACGGCGTTTTAAATCTTCTCGTTTGTCATGCAATTTTTTACCTCGACAAAGCCCAATCGTTACTTTGACTAAACCTTTTTTGAGGTACATTTTCAAAGCAACTAACGTCAATCCTTGCTGTTCTACTCTCCCAATCAACTTACGAATTTCTTGACGATGGAGCAACAACTTGCGGTTGCGCCGGGGTTCGTGGTTAAAATACCTCCCACTACCTGTGTAAGGAGAAATATGCACGTTGATTAGCCATGCTTCACCTTCACGAATTAAAGCATAGCCGTCTTGAAGATTTGCTTTACCTTCTCGAATAGATTTTACCTCGGTTCCCAGTAGCTGAAGTCCAGCTTCGTAGGTTTCGAGAATTTCATACTGAAAACGGGCTTGACGGTTATCGCTAACTACTTTGTAACTTTCGCTCTTTTCGCTCATGTACGCTCATTGCCGCTTCAATTAATTCGCTCTAAAGATAGGAAGCGGTGTATCCATATTAATCAAAAAACTTAACTAATTGTCTATTTAAAGGTATAAGTAGAGTTTTTGGAAGTCGCTTATTCTGAGAGAAAACACTAAAGGTAAAATATTTCTACCTTAATGAGGGTTAATTTTTTCACTTGTTTGCGTGTAACTATTTATTTATTAGAGGTTGCGATAATGAGTCAAGTATATACAAATCGCGGTTGTTGATTGTTTTAGTTCTAGTTAGTTTAGTTATATTATTTTTTATTATGCCTTTGACGATCCTAATTGCTGATGATGATTTAGGGACTCGTCTAGCGATCGGCGATTACCTAGAAATGTATGGTTATACCGTTGTTATGGCTGTAGATGGTCAAGCAGCTCTAGAGATGGTAGAAGCTTATCATCCCCATCTGATGGTGACAGATATTACTATGCCCCGGTTAAATGGTTATGAACTGGTAAGAAAAGTTCGCCAGCATCCAGTATTTCGATTGCTCCCAGTGATATTTTTGAGTGGTAGAAACAAAACTGAAGAACGCATCCAAGGCTATAAGTCTGGTTGCGATATCTATTTACCCAAACCTTTTGAGCTAAAAGAACTAGGTGCAGCGATCCATAATCTTTTAGAGCGGAGTCAAATGCTACATTCTGAATATCGAGTATCTTTGCTCGCAGAAGTTAGCCCACATTTACAGCCTTCTATTGCGACTTCAACCGAAAGTAACCATATCTCCCTAAATTTAACTTCCCGCGAACAGCAGGTAGTCTTACTACTCACTCACGGGTTGTCTAATGCAGAAATCGGCGATCGCTTGCATTTAAGTTCCCGCACGGTGGAGAAGTATGTTAGTAGTTTATTGAGAAAAACTGATACTAGCAATCGCGCAGAGTTAGTTGGTTTTGCAATGAAAAACCATTTAGTGGAGTAGGAAAGTTAGGATTTTTTCACCGATGCCAATAATCCACTGCAAGCATCAAAAAGTAGATCGATAACATAGTTAAAGCCTTCCGTGCCGCCGTAATAGGGATCGGGGACTTCCTGGGTGGAATATTTGGAGCAATATTCACACATCAAATGGACTTTATCGCGGTACTTACCTGTAGGGTCGAGAGCTAAAATATCTTGATAATTAGCTTTATCCATAGCCAGGATTAAGTCAAAATCCTTTAAATCTGATGGTTGCAACTGCCGAGCTTGACCCACTAGCTCCATACCTAGCTTATTTACGGCGGCGGCGCTCATTCGGCGATCGGGAGGATTGCCCACATGATAGCTTGCCGTACCTGCCGAATCGCAGGAGATGCTACCTGTTAAAGAAGCCTGTTCGATCAAATGATTCATAATATTTTCTGCCGTAGGCGAGCGACAAATATTACCCAAACAGACAAATAAAAGTTTGCACGTCATAGGTTTGCTCAGAGTGCTGGCACTACTACACTAGCGCCGCACTCAAAAGTATATTTACATTCCTGGTAATTCTAAACCACTGGTCAATTCTTCCATCCGTTCGCGCATTATGGCAGTAGAGTTGTTATAAGCATCTTTCATAGCTGCCGTTACAAGGTCAGAAAGTACCTCGGCTCCCTCAGATACAGCACTGGGGGAAATTTCTACTCGCCTCGGTTCTTGATTGCCGCTCAAAACGACTTTAACTAATCCACCACCAGCTTCGCCGGATATTTCCATATCCTCCAATTCTTTTTGCAGCACTTTAGCATTTTCTTGAACTTGCTGGGCTTTTTTGAAAGCATCAGCTAATTCTTTCATTTTGCCCAAACCAAAACCAAACCCTTGTCCCTTTGTCATGATGTTGACCGCTTAATAATGCTATTTAAGTTCCATTAAATTATAGATGGGCTGTGGAAGTTCCAAGGCTATATTTAGCCGTTCTACTACCCAATCGGTTGGAATTCTCCTAGCATTCTCACTTCTGGATGCAGCCACACAGACCAATTTTGCTGTACTTGCTGCTGAACGTGGTAAATGAGCTTAAAAATATCGTTGGCTTTAGCACCGCCGCAATTAAGAATAAAATTGGCATGGCGTTGAGCTACTTGTGCCGCCCCAACTTGGTAGCCTTTGAGTCCGCTTTGTTCGATTAGCCAACCTGCCGTGTAAGGTAAAGGGTTGCGAAATACGCTACCACAACTAGGTAAATGGTAGGGTTGGCTAGCTTTGCGGTGTTCTAGGTGTTTGCTAGTAGTTGCCATGACTAAGCTTGTGTCACCGGGTTGGAGTTGTAAAGTAGCTTGAGTTACTAAGCGATCGCTTCCTTGCAATGAAGAGGTCCGATAACTATAGTTCAACTCCTCTAAAGTTAGAGTTTCAATTTTCCCCGACGGTAAAAGCACTTGAGCATTAACTAACATATCTGCCATACAGCTTTTGTGAGCGCCAGCATTCATCACTACCGCGCCGCCAATACTGCCGGGAATCCCTACCGCCCATTCTAAGCCTTGCCAACCTAGTTCGGCAGCTTTCCAAGCCAGTTTTGGTAATGGTTCTCCCGCCGCGACAGTAACTGTACCTGTTTGGGGATCGAATTCGGTGTGGCGCAAGTGACGAGTGCTAATTACTAATCCAGGAATACCGCGATCGCTTATTAGTAAGTTAGAGCCTGCTCCTAGCATAGTAATTGCTAATTCCCTGCTTTGGGCGTACTCGAAACTAGCTCTTAATTGGTTGAAGTTGCGCGGTGCGACATACCACTGAGCCGGGCCTCCCACTCGAAACGAGGTTAAGGTGGCTAAAGGAATTTGAGCTTTAATCTGACATTCGGTAGCTGGTAGGTACATAGATTTATGAGTTAAGCAGATATTTGGCTAATAGAAGAAATCACGCTAGGGATAATTTGATTGAGGTTTCCCGCTCCTAAAAACAACGCCATGTCTCCAGAGCGGAGATTTTCTAGCAGAAACTTAGAAACATCATTCAAGCTAGGTTGATAAGTTACTTGTTCTAGGGCAATTAGTTCTACGAGTTTTTGACTGCTAACTAACCTTTTGTCTTGCTCTCCAGCACTATAAATATCGGTAATTACAACTACATCCGCATCTTGGAAAGATGCGGCAAAATCTGTTAAAAAAGTTAATGTCCGGCTGTAGCGATGGGGTTGAAAGATTGCGACTACTCTTGCTCCCGGTTTTGCTTGCAAACGTGCTGATTCTAGCGTGGCGCGGATTTCGCTAGGGTGGTGGGCATAATCGTCAATAAAAGTAATTCCCCCTACTTCGCCGCGTAGTTCAAAACGACGACTTGCACCGACAAAGTTAGCTAGGCTTTGGGCAATGGTGGCAAAATCGAGCTTTAATAACCTACCTACAGCAACCGATGCGATCGCATTACTTAGATTATGTTTTCCTAACAAGCGTAAGTTTAACTTGCCTAAAACTTCTCCCCTCTCCCATACTGTGGCAGTGGTTCCATCAGCGCGGTACTCAATATCGCTGACGGTATAATCTGCGCCTGTGGGTTGTACGCTGTAGCTAATTTGGGGCTTGAGACGATTTTTTACTGTTTCGCAATCAATGCAGCCAACTAGCGTCTCGCAGCGACTGGCAAAGGTGAGAAATGTTGCGACCACTTGCTCTAAATCTGCGTAATGATCGGGATGATCTAGTTCAATATTTGTTACTACACCAATTGCTGCCGATAATTTGACTAACGAGCCATCTGATTCATCGGCTTCTACCACCAAATACTTACTTTTACCCAGTCTAGCGTTGCCATCCCAAGCTAATACTTCGCCACCTACAATAATAGTTGGGTCAACTCCTGCTTGCAGCAGCATATAAGAAATTGCGCTACTTGTAGTAGTTTTGCCATGAGTTCCCGCCACCGCAATAGTGGAATACTCTGTAATTAAAGCAGCCAATAAATCGGAGCGATGCCATATTGGGTAACCCAACTCTAGAGCGGCTTTGTATTCTACATTTGTGGCATTTATAGCCGTAGAGTAGATTACTTGAGGTATATGGGGGTTGCCAATAGCTGACTTGCTAATGGTAGTTGCGACACCTTTACCCATTACTCCCGTTTCTACGGCTATATGGGGGATGTTATCTGTTGACTCTAAAAAAAATTCTAAATTGCTGGCTTCTTGGCGATCGAATATCTGCGCTCCAATAGCTTGCAACTTTTGAGTAATATGGCTAGAGCGAGTATCCGAGCCGGATACAGGCAATTGGCGTTTTGCTAAGATATATGCTAAAGCAGACATTCCAATCCCACCAATACCAATGAAATGAAATGGTTTGCCGCTAAAATCAACAGAATTTTGCATTTTTGCTCCTTACACCCCACCACACCGCCGAATCGGGCATGAATGTCACGCGCTATCATATCAAGAATTGAATTTTGTAGATAGTATAATCAGTAAGTTTTCTCCCTGTATAATTCGATAGATTTTTTGCATCCGTGTTTATCAAGCTGAGTATTTGCAGTCTAAACAGCTATTTCAAGCATTAAAAATATTTGCTTTGTCTTTACTTTGCCTGCGGAGCAAAAGTTTAGGTATTTAAAAAATATAGCTGGTAATTTACTTACAAATTTCTTAAATTGGGCTATTTTCAAGCTTGGGCTTTTACTATTGGGGCTTAGATATAAAGGAAATTTGGATATTTTAAGCAAGCTTCCTAACAGCAAGTTATAATGAACCGCCCTTTGCGATATGATGTGGTTCAATACTATAAGTTTATTCAACACACCAGAGGGCAAGAAGCTGTGATTAGAGTCGCGATCAACGGGTTTGGACGCATCGGGCGCAACTTTACAAGGTGCTGGCTGGGTCGAGAAAATAGCAATATCGATCTTGTCGCTATCAATGATACTTCCGATCCAAAAACCAACGCTCACCTGCTTAAGTACGACACAATGCTAGGTACGTTGCACGGTGCGGATATTAGTGCCGATGACAACTCTATCATTATCAACGGCAAGACGATTAAGTGTACAAGCGATCGCAACCCCGAAAACTTGCCTTGGAAAGATTGGGAAATTGACCTAATCATTGAATCAACGGGAGTTTTTGTCAGTAAAGAAGGAGCATCGAAGCATATCAAGGCTGGTGCTAAAAAAGTTTTAATTACTGCTCCCGGTAAAAATGATGATGGTACGTTTGTAGTTGGTGTCAACGACCACGACTACAACCACGAACAGCACGTAGTTATTAGTAATGCTAGTTGTACAACTAATTGTCTAGCACCTATTGCCAAAGTTTTGCACGAAAAGTTCGGCATCATCAAAGGCACGATGACTACTACCCACAGTTACACCGGGGATCAGCGTTTGTTGGATGCTAGTCACCGCGACGTGAGACGGGCAAGAGCAGCAGCAATGAATATTGTACCAACTTCAACGGGTGCAGCTAAGGCTGTAGCTTTAGTATTGCCAGAATTGAAAGGTAAGCTAAACGGTGTAGCTTTGCGCGTACCTACTCCTAACGTTTCGATGGTAGACTTGGTAATTCAAGTTGAGAAACATACTTTTGCCGAAGAAGTAAACCAAGTTTTGCAAGAAGCAGCGAATGGTTCTCTTCAAGGCATTTTGGCTTATAGCGATTTACCCTTGGTTTCGTCAGATTACAAAGGTCATGACGCGTCTTCGATTGTAGATGCTAGTTTAACGATGGTTATGGGTAATGACATGGTCAAAGTAATGGCTTGGTACGACAACGAGTGGGGCTATAGTCAACGAGTCGTTGATTTGGCTGAATTAGTTGCTAAGAAATGGGTTTAAGCAATCCCTAAAGGTCAAATTTCTGCCCTTGGTGGATAATACGCACAGCTAAAAGTTTTGAAAGCCCCGGTTGAGGTAAACAACTTCTTCGGGGTTTTCGTTTGGACATAGGTGCGTAGTTAGTTGCGCCCTTACGACTAATATTCGCTAATTTGCGGTGCGATCGCTATCTAAAAAAGGTAAGACGGAATCGTTGTAGAAAATTTTAAATCCTGTTCTTTCGTAAACCAACCTTTGCAAATCATCAACGTTGAAAAAATGACGACTATTGAATACGACTTGAAAGAGATCCTAACTAGGCTAGAAAACAAGGTTGACAAAATTGGGGAAGATATTTCGGGGTTAACAATAAAAGCTTCGGTATTGGCAGAAAAAGTAGACGGCATAACTAAAACGACTAGATACTCAAAAGTTTATCAATCGTGGAGTAATTATTGGTTTAATTGTGGCTATTTTGGGAAGATTTACCAAGGTTTTCGGACTAACGAATTAAAAATGTTGAAAGCTACGCTCAAAAGTAAGTAATTGGTCGGGATTTTGGTTTGACTTGTCGTGTAACACTACATTTTGATTAGCTGTAATTGTGCCAATAATCGCCGAGTGGGGGAGTTTTTGAATTATTTTTTGAGCTTGAACTAACGGCATACATAGCACTAATTCAAAGTCTTCACCGCCGTATAAAGCGTAATCTAAAGCTTGCTGTGGGGTCAACCAATGAGAAAAAACGCTAGGAACAGGGATATTTTGACGTTCAATTATTGCGCCTACATTACTTGCTCGACATAGCTGCAATACCGCATCTGCTAACCCGTCGCTGCTATCCATCCCGGCAATTGGTGGCGTAATTTGTTTAAGTAAAGGCAATACATCTAGTCGTGGTTGGGGGCGTTGGTGGGCGGTAATTAAAGAAGTGCGATCGCTCTGCGGCAAATTTTGCCCTAATTCTGGATGCAGCAATAATTCTAATCCCGCACGAGAAGCGCCATGTACCCCCGTGACAACGATCGCATCTCCAATAGTTGCACCCTGACGGCGAATAGTATAACGAGGTTCTACTTGCCCAAAAGCTGTAATTGCAATGGTAATTACTGAAGATCGACAAATATCGCCGCCGAGAATTGCTGTGTTGTGAGCTTGCAAACATTGATTCATGCCTCTATACAGCCTTTCTACCCAACTAACCGCCACTTCTCCCCCCAGCGCCAAACCGACGGTAATACCTAAAGGAGTTGCGCCCATCGCTGCCAAATCGGATAAATTAACTGCCACTGCACGCCATCCAGCATCTTCCGGGGAAGTAGTGCGTAAGCTAAAATGGACTTTATCTACCAGTACATCGGTCGTTACAACTAGATCGTGTCCTGGTAACGTGGAAATTACCGCACCATCATCGCCAATAATTTCAACGGGACAAAAACGTTGCAACTTTGCTAAAAGCCCTTTTTCGCCAATATCTCGAACTAATTGCAAAATAATCTGCTCATTCGTCGCGCTTTAAGTCGTCTCTTAGATTGCCTGGTTCGTCGTACATTTGCGGTGCTACTGCCGAATTGCTGGCGCGTTCTTCGGGGCTTAACTCCATCATCGCATCTTCAATAGCTGGTGGGTGCTTAATGCGATCGCGTACTTCCGCACTCAGTTCGACTTCTTCGTTTTCTGTACTTTTTTCAGCTTGGCTAGGAGTTGTTTCGCTATTCATGAGTAATTTTTAAGTTGACTCTTTAGCTTAAGTTTTTCTGCCTTCACTAGCCCACTATCTGAAGACAGAAAAGGAGCCTATTTTAAAGCCACGATCGCCCCAAAATGTGTTAGAATTGTAGCAGAAATTGACATAAATATAGCAGCTATTTGGAACAATTTGGCGCTTTATTGAGTTTGTCTGTTAAAATCTCAGGTTTTTGGAGCTTTTTGAGCTATGACGATCTCTCAGGAGAGGATTATCCCCACCGATTTGCGTAATGAAATGTCCCGGTCTTACCTAGAATACGCCATGAGCGTAATCGTAGGTCGGGCGCTTCCAGATGCCAGGGATGGTCTAAAACCTGTGCATCGCCGCATTCTCTACGCCATGCACGAACTAGGACTAACCGCCGAGCGTCCTTTTCGTAAATGCGCCCGTGTAGTGGGGGAAGTGCTGGGTAAGTATCACCCGCACGGAGATACAGCAGTCTATGATGCCTTGGTACGGATGGCTCAAGACTTTTCCATGCGATCGCCCCTCATCAACGGACATGGTAATTTTGGCTCGATAGACAACGATCCCCCGGCAGCGATGCGAT
The DNA here is from genome assembly GCA_019359635.1 of Chroococcus sp. CMT-3BRIN-NPC107. GTDB lineage: Bacteria > Cyanobacteriota > Cyanobacteriia > Cyanobacteriales > Chroococcidiopsidaceae > Aliterella. Next base: position 19,035 of record JAHHGY010000036.1, read on the forward strand.
ACACCGAATGTCGCTTGCAATCATTAACAGGGGACTCGCTGTTGCGGGATATAGAAGCAGAAACAGTAGATTTTACCGACAACTTCGACGGTTCGCAGCAAGAACCCACTGTATTACCCGCACGGATTCCGCAATTATTGCTTAATGGTTCTTCGGGAATTGCTGTGGGGATGGCAACAAATATTCCTCCTCACAACTTAGGGGAATTAATTGAAGGTTTAATTGCCTTAATTCGCAATCCAGAAATTACCGATCTGGAATTGATGCAATATATCCCAGGCCCCGACTTTCCCACCGGAGGACAAATTCTCGGAACTGCGGCTATTAAAGAAGCTTATACTACTGGGCGCGGTTCAATTTGTATGCGTGGGGTAGCAGCAATTGAAACCCTCGAACAAAGAGGTCGTCCCGACAAAGAAGCGATTATTATTACCGAATTGCCTTACCAAACAAATAAGGCAGCGCTAATTGAGAAAATCGCCGAAATGGTGAACGAAAAGCGTCTAGAAGGGATTTCAGATATTCGGGACGAAAGCGATCGCGATGGAATGCGAATAGTTATAGAACTCAAACGCGATGCCTATCCCCGCGTAGTGCTAAACAACCTGTATAAGCAAACACCTTTGCAGGCAAACTTTGGCGCAAATATGTTAGCGCTGGTCAACAATGACCCGCAACTGCTGACAATTAAAAGGTTTTTAGAAGTATTTTTAGATTTTCGGATTATTTCAATTACTCGCCGCACTCAGTACGAATTGCGGAAAGCTGAGGAACGCGATCACCTATTGCAAGGCTTACTAATTGCTCTAGCTAATTTAGATGCAATTATTGTCACCATTCGTCAAGCCGCCGATTCTCCTACAGCTAAAGTTGAGTTAATTGAGTTTTATTCTCTTAGCGAACAACAAGCCGATGCAATTTTGCAAATGCAGTTGCGCCGCTTGACAGCTTTGGAAGCTGACAAAATCCGCCACGAACACGATGATTTGCAAACGCAAATTACCGATTTGCAAGATATATTGGCAAGACGCGAACGGATTTTAGAAATTGTCGAAACTGAAGTTGAGCAAATCAAAGTCGCTCACTCTACCCCCCGACGCACAGTAATTGAGCCAGATTTAGGGGAACTGGGAGACATTGACTTAATTGCCAATGAAAAAGCTTTAATTTTGCTAACCGAGCAAGGTTATATTAAGCGGATGCCTGTCAGTACCTTTGAGGCGCAAAGTAGAGCAACTCGCGGTAAAGCCGGAGCAAAAATCAAAGAAGATGACGGCATTGAGCATTTTTTAACTTGTTGCGATCATGACAGCGTACTATTTTTTAGCGATCGCGGTGTAGTTTATTCTCTCAAGGCTTACCAAATCCCCGCCGCCTCCCGCACTAGCCGAGGTGCGCCCATTGTGCAGATGTTGCCCATTCCTAGAAATGAAAAAATTACTTCCATCGTCCCAGTAAGCGAATTTACTAGCGATGAATATTTAGTAATGTTGACGCGCAGTGGATACATTAAAAAAACTGAATTAACAGCTTTTAGTAACATTCGGGCAAATGGATTAATTGCGATTTCCTTAGAAGATGGCGATCAATTACGGTGGGTACGACGAGCGAGAAATGAAGACAGTATCATTATCGGTTCGCGCTCTGGGATGGCAATTCACTTTAGAACCAATAAAGAACAATTGCGTCCTTTAGGTAGAGCAACTCGCGGCGTAAGAGCGATGAAGTTAAAAGCTGGCGACGAGCTAATTGGGATGGATATATTGCCTAGTGCAGTTCTTGCTACCTTACCCATTTTAGATAACGAAGCTGAAGAAGTCGAAATCGAAGAAGTAGAAGTTACGGAAACTGAAGTAGAAATTACTGAAGGTGAAGAAGTAACGCTTACTGAGGGATCGGGCCCTTGGGTACTAATCATTACTATGGGCGGCTATGGTAAGCGCGTACCTGTAGCACAGTTTAAGCTCTACAACCGAGCAACTAAGGGGAAAATTGCCACCAAATTTAAACCCCGCAAACAGCAAGATAAACTCGCCGCTCTCTGCATTGTCAACACTAATGATGAGTTGATGATGGTAACAAGTCGCGGGATTATTATCCGTCAAACCGTTAACGCCATTCCTACGCAGTCTAGAACCGCTACCGGGGTAAGAGTGCAGAGATTGGATGAAGACGATGCGATCGCAGATGTTGCTCTAGTACCGCCGAATGTCATTGATGATGAAGTTGAGGCAGAATAAGCAAATAAAAGCGGGAGGTTTGCTCCCGCTATTTATTGCTCTAGTTGCTGGGGTGACAATGGGTTTAACCGTTGCACCCGTTGGCGCGTGGTTTTTAGCTTGGATTGCTTTAGCACCGCTATGGATTTTAATTATTGCAGGTAATAATACTTTCTTTTGTGCTTTGCTGTGGGGAATTGGCTATCACGGTATAGCAATAGGATGGATTACAGGTATTCACCCGATGACATGGATGGGGGTGGCTTGGCTTCCTAGTTTAGCGATCGCAGCTTTTTGTTGGATATTCCTCACACTATGGGGAGCAGTTTTAGTTGCGATTTGGGCAACTTGTATGACTTTTTTGGGGAAAAATTTAACTTTTCCCCTCCGCGTTTTAGTCGGTACAACCCTATGGTGTGGTTTAGAAAGCCTTTGGAGTCGAGGCGCGTTGTGGTGGACTACGTTAGCCTATACCCAAAGCCCCCACAACATCGCAATTTTACATTTAGGTCAAATATCGGGTACTACTGCAATTACCGCCGCTCTAGTTGCATTTAACTTGTTAATTGCCGAAGCTTGGCTTCACCGGAGTAGAAGTTACTTAAGTTATGCGGCTTCTTTACTAATCGGCTTGCATTTAGTGGGATGGGGATTAGCCAGCCAGCGACTAATTCAACCGCCAGAAACTGGATTAAAAGTTGGGATTATTCAAGGTAATATTCCTAACGAAATTAAGCTTTATGCAGGTGGTTTACGTCGCGCGCTTGAAGGTTATACGACAGGCTATAAAACTCTTGCTGACCAAGGAGTTGAGGCAGTTTTAACTCCTGAAGGAGCCTTACCTTTGTTTTGGCGGGATATACTGGGTAGTTCTTTCTATAAAGCAGTGCAAGAAAAAAGCGTTGTTGCTTGGTTGGGAGCCTTTGGAGAGCAAGGGAGCAGCTATACAAATAGTTTATTTACGCTTACAGGTACAGGGGAAGTTTACAGCCGTTATAACAAAGTAAAATTAGTACCTTTGGGCGAATATATTCCCTTTGCAGAAGTTTTAGGAACATTAATCGATCGCCTTTCTCCCTTAGAAGCCCATCAAGTTGCAGGCGCAGACAACCAAGTATTTGATACACCCTTTGGACGAGCGATCGCAAGTATTTGTTATGAATCAGCTTTTTCTGAGCATTTGCGCCGCCAAACAGCACTGGGTGGTCAATTTATTCTCAGTGCTGCCAATAACGCCCACTATAGCCCCGCAATGCCCGTTCAACACCACGCTCAAGACGTAATGCGGGCAATTGAAAGCGATCGCTGGGCAGTACGAGCAACAAATACTGGTTATTCTGGAATTGTCAATCCTCACGGCAAAACGGAGTGGATATCTAAGCTCAATACTTACCAATTACACGCTGCAACTATTTATCGCCGAGAAACCAAAACATTGTACGTGCGTTGGGGGGATTGGTTAATGTTGTTACTATTAACGCTGAGCTTGATAGGTTTGGGGATAACCTTAAGAAGTCGCAGCCATTAACTACGGCGTGTTTAGAATTATTTATATCACTAAACTTAAAAAATCAAGGCATTCTCAGCTATGATTCAGACCATATCTAAACAAGTGACCTTTGACGAATTTATTGATTGGTATCCAGAAAAGTCAGAGAACCGCTACGAATTGCACGATCGCACCATTGTCGAAATGCCTAAACCGACTGGGAAACATTCAGAAATAGCAGGCTTTCTTGCCGCAGAACTTAACTTTGCAATTAGACAACAAAAACTTTCTTACTTTATACCCAAAGAGTGCGTAATTAAATCTGATAGCGATCGCTCTGGCTACGAACCCGATTTGATCATTTTAGATAGACAAACTATTACCAGCGATCCTAGATGGGAAAGAGAATCAATCATTACTCAAGGCACTTCTGTTAAATTAGTTATTGAAGTTGTCAGCACTAATTGGCGTACAGACTACGGACACAAGCTTGTAGATTACGAAACTTTAGGTATTCCTGAATACTGGATTGTAGACTACTTAGGTTTGGGCGGTAAACGGTATATAGGCAACCCCAAACAGCCAACAATTTCAGTTTATAGTTTAGTTGAGGACGAGTATCAAGTTAGTCAATTTCGAGGTAGCGAAGTCATCGAGTCACCGACTTTAAAAGACTTAAATCTGACCACCGCGCAAGTTTTTACCGCCGGAATGCTTACTTAAAAATTGAGCAACTGATTTGCTACAACTTGCGCTCGCTCTAAATGGGGAACATGACCGCAATCAAGCCAGATTAACTGAGAATGTGTGATCGCTTTATTAAACTTCTCTGCGTCTATTTTAGGCAATGTTTCATCTAATTCTCCCCATAAAATTAATGTCTGCGTGTTGATTTGGGCAATTTTTTCTACTAAGTCACTATAACCGCCACTTTTAGTAAAACTCATCATTGCTGCTTGCCAATTAGACATTTCTAAGTGCAATACCGCACATCTAATCGCTTCAATTTCCCCAGGCTTTAGATTACCAAACTTACTACCCAAAAATAATGCTTGGAGTTTGCGCTGTCGCCAATACTCAATTGCTAAGTAATCTAGCGGCGGAAATAACAATTTACCTAAAGGAAAATCCCCACTAAAACCGACACTATTTATTAATACCAGCTTCTCAACAGCATGGGGATAAGTAATAGTAAAATCTATAGCCGTTGCACCTCCCATAGAAGTACCAACTAGCATTACGGGGCGGTTAATTAGGGTTTTCCAAAAGGAATATAGATGAGTTTTGATGGTACTGGGATTGTAATCAATTTCTAGTAGCCTTTCTGTGAATCCGAACCCTAATAAATCGACCGCCCACGTTTGGTTGTAGGCAGCAAGTAGAGGGAAAAGGGCGCGAAACTCTAATACAGAACTATCAAAACCATGTAGTAGGAGTATCGGCGTTCCTGTACCTTGGCAAACGTAAGCAGTTGCTATCGCATTTTTGCTTAGAGGAGTCCTAATTTGCTCTCGCTTGATACTTTTTGTTAAAGCTATGGAGGTGTTTTCTTGCAGTAAATTAACTGCGTAAGGCAAAAAACTAGGAAACATATTTTATTAATAATCGTAATGTTGTTTCTCTAGTTTCTTGGAATACTACGCGCCGCCAATTGTATTTGCGGACTGGTTGAATAATAATTGTCGTGACTTTTCAATATCAAGGGCTTGCTCCTTAAACGCTTCTGCTCTTTCGTAAGCGCGAATAGTTGCTGGACGCGCCTTAATTGCTTCAAACCAGCGCTTGAGGTGAGGGAAATTATCTAAATTTTGACCCTGCATCTCGTAGCCCGCAATCCAAGGATAAGATGCAATATCTGCAATAGAATAAGTGCCAGCAACAAATTCTTTTGCCTCTAACTGCTTATTTAGCACGGCATGCAAGCGTCCTGTTTCATTAACGTAGCGATCGATCGCATAGGGGATTTTTTCTGGTGCATAACGGTTGAAATGATGATTTTGCCCAGCCATAGGTCCTAAGCCGCCCATTTGCCAGAATAACCATTCTAAAGCTGCTACGCGATCGCGCACATCTATAGGAATTAGTTTGCCAATTTTCTCAGCTAAATACAGTAAGATTGCTCCCGATTCAAATACCGAAATAGGTTCGCCGCCATCTGCGGGTTCGCGGTCAACAATTGCCGGAATCCGATTATTAGGCGCGATTTTTAGAAATTCTGGCTTAAATTGATCGCCCGATCCGATATTGATAGGAATGATGTTGTAAGGTAATTCCACTTCCTCTAGAAACATCGTGATTTTGTGACCGTTTGGTGTTGTCCAGTAGTAGAGATCGATCATGGGTTATTTTCCTTAAATTGTCTTACTTCCAATACATCGCGCATCTGCTTAAAAACGTTCTACCCAAGGACGTAGTTCAACTTCCCACGTCCAAGCGCTCCGGGGTTGGCGGAGAATATTGAGATAGGTTTGAGCGATCGCATTGGGGTCGAGCATACTATCAGCAGAATTATCTGTTGCTGGAGGTGCGATCGCGCCATCGATGACAAAATGAGCAACATGGATATTTTGCGGCGCTAGTTCGCGGGCGATACTTTGCGCCAAACCGCGCAGGGCAAATTTTCCCATCGCCAAAGGAGCAGACTTAGCATAGCCCTTGACGCTGGCTGAAGCGCCAGTAAATAAAATCGCGCCACTACCTTGCTTTGACATCTGTTTTGCTGCCTCCTGGGCGACCAAAAAGCCACCGAAAGCAGTTATTTCTATAGCTTTGGCAACATCTTTTGGATTCAAGTCTATAAAAGGGCATTTATCCGCCAACTGGGGTTATAAACTACAACGTTTGGCGACTCCAATTGACTTTCGACATCGATAAATAACTGCTTTACATCCTCTATTTTCGAGGCATCGCAGGCAAAACTGACAGCGCCAATTTCCTTACACAACTGACTGAGTTTATCAGTCTGACGAGCCACTAAAGCAACGTTCATGCCTTCAGATGCAAATAAACGGGCTAAAGAGGCGCTTAATCCATTACCTGCACCGACAATTAGAGCGGTTGTCATACTTCCTCCAAATTTAGATAAAGGGCGAGGGAGCGGGTACTGTAACGCCTTTGGCAACGGCGGATCTAGCAGCAATGCGATCGTACCAAGCAGTAAGATGAGGAAAATGCTCTAAGTTATCAAGCCTTTGGTTTGCCATGTACAACCAGCCAAAATGAGCAATATCAGCAATCGAGTATTGATCGCAAATAAATTCCTTCTCTATTAGCCGTTGCTCTAAAATGTTGTAAAGCCTGTCAGTTTCCTTGGTGTAACGAGCGATCGCGTAAGGAATTTTCTCCGGCGCAACAAAAGCAAAGTGCATTCTTTGCCCTAACATTGGACCAATTGAAGCTGCTTGAAAAAATAGCCACTGAATAACTTCCCGGCGCTGTTTGCCCGATGGGGGAATCAATTGCCCTGCTTTGTCTGCCAAATAGAGCAAAATCGCGCAAGATTCAAAAATAGCTTCGTCAGTTTCGCGATCGACAATAACTGGAATCTTGGCATTGGGGTTCAGTTGTAAGAATTCTTCCTTGTGCTGTTCGCCTTCCCAAATGTTGACTACCTTAACTGTGTAAGGCATTTCTAATTCTTCCAAACAAATCGAGGCTTTATAGCCGCAGGGAGCTTGATATGTGTACAAGTCAATCATTTCAGTCTCCAAGTTTTAGATTCAAGAGGTGCAGGGTACTAGATGACTTAACTTGCTTTACCTAAGAAGTGGCATTGGTTAAATAGCCAGAGTGTCAGTAGCACCACCACAACGCGATCGCGCATTGGCTCGGTATAAGTTGTTTAGTCTCTAGAGATGAGCGCCCCCAGAAGCCTCAATTCGCTGCCCTGTAACCCATCGGCTGTCATTAGAAGCCAAAAATGAAGCCACGTCTGCAATATCATCAGGCATCCCAATTCGCTTGATAGCAGAAGTTGCCAGCGTTTGTGCTTTTCCTTCTTCTGAACGTAACCAACCAGCGTTAAGATCGGTGTCAATTGCTCCAGGAGCAAGAGTATTCGCTGTGATCCCTCGCGCGCCAAGTGATGTTGCTAAATACTGTGTCAAAACATCAATTGAACCTTTGGAAGCAGCATAGACAGCGTAAAGTGGATAAGAAAATCGCGTTAGTCCAGTTCCTAAATTTATGATGCGTCCATTGTCATTAATTCGCGATAGTGCCATTTGTGTTGTAAAAAATAAGCCCTTCACGTTCAAATCGAACTGATAATCAAATTCTTCCTCAGTCCATTCCTCCATAGGCTTGCCAATTGCCGTTCCTGCATTGTTTACAAGTACGTCAAACTTTGCCTCTCCAGTCCTTTGCGTCAGTTCAGCATCTAATGTCTCGTACATTGCCTTAATACTTGCAACTTCAGACATTTCAGCTTGTACAGCAAAAGCCTCTCCACCAATAGAGCTAATTGCAGCGACTACCTCCTCTGCGGCGGCTTGATTTTTGCCGTAATGCACAGCGATCGCCATCCCATCTTTGGCTAATCGCAATGCGATCGCTTTTCCCAAACCACGACTTGCTCCAGTTACGAGTGCTACTTTTCGGTTCATGAGTTTACTCTCTATTTTGGCTGGTATTTCAATAGTTCGATATTGCCGAACAATTAAACTATAAGTTTGTTTATGAGATAATGCAAGGATGAGATTGTTTTATCATCCAGACAAAAAAGATATTTCGTTGCCAGGGGTGCTTTATGCTTTGGGCGATCCAATTCGCCTGGAAATTGTTAGGCATTTAGCAATAGAGGGAGAACAGCCTTGCTCGGTTGTATGCGACGCATTGGGACTTGCGATCGCCAAATCAACTATGTCTCATCACTTTAGAGTGCTGCGGGAGGCAGGCGTTACTTGTTCCCGTAAAGAAGGAACTCTGCAACTCAATCAAATTCGCCGGGAGGACTTGGATGCTCGTTTTCCTGGCTTATTAGAGGTTGTATTGGGTTGTATAACCAAACAGGATAAAAACTAATCTCTAAAATTTTGGGCAATGAGAGTGTTTATGGTGCGATCGCGTCTGAGCGCTTAATTTTTCTTAAAATAAAAGATAGTTACATATCTAAACATTATGCTCTCGTCGAAAACACAGTCTCAAGAATCAACGGCTACACAACCCTGGCGAATTAAGCTCCTCTACGATGGGGAGTGTCCTTTGTGCCTGCGCGAAGTCAACTTTTTGCAAAAACGGGATGCTGGGCGAGGATTAGTAGCTTTTGTAGATATAGCAGACGACTTTTACAACCCTGAAGATCATGGCGGTGTTGACTTTGAAACCGCAATGGGAAGAATCCATGCTGTACTATCAGATGGTACGGTTGTTAAAAATGTAGAGGTGTTTCGCCGCGTCTACGAGGCTTTGGGGATGGGGTGGATTTACGCTATAACCAAGCTACCAATAATTGGCTTTGTGGCTGATAGTTTATATGGTATTTGGGCTGACTGGCGGCTCCAACTCACCGGAAGATCAAATTTAGCAACAATTATTGCCGATCGCGCGGAGCGCACTGCCGGAGGCAATCGCCAAAAACGCATTGAATGTAACCTAGAAGGGCGCTGTAAAACTGGTGAATAATTCTGATGCTAGACAATACGCTCCTGCCACCGAGCGCAACCGGGAGGCAATTTTAGAGGTACTTTTAGAAGTATTGCCGCCCACTGGCACAGTTTTAGAAGTTTCTAGCGGTACAGGAGAACACGCGGTATTTTTTGCTCCTCGTCTGCAACCTCGTAAGTGGCTACCTTCCGATCCCAATCCTTTAGCCCTTGCTAGTATTAACGCTTGGAGAAGTCATACTTTTACTGAAAACTTATACCCACCCATCGCTTTAGATGCTTGTCAGCCAGTTTGGGAATTAGGTAACGTAGAACCCATTAGCGCGATTGCAAATATCAATATGATTCATATTGCCCCTTGGGAAGCTTGCTTAGGATTGATGGCAGGCGCAAGGCGGATTTTACCTCCGGGTGGCATTTTGTATCTTTATGGTCCTTTTACTCATGGTAGAAAGCATACTTCACCGAGTAATGTAGCCTTTGATGAAAGCTTGCGTAGTCAAAACCCTCATTGGGGTGTGAGAGATTTAGAGAAAGTTACAGAAGTTGCAAAATCTCAACAGCTTACGCTAGTCAAAACCGTTGCTATGCCTGCAAACAACCTTTCTGTTATCTTTCAACTAGAAACATCGACAACCTGAGAAAGTTTATCTTAAGTTAAGATAAGCGATTTCTCAATCTGGCTCATAGGCACGGGAGACATTTCCATGAAGCGCAACCTCAAACACTACTCAATACCGCGTAACAGTATGACTTTCCTGCTGTCTTTGAGCTTAATATCCGGGTTTTCGCCAGCTTTAGCGCAACAGAATCCGTCTCAAAACTCGGTAGTACAAACCCAAGAAACCAGGGAGTTTAATCGTACTGTTACGCTCTTTAATATATTGCTGGGTGTTTTGGTGTTGATGCTATTTATTGCGATCGCAACTTTATTTGTCATCCGGCGTGGGGTAATCAAACAATTAGCAGAAGTAGTTAAGAACAATTTTCACGAACTTAAAGAATTAGAAACAAAACTTGCTGAAGCTAGAAGCGCCGTTGAGAATACCATAATTTCTGCTCAAGATACAGCTGACGAGCTAAATACTGAGGCGGAGGATTTACACCAAGAAATAGCGGCTCAAAAAGAGCAACTATCGCAGCATCAAGCAGAGTTTTCGCGCTCGAAACAGCAACTATTAACCAACTTGGAAACTCAAACAAATCGAGCTAAATATAGTTTAGAGCAAGCCGAATCAACTTTTGCAGAACATTTACAGGAATTGCAAAACGATGCACAAAAACAACATTTTTTAATTCTTAAAGATTTAACTCAAGTAAAAACAGAGCTTCCCCAAGAATTAACCAAGCTTCAACAGCAAAAAGATGAAGTAGTCGCAAGCCTTAAACAATCGGAATCTAAGTTTATTAAAGCTTTAAATCAGTTGGAAATCAAAACCGAAGAACGCCAACAATTAATTATTCAAAACTTAGAAAAAATTGGGGTAGATTTTCCCGATCGCTTGCAAGCAGATTTGCAAGGACAAAAAGACATAATTTTACAAAATATTCAACAGCTAGAAGCCGAATTTACAGAAAAGCTGAAAAGGCTACAAATAGAAATAGATACTAGACATAACTTATTAACGCAAAATCTCCGTCAGTTAAATACAGAATTTGCTCCTCAAATTAGAACGTCTTTACAAGAACAAAAAGATATAGCTTTGCAGAACATAGAGCAATCAGAAGCAGATTTTGTTGAGCAGTTAAGTAAACTTCAAGTAGAAGCAGAAACTAGACAAAAGCTACTAATTCAAAACTTAGAACAGTCAAGAGCAAAACTTGTCCCTCAGTTGCAGACTGAACTACAGAAGCAAAAAGATATGGTTTTGCAAAACTTTCAACGCGCAGAATCAGAGTTTAAAGAACGCTTAAGTCAGTTACAAATAGCAACAGCAAACAGTCAAAGTTCTTTGGTACAAAACATAGAAAACTTAGGGCGAGAACTTGCTCCACAATTTAAAGCAGAGTTGCAGCAAGAAAAAAATAAAATATTGCGAACTTTTCAGCAAACTCAATCAGAATTAAACGATCGGCTATCTAGTATTCAATCAGAAGCTCAAGAGCGAAAAAACATAGTTTTAGCTAATTTAAAGCAAATAGAAAAAGAAGTTGCTCAAGAGATATCCCAGCTAAAACAAGAAGCACAAAAGCAGCAAGATATAATTGAGCAAAGTTTAAAAGAGATAGATTCCGAACTAGCACCACAATTAGCAGAGATTCAAGCTCAAGCAAAGCTGCAAGTTCAAAAGCAGCAGGAGTCAAGTTTAAAACAGTTAGAAGAATTGCACTTTGATATTATTGCTCAAGTTGCTCAATATCAAATAAAAATGCAAGAGCAACTAGCAGCAGATTTGCAAAACTTAAAAGCTTTAGAAACTAACTTTGCAAGTCAAGTAGAGAAATCGCAAGAAATGATTAACTTGCAGGAAAACCAAGCAGCAGAAATTGTAGAAAAATTAGAAGCAGATTTTGCTACTCAACTTACAGCTTTACAAACAGAAATTCAAAACCGTAAAGACATATCTATAGATAAATTAAATACTTTGGAAGATAAATTAGCTTCAGAATTAGAGCAAGTTCAATTAGATGCTCAAGCTCAAAAAGAGCAGATATTGCAACAATTAGCAAGTAATATTCCTCAATCTTTAATAGAATTAGCCTTTGCAGAAATAACTCAAAAAATTCAACCGCTAACAGAAGAAATAGAAAAGCTTAAAGCTAATAATCCTCACTTATTTATAAATCCAGAAGATTATATAAATGAAGGAAAAGCGCAACTAGAAGCAAAAAACTATACAGATGCGATCGCATTATTTGACTGTGCTTTAGCAATCAACAACGATCACCCGGAAGTATGGCACGATCGCAGTATGGCATTTTGGCACTTGAAAGAGTACGCTGATGCGATCGCCTCTTTTGACAAGTTACTCGCTCTTGACCCCATTAATCCCGATAGCTGGTACTATCGAGGGCTAAGTTGCAAAGAGTTGAGAAGATACGAAGATGCGGTTTCTTCCTTTGACAATGTAGTAAAAACTCAAACAGATAATCATTTAGCTTGGTTTCATCGCGGAATCGTCTTAGGGAGAATGAAAAAGTACGAAGATGCAATTTCTTCCTACGATAATGCGATCAAATACGCCCCTAATTATCATCAAGCTTGGGTAGATAAAGGAGTAGCTTTAGGTAAACTCCAGCGCCACCAGGACGCATTTGAATCCTTTGATCGCGCCGTTCAGATTCAGAGTGAGGATGCGGTAGCTTGGTTAAATCGGGGAATGGCGTTAGAAGTGCTAGAAAGATACGAAGATGCGATCGCATCTTTTGATAAAACTATTCAACTCAACCCCAATTCCTACAAAGCTTGGAACTCTAAAGGTTATCTTCTAGTGCAATTAGAACGCGATGAGGAAGCCCTAGCCAGCTTTGACAAAGCTTTGGAATTAAATGCCACTTATGCCCCTCCCTACTACAACAAGGCGCTTTCTTACGCTCTCCAGGGACAATCAAAGTTAGCGCTTGAGAACTTGCAAAAGGCGATTGAATTAAATCCGCGCTATAAAGAAGACGCAAAAACCGAACCAGATTTTGCCGAACTTGCCAATTCTCCCCGCTTTCAAAAAATGGTTGATGGCTGACAATTAGCGGTGTTCGCGGTAAAGACGAAGTGCATACTTCCCTGCTTTTGTTTGGCGCAATTCTAAAACTATTTCTGCCATTTGCGGATCTATTTTCTTAAGTAAAAATTTTGTATTGCGATGATTTTTTGGTCGCAAAATCGGAGCCGCTAAAGCTGCAAACGTCAAGTCCGCAGCGCTAAAACTGTCGCCAACTAAATATCCCTGCTTATCATCGGTTAAACGATTCTCCACTAACTCAAAAACTTGCTTAATTTCTTGCAAAGAAATAGCAGCATTATCAGCAGAAACATTGTAAACCCGTCGAACTATACGACTCATGAGCGGAAATGCGAAGTCAAACCCAACTTTTTCGAGCTTAGGCGCATCTTCACACCACATTTCCCGCATAGCTTCGCGATCGCTGAGTCCTCGATAATGATATCCCCAGAGGCGGATATGTACGCCTAACTTACTATCAAATAATTCTTCAAGTTGTTCTACTTCTTTACGGAGTGCGGGATCGGTAGGATACAAATGTTTTTGCGCTTGAGAATTTGCATCAAGATGATGCAGAATGTCTGTTGAGTCTTTAAAAACACCTGCTGGGGTAATTAAAACCGGAACGCTTTTACCCCCAAGTCTCCGGGTAGTAAAGCGATGAAAAATTGGGACGTGGCTTTCTTCTATATAGGGAATTTTTAGCCAATCTAGCGCCCATCGTGCTTTTTCGCAATAGTGACTAACGGCAATAGTTATCAGACGATTAGTTGCTAACTGATTCATTATTTAAAAATTCCTTGCTTAATGTTTGCGTGTCCTTTTTCCCTCAGCCATTCTCCGATTGATTCCTAGCCCATATATAACGATAGAGGCGATCGCGCCAATTACTAAAAATATTACCCAATCATTAGGTTTAGTAAAGGTTTCCTTTGCCAGTAGATAACCAATTGCAGCCATCCCCGCTAAAATCACAAGTCTTAAAAAGTCTGAAAACAAAAGACGATGGTTAGTTTTACCGATTATTTTTATTAAGGCGATCGCATCGACAATTAAAAACGAGCCAATACTTGAAAATATTACTAAACCTACAAAGTATTTGATTTGATCCATTCTATTTCGTAGCAAAAACGCGCCACATCACAAAAATAGTAAAGCTTACATAACTAAATACGACTAACCAATCAAGAGAGCGATCGAAGATATTTTCCATCAATAGTATTAGTTTATGATTTATGACTTAAGCTATTTTAGTAATTTATTCTTTCTTATCTGACTCTACTTTTTATCATATTTCCCCGTTCTATACAAAATCTAACTATGGTAGTCATATAAAGACTTTTACCAATATTCAACCTAAAAGTTTTCTGAGAGAAGTGTGTAAAGGCGTTACGATTTACAATTTTGATTAATAAATATTGCGGTTGCTTGATTTTATTGTTAGCTTGTGTATCAAGACTTACCGCACACCTTTACAAACAGGGGGCTTTATGCTTCTAGCTTTAATAACCTTTGCTGCCACGATTGGGTTTGGTAGTTGGATATTTGGGACGACTTTTCCCGAAAGCAGAGATAGAAAAAATCTATCTCCCCGTCCCGCCTTGGCAACTAAGAGAATTTCTCTTTATTCGCTGGTCTTTTTACTATTTTTCTACAAGCTACCATCGCCAGAATCTTGCAGTAAATCCTGAATCTTAGACACGGGGAAGTAAAAGAACTTGTCTAACTTGAGAGGTAATTTTAGTCCAGTTAAAATTGGTAGAAGCGTACTCTTGACAAGACTCACGAGTACGTAGAGATATATTTTTACTCAGTACAGATTTCAGACAAGTAGCGATCGCCTCGGCATCAGCAGAAGTTGTAATTAGTTCGGGAGAAAAGCTCGTTAGCACTTCTGGCATTCCGCCAATGGGCGTACAAAGCACGGGTGTACCACAGGCTAAGGACTCTAACAAAACTAAACCAAACCCTTCAAACGATTGGCTAGGCATAATTGTCAAATCGGCTGCTTGATAAGCAACATCAAGCTGGTTGTCTGGCAAATAACCCAGAAATTTGACGTGATTTTCTAAACCTAGTTCTAATACTTGTTGCTCTAAATATACCTGTTGGGGTCCTTTTCCGGCGATCGCTAACCAAACTTGCGGATATTGCAACTTAACTGCCGCTATAGCATTCAACAAAACATCAATTCCCATACGCTGTACGAGACGACGCGGTGTAAACAATATAAAGCGATCGGTTTGCCATCCTAGCTGTTCGCGTGCTTGGGTTCGAGATAAACTAATTTGAAACTGGGTAGGATCGACTCCTCCCGGAATGACATGAATTTTGCTCCAAGGAATGCGATGACGTTCGTGAAGAATCGTTCCAAAAGCCTTACTCAAAACAATAAAGCGATCGCACCGTTGATAAACTATTTGCTCTAGCCAGTATTTGACAAGTACGCTCAATTTATTGCTACCTTCTTTTTCACTTTCTAGCGACCAAGGGCCATGAAAAGAAAAGGTAATCGGTACTTCTGGAGGTAGAAACTGTAATATTGGCAAGCTATACAATGCAAAATGAAGATTAATCGCATCGGGTTTAGTCTTTTTTTCTCTGATAAACTTTTGAAAATTGGCACGAATTAGTCCAATTCTCTGCCAGATGCGATCTTCTGGTTCGGCTAAATTGATTAATTCTACACTAGAGTCGGCGGGTGTTTCTGGTAGCCCAACTCCACACAATTCTACCTTGTCGCGATCTACTGCTAAACAACGTACCAGTTCGTATACATATCGCTCTAGTCCTCCTGGTTTTGTGGGGAACCATCCTAAACCAAGGCAAAGAATGTTTGCTGTATCTTGTTTTACTTTTGTCATTTACTACACATTATTTGAGATCGATTTGAGTATTAGTCTCTTTCTACTACAAACATAATAAACAAACAAAGACCGTAGAGCTTGGCATTAAACCGTTTTTACTACACGAGCTAGAAGTCTCAAAATTATAACAGTTTGACAATTTTTTCTTAGTTATACAATTTGTGCATCAGTATACAAAGTTTTCGGCAGAACAAGGCAACAATATTTTTAAGCTGATCAAAATCTTTATTCTAAAAATCAGGACGGCTTAACAGGTTTCGCCCTTGCGAACAAACAAGTTTTCAGGACAAATTTTTAAGGTGATAGTCTTGTCAAGACTATTTAGGTACTTTACGGTAGTTAGTGTAACTTAGGTACAAGCAACACATAAATGAGCATTAACTGCGATCGCCTTACTCATATTAAAGTATAGATAAATACAATGAAATCTCTAAGTCCCCCTCTAATTTCTGTAGTTATCCCAACTTTTAATAGTGAAAAAACGATTCGAGAAACAATTGACTCAGTTTTAAATCAAACTTGGAAAAATCTAGAATTAATCGTAGTTAACGATGGCTCTCAAGACTCAACTTTGGATGTCATCAATAGCATAAAAGATCCGCGCTTAAAAGTTTTTACTTATCCTAATGGTGGCGTAGCTGCCAGTCGCAATCGTGGATTTGCTCAAGCCCAAGGTGAATTTGTTAGCTTTTTGGATGCAGACGATCTGTGGACAAAAGACAAACTAGAAGCTCAATTAAAAGCCCTACAAAACAATCCCCAAGCAGGAGTGGCTTATAGTTGGACTAACTATATTGATAAAAATAGTAAATTTTTAAGAGCAGGCAATCATCGCAATCTCAGTGGGAATGTGTACGCAGAACTTTTAAAGAGTAATTTTTTAGGGTAGTGTGCTAGATAAGTGTTTTAGAAATCAAATCTTTAGACCAAACTCAAGCGCGATTAATGAACAAACCGATTACTAAATCGTGCATCTCCTCCGCCAAAGGAAAAGCAAATAGTCTTACGAG
>JAHHGY010000037.1 GCA_019359635.1 Chroococcus sp. CMT-3BRIN-NPC107
AGTCAGAGACGCGCGAATTATTGCCGGAAACATCAGAGACGTTTATCTACCTTGCCATGATAAGGATCATGGTGAAGCGATTAGCATAAAATCTGACCCCGCAAAACTTTTCAAACACCCTCTAACAATACTGCTCAAGGTATGGCATCCCCTATTATTCAAGTTCGCATACAAGGTATTTTTCTTAAAAAGTATTTAGATCGACACGCTGAGGTTTTACTAGCTAAAATTTTAGGTATGCAGCCTTATTTTGGAGCAATCCTAATTGATGTACTTGTAGCAATATCTGATTCTGGTATTATCGATCGTCCCAAAAAAATGTCTTTAGAGGAAGTATGTAAAGCCGATCAAATTTGCGATCGAGTGCGATCGCTTCAGGTCAAACAACAAAAAGAGAGTAGTTTCTTCAATTTAAACAGCACGGGGCGTTCATTTAGTAAAGATGACGTAAATAAAGTTGTTCAGTTTCTACTAAAAGAGCATAAACCCTTATGTCGTAAGACTGAAGCAGAAGCTATACCTAAACCTAATGTACAAACCTCTCCACCAGATAAAAAAATAGTAATTCAAGTTAAAGCTGAAAGTCCATCTATCCCTAGTCCGGTAATTTCTAAACCTAGTTAAGCAATCGCTTAGAGCGTAAGTAATTATTCCTGTCGTCAATGCAACAAAACTAATTTATGTGTAACATCTGGCAAATATGGCTACTATTTTAAATGCTTAGAATGCGAAGGTAATACACCAATTAATATTTTTTGTCAAACTTGCAATAGTAAAGAGAAAATTCGCAAGAGTGGAAATCAATTTTTTGCCGAGTGTGAAAATTGTAAAACCTCAGATTTGTTTTACACTAACCCCACAAGCTGAGATTTCATAGTTTCAATGAAAAAAATAATAAATTTGTATT
The DNA here is from genome assembly GCA_019359635.1 of Chroococcus sp. CMT-3BRIN-NPC107. Lineage (GTDB taxonomy): Bacteria > Cyanobacteriota > Cyanobacteriia > Cyanobacteriales > Chroococcidiopsidaceae > Aliterella. The sequence goes on from JAHHGY010000037.1 coordinate 908, forward strand.
AAGTTTTCTGATAGAACTTAAGAAGATACCAGTGCGAGGCGACTAAATGGCGGTGGATTATTCAGATATTGATATTGCTCCTTTAATCGATCACACTTTGCTCAATCCCCTCGCAACGCCAGAGCAAATAGAGAAACTTTGCCAGGAAGCGGATAGATATCAGTTTGCGGCGGTTTGCATATATCCCTGTTATGTGCGCCTAGCTGCCGAATTACTCCAAAGGAAAAATCCGAAAGTATGTACCGTAATCGGCTTTCCTAGTGGCGCTAATACCTCCAATACCAAGCTTTACGAAGCGCGAGAAGCTGTAGAAAATGGTGCAACGGAGCTAGATATAGTAATTAACTTAGGTTGGTTAAAAATCGGCAAAACTGAAGAAGTACACCGAGAAATTGCTCAAATATGTGAAGAAACAGACGTTACAGTTAAGGCAATCTTAGAAACTACCCTGCTGACGGATGCCGAAAAGCGCCTTGCTGCGGAATTATGTATGGATGCAGGCGTAACATTTTTAAAAACAAGTACAGGCTGGAATGGGGGAGCAACAGTCGCAGATGTAAAGTCACTTTACGAATTAGCAAAAGAGCGGGTAGGAATCAAAGCATCTGGCGGGATTCTCAAAATTGAGCAAGCTTTGGATTTGGTAGTAGCTGGCGCAACTCGTTTAGGTACATCTCGTGGTGTCGATTTACTCCGCCAACGCGATACTGTGGAGAAAGACTAAGTTTAAAATCGTTTACTTAATAAAAAAATTTAGCTTCCACCAATGCTAATAGCCAAATATGAGTCGAACCTATAAAGCTACTGGAATTAATCTTAAAAGTATGCCCCTAGGTGAAGCCGATCGCCTGGTTACAGTTTTGACACAAGAATATGGATTGATTCGCGCCGTAGCACCAGGTGCGCGTAAACAAAATTCTAGCTTGGGCGGTAGAAGTAGTTTGTTTGTGGTGAACGAGTTATTGATTGCTAAAGGGCGATCGCTCGATAAAATTACTCAAGCAGAAACTATTACAACTTACCCCCGTCTCAGCCGCGATTTGGGTAAATTAGCCGCTTGTCAATACATGGCAGAAATCGTTATGTGTCAAGCTTTGAGCGAACAGCCCCAAACAGAATTGTTCTGCTTACTTAACGAACATCTTAAACGTTTGGAACAATTGCCTAACAATTCGGAGTTCTTAGTTTTAGCTCATCTGAGTCAAGCAGTTTTTCACTTGCTTTCTTTAGCGGGAATCACCCCCCAAGTTCAGCAATGCCAATTAACTCAAAAAACAATTATTCCTGAAAAAAGCGATCGCACTATCGAACAAGTAGGTTTTAGTATCGCGGCTGGAGGCATAATTAGCTTAGAAGCTTGGAAAAGTTTACAAGCCCAAAATAAAGCTGTAGTTTACCGCGCCGAGCCAGTTTCAACTACTTTGGTAAAAGAAACTAGCACAAACTACCAGATAACCCAAACACTACCAAAACTAAATGCTCGTTTTAGCAGTAACGAACTTGCTTTAATGCAGCAACTAGCCGATGCCGAACTCAGTCAAGTAGAACAGTCTAATCCTAGTTGGCTATCTATTGAAAAGATTTTACGTCAATACGTCGAGTACCATTTCGATCGCCCAATTCGTTCTGCTGCTTTGATTGATAGTTATTTTGCCTTGCCTTACGCCCCAAAAGTATGATGCAACCGCCGGACTTAAATACAAAATTAGTTTCATCTAGTAATAGAAATACTACCAATCGCCCGTCTAGCAATAAACCAAAGAAAACAGCTTTGGAGACATCGAATAAAAATTATCAAAAAATGCCTTTATCTAATTCCACTTTTAACCAAAATAGCGATCGCGTGTCTGAAGAAAAAGTCCCTACCGTAGAACAATTAAACGAGTTAGCAAAGAGTACGGAAGCTATTGCTAATCCACCGATGGATGATTTAGCTTACATTCCTCCAGAATCTAACACCGATGGCGAACCTGGTTTTCTCCCAGTGTTTAAAAATCGTAACTTTTTAACCATGTGGAGCGGGCAAGTTTTTTCGCAATTAGCCGATAAAGTTTATTTGGTGCTGATGATTGCGATTATTTCTACCCGTTTTCAAGCCAGCGATCAAAGTATTAGCGGCTGGGTATCAGCGATTATGATGGCTTTTACAATCCCCGCCGTGCTATTTGGTTCTTTAGCTGGGGTATTTGTCGATCGCTGGTCGAAAAAAACTGTATTAGTATCAACAAATATCTTACGGGGCATTTTAGTATTATCGATTCCAGTATTATTATGGCTAACGCAAGACTGGCAAGACTTCGCGGGTTTGCCTGTAGGTTTTGGAATTTTACTATTACTATCGTTTTTAATTTCTACCTTGACACAGTTTTTTGCTCCCGCCGAACAAGCAGCAATTCCTTTAGTAGTAGAAGAAAAACACCTATTATCGGCTAACTCGCTGTACACCACAACAATGATGGCTCTAGTAATTGTTGGGTTTGCAGTCGGAGAACCGTTACTTGCGATCGCTGATAATGTTACAAATCAATTAGGGGTAGGCGTTGGCATCGGTAAAGAATTAGTAGTAGGTGGCAGTTATGCGATCGCCGGCGTACTATTACTATTGCTCAAAACTGGCGAAAAAGAGCCAAAACCAGAACAGGAGCAAAACCACGTTTTTGAAGATTTACGCGATGGTTTCCGCTATTTAGGGGAAAACAAGCGCATTCGTAACGCTTTAATTCAACTTGTAATTTTATTCTCAATTTTTGCTGCCTTGGCAGTTTTGGCGGTGAGAATGGCAGAAGTAATACCGGGTCTAAAATCGTCTCAATTTGGCTTTTTGCTGGCGGCGGGTGGCGTGGGAGTTGTTACTGGAGCAACGCTTTTAGGGCATTACGGGCAACGTTTTTCTCACGTACAGTTAAGCTTTTGTGGCTCTATCGGCATGGCGGCTTGTTTATTTACTTTATCTATATTTACTAAAGAACTGTGGATTACCGTGTTGGCGCTGGCATTGTTGGGCGTATTTTCGTCTTTAGTTGCTATCCCGATGCAAACCACCATTCAACAAGAAACTCCGCCCCAAATGCGGGGTAAAGTATTTGGTTTGCAAAATAATGTAGTAAATATTGCCCTGACTTTGCCGTTGGCTTTAGCGGGAGTAGCGGAGACAATTATCGGATTACAGGCAGTTTTTTTAAGTTTGGCAGCAATTGCGATCGCAGGGAGTGTCTTAACCTGGTATATTTGCCGTACAGAAGCAGAAAATTCGCAGAATTTGGGTAGATAATTACTACTGAATATCTGTGCATAATTGCTAAAAGGCGATGTACGTGCGATCGCCGATATCTCTAAACTTAAAGTGCTTAAAGAATGCATATTGCTTGGCTTGGAAAAAAAACACCATTTTGTGGCAATGTCACTTACGGTAGAGAAATTACCAATGCTTTATTAGACCGAGGACACCAAGTAAGTTTTCTTCATTTTGCTCAAGAAGCAGGTAAAGTCAACGAGTCTGACTGTGCGGAAGTTTCCCTACCTTTCCTCTACAAATCACAGGTTTATACAATTCCCTCGTTTACAGCAAGTAAAGTTTTAACAGATTCTCTGCGTCAGCTAAAGCCAGATGTGGTTCATGCTTCGCTAACTTTATCGCCCTTAGATTTTCTTTTACCAGAAATCTGCGCCGAATTAGACGTACCCCTAGTTGCTACTTTTCATACGCCGTTTGCAGGGAAAGGAGCAAAATTAAAATCAGGAACGCAGCTTTTAGCCTACCAACTTTACGCGCCATTTTTAGTTAACTACGATCGCACAATTGTTTTTTCCCAAGTCCAGAAGGAAGTATTAGCGCGTTTAGGTGTACCTGCGGAAAATGTAGCCGTAATTCCCAATGGCGTAGATGTCCAAAGATATTCTCCTGGTGCTTCGGCAATTAAAGCTGAGTTTAACGCCGAGCGTTTATTTGTCTACCAAGGAAGACTAGCGGCGGAAAAGAACGTAGAGGCGCTTCTAAGAGCCTGGAAGCAGTCAGAAATGAAGCCAGATAGTAAGTTGCTAATTGTGGGCGATGGCCCGTTAACGTCTTCATTAAAACCTTTTTACGGTTCCGATCGTGGCATTATTTGGCTAGGGTTTGTAGCCGATGAAAAGCGACGCATTGAAATCCTTAGAGGCGCTGATGTGTTTATATTGCCTTCTTTAGTGGAAGGTTTATCTTTGTCTTTATTAGAAGCAATGGCTTGTGGACTTGCTTGTTTAGCAACCGATGTTGGCGCTGATGGGGAAGTTTTAGAAGACATTGGAGTATTATTAAATACGCGCCGCGTCGGATCGCAGTTGCGAACTTTGTTACCACTATTTCAAGATCACCCAGAGTTAGCACCCCTGCTAGGCAAAAAAGCCCGACAGCGAGTATTAGAGCGCTATACACTTAATTACAATATTACTTGCTTGGAGCAGTTGTACGGTCAAGTTTTAGAGCAACGACGGGTTGGGGTAGGCATATAAAGTATAGTTTTTATTGGCTTGCTACTTGCCACCCTAAACGAGTTGGTTGTTGATAAATTCGTTTGAGAGTATTGATATCTCTAGGGGAAAGACTGGGCGGATTTGTTACTTGAGAAAAGTACAAAGCATCGCTAGTAGCAGTACTATGCCCCCAAATGCCCAAAGCATGACCCAATTCGTGCAGTGCAGCAGCTTTAATGTACTTGCTGGGTTGATTTGGGCTTAATATAATTGTGCAACGATGAGCTAAAACTGAGGTAGAGTTGGAAACCTTCTTTGTATATAGCTCGTAGCGAGTTAAAGCCGATCGCGCTCGTAATAAGTTTGTTGTTCTTAACGGCGGAGACTTGAAGGTAATTACAATATCAGCTATTTCTTTTTGCCCAACTATCTGCAATGGTAAATAACTACTCCACTCTTTAACGGCGGCTTTTACCTGCAACCATGTTTGCACTTGAGTATTATCTATATAAACTTTTACGGGAAACTGCGACCAAACTAAATAGCCTACTTCTGTTAACTTTACTTGCTCGAAGTAGTCGCCGCTATTTGTTGAGTCTTGCCATGACTTTAAAGTGTAGGGTAAAGGATGGCTTTGGTTTATGGTAAGCACAGGAGGAGGTTTTGCCCAACTAAACCCCGTAGAACTTAGAACTACTAATAACCCCGTAACAATAGCCAATCCCCAAATAAATAATTGCTTTTGCGATCGCCTTAACTTTTGCCAAATTTGTCTCGTAGCGATCGCATTTTTCCACAGCATCAGCTATCTAGGAATCCAGTTTGCACTTAAAACTAAAGACAATCCCAAAAAAATCACCGTTAGTATCCAAGTAATACGATTTAAGGTACTTTCAGCACTCTTTGTACTGCTAAATAATTGGGCTTGTCCGCCAATAGCACCAATTCCGTCGCCTTTAGGACTATGAAGCAATACCAAAATCGTTAAACCTACAGCCGAGATTGACCAAATTGCTTCGATTATTTTATATAAAGTCATTTAACAAGTTCCTTAACCAAAAGTTTGTTCTGGCAAGCTTTACTACCTGCCAGTCTTCCAAATTTTAACTCAATTGCGATCGCGCGCCCAATTACAACGACACTTCTACCGGAGTACGAGTTGCTTGCAGTTGATAGGGGTTTGGTTCTATCAAAGAGCGTCCAGTCATTTCTACTGGTTGCGGTAGCTGCAAAATTTGCAGAATTGTCGGCGCAATATCTCCTAACGCGCCATCTTTTCTTAGCTCTACTTCCGCGCCGTGTCCAGGTATGTTTGCCTTTTCGCCTTCAATCAAAATTAAAGGTACGGGGTTAGTAGTATGAGCCGTCCAAGGATTGCCCTCATCATCTATCATACTTTCGGCGTTACCATGATCGGCAGTAACGAGCGCTGTTCCGCCAACTTTGCTAATACTTTCTAGCAATCTTCCTAAACATCGATCCACCGTTTCTAATGCCTGAATGGTGGCGGGGATTTGTCCTGTATGCCCTACCATATCTGGATTAGCGTAGTTAATTACAACTAACGAATAGATGCGTTTTTTAATGGCGGCGGCGGCAATATCGGTAACGGCTTCGGCAGACATTGCCGGAGCGCGATCGTAAGTCGCTACCATTGGACTGGTGACTAACTCTCGATCTTCTCCCTCTAACGGCTCTTCTAAGCCACCGTTAAAAAAATAGGTAACGTGAGCGTATTTCTCGGTTTCGGCAGTGCGAAACTGCTTTAAACCGTGCTGAGAGATTACTTCTCCCAAAATATTGTTTAAGTTTTGTGGTTCAAAGGCAACTTTTACGGGCAAATCTGGCTCGTATTGAGTAAAGGTGACAAACGATAAAGGCTTGATTTGCTGGCGCTTAAAATCGTTAAATTCTTTGTTTACTAATGCCTGAGTTAGTTGTCTTGAGCGATCGGGACGGAAGTTAAAAAATATTACCCCGTCTCCTGGTTCAATAGCACCAGGGGCTACCCGCGTGGGAATAATAAATTCGTCGGTTACTTCTTGAGCATAGGAAGCTTGCAGAACTTCTAAAGCCGAACTTTTACCTTCGCCGTCGGTTGTTATGACATCGTAGGCTTTTTGGACTCTATCCCAACGGCGATCGCGATCCATAGCATAATAACGACCGCTAATAGTAACAATCTGCCCTATACCAACACTATCTATATATTTTTGGACTTTTTCAATTGCTTCAATACCTTCATGTGGACTTGTATCGCGTCCGTCAGTAATGGCATGAATGCAAACTTTATTAATTTCTTGAGCTTTGGCTAAGTCAAGCAATCCTAACAAATGGCTCAGATGAGAATGTACGCCACCTTCGGAAGTTAGCCCGATTAAATGCAGTTTGCCATTGCGATCGCGTACCTCATTGCATATTTGCACTAATGCCGGATTTTGCAACAGCGATCCATCTTCCACCGCGTCCGAAATCCGTACCAATTCTTGCGGTACAACTCGTCCAGCGCCAATATTGAGATGTCCCACTTCAGAGTTACCCATTTGTCCCTCTGGTAAGCCTACAGCCTTTCCAGAGGTCTTAATTAGGGTGTGAGGATAGGCAGCCCAGAGGCTATCCACGATCGGGATTTTTGCTTGCGCGATCGCATTTCCATCCTTTTCCTCGCGGTAGCCCCACCCGTCTAAAATGACTAGCACCACAGGAGCAACAGGTGCTTGGGTCATAAGTATATTGCCCTTTATTTAATAGTTTTAACTCACCGCAATAATACCATTCCTGCTACCTATCGCAAGCAAATTTCTACGGATTTATGTGATATTTTCTTGGATTTTTTCTTTTTGTCCTATTTTGCCGAATTTTTAAGCGTAACTCAGCCAATTTATTTACGCTTTGACGAAGCTTTAGCGGCTTTTTTTGCGGCTTTTTCGGCGGCGGCTTTTTCCAATATTGCTTGTTCTTTTTCTTCAGTAATTTTATCTAAATAATAATGATAGTCTCCGCGATAGGTGCGAAATTCTCCATCGCGTATTTCGACTATTTTGTTAGCAACTTTAGAAATAAAATAGCGATCGTGAGAAACTATAACTACCGTGCCGTCGTAGTTTTGGATTGCTTCTTCTAACATTTCTTTAGCCGGAATATCTAAATGATTTGTCGGCTCATCTAAAATTAAAAAGTTAGCTGGACGTAGCAACATTTTTGCTAAAGCCAAACGCGCTTTTTCGCCACCACTTAAAGCCCCTACTTGTTTAAATACGGTATCGCCACTAAACAAGAATCTTCCTAAAATTGTTCTAACTTCTTCATTAGTCCAGTCTGGTACTTCGTCGTGGATAGTTTCCATTACAGTTTTACTAAGATTTAATGCTTCTGCCTGATTTTGTTCAAAGTAACCAGGTATGACATTATGATCTCCTATTTTTACTGTACCTTCGGTAGGAGGTTCCAAGCCCATAATTAAACGGAGCAAGGTAGATTTACCTGCACCATTAGGACCTAAAAAAGCAATACGATCGCCTCTTTCTATTGTTAAATTTGCTCCTAAAAATAGCACCTTATCATCATAAGTGTGAGTAAGTTCTTCAATTAATGCAACTTCTCTACCACTACGAGGCGAAGGCGGAAAACGAAAGTGTAAGGTTCTCATTCCCCCCGTAGGCGCTTCGATTCGTTCAATTTTATCTAGTTGTTTTTCTCGGCTTTTTGCTTGGGTACTGCGAGTTGCACTAGCTCTAAATCTATCTACAAATGCTTGTTGTTTTTCTAATTCTTTTTGCTGGCGTTCGTAGGCGCTTAATTGTGCTTCTTGAGCCTCAAACTTTTGTTGTAAGTAAGCCGAATAGTTACCTAAATAAGTTGCCGAAACTCCTCGCTCAGTTTCTACAACTTGAGTGCAGAGACGATCTAAAAATTCTCTGTCGTGAGAAACAATTACCATCGGAGTTGCTAACTTTTTCAGGTACTTTTCTAACCACTCAATTGTTTCTAAATCTAAATGGTTTGTTGGCTCGTCCAATAATAATAAGTCTGGCTTTTGGAGTAAAATTTTGCCCAAACTCATCCGCATTTGCCAGCCACCACTAAAAGCACTGACTAAGCGATCGCCATCTGCTTGTTCAAAGCCCATTTCTGGCAAAATTTTCTCAATCTGCGCCTCTAAACCGTATCCATCCAAAGCTTCAAATTTCCTTTGCAAGCGATCCATTTTATCGATCAGCTTGTCTAACTGTTCGGTGTCGACGCTTTCCATCGCCCGATGCACTTCTGATAACGCTTGATGGACTTGGTTTGCTTCGTCAAAGGCTTGCCAAAATTCTTCTTTTACCGTGCGAGTTGGATCTACTTCAAATTCTTGAGTCAAATAAGCTATGTGCAGACTAGCAGGGCGGATAATTTCGCCGCTAGTAGGTTCCATTTCTCCGGCGATGATTTTGAGTTGGGTAGATTTACCAGCACCGTTAACCCCCACTAACCCCGTGCGATCGCCTGGTTTAACTTCCCAGTTGACATCTTTGAGAACTTCGCCTGTCGGGTAAATTTTACTGATATGTTCTAGTCGCAGCATTATTTATGTAGTCTCCAAGGTAGGAAAGGCGATCGCGGATTTAGTCGCATCAATCTTAACAAAAATTAAAGACTAGCAGCAAAAACTGATGGCCGCTTCTCCAAATTTTCTTATTTATACAATGAGTTAAAAAAATATTAAATTGGTATTTTTGGCAATAGGTATGTCTACCATTACCTTATATTTTAACAAATAGCAACAAATATAATATATTCTTATAGTTACGTTGAGTAAATTAAAATTTTAACTTATCAAATACTTGATATATTGTGAGACAGCTTGTAAAGCGAGCAAGTAAAAGCGATCGACTTCTTTAGAAGAAAAATATGTCTTATTCTCAAACAAAAACTCAGGCAAAAACTGGCTATCAAGCTGGTGTAAAAGATTACCGACTAACTTACTACACTCCAGACTATACGCCTAAAGACACAGACATTTTGGCGGCGTTTCGTATGACTCCCCAGCCCGGAGTACCCCCAGAAGAAGCAGGAGCAGCAGTAGCAGCAGAATCTTCCACTGGAACCTGGACAACGGTATGGACAGACTTGCTTACCGACCTAGATCGCTACAAAGGCCGTTGCTATGACATCGAACCCGTTGCTGGTGAAGACAACCAGTATATTTGTTACGTTGCCTATCCTTTAGACTTGTTTGAAGAAGGTTCTGTAACAAATATGTTGACCTCCATTGTCGGTAACGTATTTGGTTTTAAAGCATTACGAGCTTTGCGTCTTGAAGACCTCCGCATTCCCGTTGCTTACCTCAAAACTTTCCAAGGACCTCCTCATGGTATCCAGGTAGAGCGCGACAAACTAAACAAGTATGGTCGTCCTTTATTGGGATGTACGATTAAGCCTAAGTTAGGTTTATCTGCTAAAAACTACGGACGTGCAGTATACGAGTGTTTGCGCGGTGGTTTGGACTTCACCAAAGACGACGAAAACATCAACTCTGCTCCTTTCCAAAGATGGCGCGATCGCTTCTTGTTTGTAGCTGATGCCATCCACAAAGCCCAAGCAGAAACTGGGGAAATCAAAGGTCACTACCTCAACGTTACCGCCCCCACCTGCGAACAGATGCTAGAACGGGCTGAGTACGCCAAAGAACTCAAAATGCCCATCGTCATGCACGACTACCTAACGGCAGGTTTTACCGCCAACACCACTTTGGCTCATTGGTGTCGTAAAAACGGTATTTTGTTGCACATTCACCGCGCAATGCACGCCGTTATTGACCGTCAAAAAAATCACGGTATCCACTTCCGCGTTTTAGCAAAAACCCTCAGAATGTCTGGTGGCGATCATATCCACACCGGAACTGTTGTTGGTAAGCTAGAAGGCGAACGCGGGATCACGATGGGATTTGTTGACTTGTTGCGTGAAAACTACGTTGAACAAGACAAATCTCGCGGTATTTACTTCACTCAAGACTGGGCTTCTATGCCTGGTGTAATGGCAGTTGCTTCTGGCGGTATCCACATTTGGCATATGCCCGCCCTATTGGAAATTTTCGGCGATGACTCCGTACTACAGTTTGGTGGCGGAACTCTTGGACACCCTTGGGGTAATGCGCCTGGTGCAACTGCTAACCGTGTAGCTTTGGAAGCTTGCGTTCAAGCTCGTAACGAAGGACGTAGCCTAGCTCGTGAAGGTAATGACATTATCCGCGAAGCTTGTAAGTGGTCGCCTGAACTTGCTGTTGCTGCCGAACTATGGAAAGAAATCAAGTTCGAGTTCGAGGCAATGGATACCGTTTGATGAGTAGCTAATTGTAGGAGCTAGGGAGTTTTGAGTTAAGTTAACTTAATAGCTCATACATCACTACCTTTAGGGCTGGGGCGCTGGTATGAATCTCAAACAAATTGCGAAAGATACAGCTAAGACACTACAAAGCTATTTGACTTATCAGGCAGTAAAAGTAGTCCTAGCTCAATTGAGTGAAACCGATCCACCTTTGGGGTTTTGGTTGCATCACTTTTCCTCTAGAGAAAAAATCCAAGATGGAGAAGCGTACATTCAAGCGTTGTTTCAAGAAAAACAAGCTTTGGCGATGCGAATTTTGACTGTGAGAGAACACTTGGCGCAAGAAGTAACAGACTTTTTGCCAGAGATGGTTTGCACAGGAATCGCCCAAGCTAATATGGAACATCGCCGCCAGCAGCTAGAGCGAATCACCCAGTTAGATATATCAACCTCCAGCCTGACTCAAACGCCAAGCACCGAAGCTCAACCGGATAATCAATCTAGTTGATTTGACCCCAAGCAATAATCTCCTTCTGTTAAAGAAGGGGAAGACAATTTATCCCCTTATCCCCACGATTTTAAGTCATGCAAACTCTACCAAAAGAGCGTCGCTTTGAAACTCTGTCTTATTTGCCCCCTTTATCTGACGCTCAGATAAATAGACAAGTTCAGTACATTTTGACTCAGGGTTATTTCCCAGCTATTGAATTTAACGAAGTTTCCGATCCAACCGAATTGTATTGGACAATGTGGAAGCTACCTTTATTCAATGCTAGAACTCCTGAAGAAGTATTGAGCGAAGTTCGTGCTTGTCGCGCCGAATATTCCAACTGCTACATCCGCGTAGTTGGTTTTGACAACGTTAAGCAATGCCAAATTCTTAGCTTTATCGTTCACAAGCCTCGCTAGAAAGCAAAGCTTCATTTTGAAAAAATAATCAGGAAGTAATCAACTGTTGCTTCCTAACCTAGGAGAGGTGGACTTGTCTGCCTCTCTTATTTACTGTGTAAAAAGGGAGACTTATCAAGTTGGCTTTCCGAAAACTGAACGCCCAGAGATAAGACCCTTTTGCAGGGGGTTTGGCAGAGGCAACTCGTCCCCTGATGGGGAGGTAAAAGCGGGTATCGCTATTCTTCCCGCTTTGTTGCCGTTGGGCTTGGGAGCCAGATCCCCCAATTCCTGATTTTTCCTAAGAACTCGATCGCACTATTCAACAATAATAATTATGAGCTACTACATTTCTCCTAGCTTTTTAGATAAACTTGCCGTCCACATTACCAAGAACTTTTTAGAACTTCCTGGGGTGCGCGTACCGCTCATTTTGGGCATTCACGGGCGCAAAGGTGAAGGTAAATCCTTTCAATGCGAATTAGTATTTGAACGCATGGGCATTGAGGCAATTCATATGTCCGCCGGGGAATTAGAAAGTCCCGATGCGGGAGATCCGGGGCGATTGGTTAGACTGCGCTATCGAGAAGCTTCGGAACTAAGTAAGGTGCGGGGCAAAATGTGCGTCTTGATGATTAATGACTTGGATGCAGGAGCGGGAAGATTTGATCGCGGTACTCAATATACGGTCAATACTCAGCTAGTTAATGGCACGTTGATGAATATTGCCGACAACCCCACCGATGTACAGTTGCCTGGATCTTACGACTCTACACCCCTGCAACGGATACCAATTATTGTTACAGGGAATGATTTTTCGACTCTGTACGCCCCTTTAATTCGGGATGGACGCATGGAGAAATTCTTTTGGGAACCCAATCGCGATGACAAAATTGGGATTGTTGGCGGTATATTTGAGTCGGATGGATTGCCGAAGCGAGATATAGAGAAACTTGTAGATACTTTTCTCAATCAGCCCGTAGACTTTTTTAGTGCATTGCGGTCGCGCATTTATGACGAACAAATCCGCGACTTTATCCACACTACGGGTTTTGAGAAAGTTTCGCTGCGCGTAGTTAACAGCACCGAAGGAGCGCCAACTTTTGCTAAACCCAATTTCCAACTACCGCGCTTGATTGAGTACGGCAACTTGATGGTAAAAGAACAGCAAAGAGTAGAAAATTCTGGTTTGGTAAGAGAGTACAATCAAGCGTTACAGGATAAAAGTTTCCCTGCGCTCGAAATGCGCGATCGCCCAGAACCTACCCCTGTGCCTGCATCTAAACCAGTACAGCAAGATCCTACTCCTATTACCAATCAATTTGCTTACCCAATCCAAAGCGCGCATTATAATACCTCCATTAATGGGTCAGAAACGCGCGATCGCCTAGAACTGACACCTTCACCTGCACCTAAACCTATATCTATACCCAAGCTTGCCCCTACACCTGTAGCAGAAAATCCTAATCCTACTAACAATCGCTTTGTTTACCCAAACCAAAGCGCCCATCATAATACCCATGTCGATCCCAACCGTCATAATGAAGTCTTAGTAACCCGTATTGGCTTAGAAACCCTAGAACGGATGCGAACAGATTTAGCCCAAGGTCATCATATTGGGCTTGAATTTGTTGATAAACGCCGATTTAAGACTAATTCTTGGCAAAGTTACGGTTCGGTAGTGGTGGGAGAATCGGAGGCGATAATTGCTTTAGAATCTTGTTTAACCGAGCATGAGAACGATTATGTCCGCTTATTTGGGATTGAATCGGGAAGTAGGCGGCGGTTGTGGGAAAAAATCGTCCAGCGTCCAGAATAAGGCAAATAATCTTTTTCCTCAATTGCTACAGGCGCTAAAAATGCTATATTGAGTTTAGACCTGGATCCATGCGATCGCAACACCTAAATCTTGTCAGGACCGGAAGGTAGCAGCAATACAGGATGCTTGTGGTAGGCGTGGTTTCCGGGTTCCCTAGTTTTTAAGAGAGCAGAAACTGCCATGCCTGGTTTTGGAGATATTGTACAAAAAGCTTTTTATCTCGGCGTTGGTCTAGCTTCTTACGCTGGCGAAAAAGCAGGGGGAAAAGTAGCAGAACTGAGACTACAAGCCCAAAAATTAGCCGACGATATGGTTTCTCGCGGTGAAATGACCACTGAAGAAGCAAAAAAGTTTGTTGAAGATATGATGCAAAAGGCTCAACAAACTGCCCAAGTGCCTAATCCCGAACCAATCAATACCCCCACAGAACCCCGCCGTATAGAAATTATTTCCGAAGACGAAAGCGCTACTACTCCAGAACAAGCCCAAGATGTAGACAATTTGCGCCAGCAAGTAATGGGGCTGCAAGAAGAACTAAAAAATCTTAAGCGCGATAAGTAAAGTAAATTTAAAACCACATCTTGTGGGCATTCGCTATATATAGAATAGGGCGAAAGTCACTAAATAAAACTTTTTATCATAAAAAACGCTTAAAAGCGTATGGAAAACTGGCAAAAGGATCTTTTAGAAATTGTTGAAGATGTGACCGATGAAGTAGAAAATTTCTTTGTAGGAGTCACCGAAATAGTAGAATCATTTTTTGAAATGTCAGATGCGATCGCGTCCCAAGTGCAAAACACAATAACTACAGAATTTGATTTGTATTTGCAGGAATGGGCAGAACCACTATTTGATGTTTACACCGATCTCGAAGACGTGATGAGCGATCTTGAACAACCATTTCCTCATTTAGTCGAACCTACAGAAACTAGACACCCGGCTTGCAGAGGTTGTTACAACTATCACGGACAAGTTTATAACGGCAGCTTATTAGTCTGTGGAATGCACCCTTATGGTTGGGAAGATAGCAATTGTCCAGACTGGGAGAGTAGCAATTAATCTGATGACTAATGACTCTTTATTTATGCCAGAATTAGGCGCAGAAAATCAACCGCCCACAACAGAAATGAAGTACGGCGAACGCGAGATTGCTAAAGGCAAATTAATTACTTTTCCAAATCCGCGTATAGGGCGCAGGTACGACATTCATATTACCTTGCCGGAATTTACTTGTAAGTGTCCGTTTTCTGGCTATCCTGACTTTGCCACAATTTATATTACCTACGTTCCCGATCGCTTAGTTGTGGAATTAAAGGCAATTAAGTTGTACATCAATAGTTATCGCGATCGCTATATTTCTCACGAAGAATCGATTAACCAAATTTTAGATGACTTTGTAGCTGCCTGCGATCCTCTAGAAGTTCACGTTAAAGGCGATTATTCCCCACGAGGTAACGTCCATACAGTAATTGAAGTACGTCATCAGAAGGCGAATTAAAAATACTGGCGTTGCTCAAGAAAGTTGGAGGTGCGCCCAGATAATGCAAAAATGGCAGACTGTTAGGGGAATTATTGAGCGCGGGCATCAAGTAGCTTCAGGAATAGCAAGCGATAGCCCTTACCCCAAAGGGACTATAGAGATGCAAACCCCTTTTTTTCAAAAGTTAAGTCTCGATCTGAGCGCTTTTTTCCCTGGTACATTGAATATCTCTATTAATCCCAAAACTTTTACTATCCAGCAGCCAGAATATACATTCAAAACTGTTAAGTGGCATCAAAAATACCCCGCAGAGGATTTTTCCTTTTCAGCCTGTAGAGTTATCTTTCAAGAAATTACTTACGCAGGATTAGTTTACTATCCTCATCCTGAGACAAAAATCAGACACTTTCAAGATCCGGCAATTGTAGAAGTTTTAGTAAGTTCGTTTGTACCTCAAATTCATTATGGCGATCGCGTAATCCTAGAAGTCAACCCTGGAGAGATTCTAATTAGCTGAAATAATCGTATTATTTCAAATCTACAATCTAAAAGAAATCTCATGATCGTTGTCCACCACTTAAATAATTCTCGTTCTCAGCGCATTCTCTGGCTACTAGAAGAACTTGGGCTAGATTATGAAATTAAGTTCTACGAACGCGATCCCAACACCATGCTTGCACCCGCAGAGCTTAAAGAAGTACATCCCCTAGGTAAGTCTCCAATTATTACCGACGAGGGGCAAACTTTGGCAGAGTCGGGAGCAATTCTCGATTACTTAGTAGAGCGCTGTGGTGAAGGTAAACTCGCACCTCCACCAGGAACACCCGAAAAGCTGCGATATAACTATTGGTTGCACTATTCTGAAGGCTCGGTAATGCCTCTACTCGTAATGAAACTTGTGCTGGGCAATTTTAGATTAGAAGATAGTGGCGCATCTAGCCAATTTGTTGCCCCCCAAATTAAGCTTCACGTTGATTATTTAGAAAGCGAACTTGCTAAAAATACTTGGTTTGTAGGCGAAGAATTTACCGCCGCCGATGTCCAAATGAGTTTCCCTTTAGAAGCAGCAGCAGCCCAAATAGACCTAGATACGAGTTATCCAAAGCTTAAAGATTTTCTTCAACGCATCCACGCTCGTTCAGCTTACCAGCGCGCCCTAGAACGCGGTGGCAAGTACGAGCTTTTAACGTAAAAATAAAAAACATATTTTCTCCCTTCTTAAAAAGCTAGCAAAAAGCGGTATAGAAGCGCAAAGCATTACGCCCCTACATCCAACCATACCTTTTAGAACATCATCTAACAGTTAGATGCAAGTTCCGTTTTAACCTCCGCATCTTTCTGTTTTTGGGCAGTAAGTTGAGCTAGAATATCGAGTATTTCTTGCTCAAAACCTACCTGCGCCCGATTCGTCTTTCCACCTACATAAAAACGTCCATCTTGCTGCAAAGCCCAAATTTGCGAGTGAGAAACATAGCTCATGACTACGCCCAGCATCAATAAAGTAAAGCCAGTGTAAACAACCGGAATACTAGGATCGGCTTTGATTTGCAACCCCGTACTGCCAACTATCTCGTCAATGTAGAGCGTTACACCGTTAACTTCCGTAGACATTCTGGGGCGTAAAGTAGATATCAACTGTCCTTTAACATCGTAAAGCAGCAGCATTCCCTGCAAATCTCTAGCCAGCAACGAAACACCTTCACTCATGTCAGTTTTTGTTGGAATCCAAGTCGCCCAAATTCGCCCTTGTCCGTTAGTGTTCAATTTAGCCATTGGTAATTGTAAAACGGGGCTTTTGTTTACGCGGATGCGAACGCTAGAAACTCCCCAATCTGTTTGATACAAAGTCACGCCTTTGTAGCGCAAGGGTTCGTTGACAAAAATTGTTTTCCGTTTAACTTCTTGCCCTTGCTTATCCAAAACTGATAAATCGGAGTAAAACTGATCGATGCCTCCATTGGGCGTGTAGTCAATCCAAAAACGATTCACCCGCAAAGACCAATCTTGGGGAATTTGTGGTGCTGCCCAAGGTCCTGCATCTACTATATTTTTAACCGCAAAACTGTCACCGCTAGGAACCATCTCTTGAGCAATGAATCCTGTCATTGCGCCCCAAATACCACCCAATAAAATGGCTACGATACCAACATGAACCACAATTGGCCCGATGCGTCCAGCGATGCCTTTTCGGGCATATAAATTATTATTTTCTCCAGCAAATACTAGATAGCGACGGTTTTTGAGTTGTTGAGTTAAATCTAGTAACGTTCCTGTATCGAGTTCGGCACTCAAAGCCAATTTTTGAAACTGACGGGGTTTGTCGTAAAACTTCCACTTGCGCGAAGCTTTTAAAGCTGGCAATTGTCTAGTAAAAGTACAAGCCGTTAAACTAACACCAAATAAAATAAGTAAAGCTAAATACCACCAAGTACGATAAACATGGTCTAAACCTGATGCAAGCAACACTTTCCAGCTAAGGAAGCCAAATAAAGCAGGATCTTCAGGATAGTTGGATTGGTAGAAGGCGACAGATTGCCCTTGCTCAATTACTGTACCGCTAATACTAAAAAGCGCGATCGCCAGTAGCAGCAAAATTGCCAGTCTTAAATCTGTAAGTACAGGCAATAATTCTCTCTTTAGAAATCTTTGCGGTGCAGACCAAATAGAAGGTTGCGGTACGGGAACATTATCTAGAGTCATTTAAAATATTCCTAAAGGAAGCCGAAATAATAAGGAAAATACGCCAAAGCCTACCAGTATCGCACCGCTTGCGGGGGCAATCCAGCCCGACCACCGCCGTAACTCTAACAATTTTTTGATCGTGGCGGTGAAAGTACCCGCCAAAATTAAGGGCGCAACGTAGCCAGCAGTATAAGCTAGCAACAAACCTGCACCTAAAACTAAATCATTGGTGCTGGCAATCCAAGCAAGTAAGGTTGCTAAAACTGGTGTACTGCAAGGAGAAGCCACGACTCCAAAAGTTAAGCCAATTAAATAAGACCGCAATCCTGGGGGTAAGTCTTTAGAAATCCAATTCATCCCGCCAAAAGACGGTAATTGTAGGGGCAATGCTTCTAATAAATTTAACCCCATCAAAATAGAAATAATACTGACAATAATCGGTAAGCCTATGCCCACCTGCCCGTAAACCTTGCCCACAAAGGCAGCAATGATTCCCAGCGCTGCTAAAGTAGTAGCAAGACCTAAAGCAAACCAAGTAGAGGCGATCGCAGCAGTGAGGCGGTTTTTAGTTTCATAGCCGCCAATATAGCCAATCGTAATCGGCAGCATCGACAGCATACAAGGAGTTAGGCTCGTAAGGAGTCCGGCGGTAAAAATAATGGCAATGCTCGTCAAATTTAGATGCGTTAGTTGGCTCGTAACTAAATTATTGGCAAAGTGTTCTAGTTCGTATATATAGTTTTGCATTCTTCGTTAAGCAGGAAATGCCGATCGCTACTCAATTTTAACGTAGTTAGCAAAAACTATAATTTTAAAGGCGATCGCTCCGACGCTGTGACAAAGATACGACTTGCCCTTCGCTGCTTTCTCTAGCGACGCGAATTAGTAGCCCAGCAATTAGCAAGCTGGCAATAATTGAATTTCCACCATAACTAACTAAAGGCAAAGGCAACCCGGTAGTCGGCAAAGCCCCAGCAGCTACGCCAATATTTAATAATGATTGCCCCACTAAGAAAATCATTGCGCCAATTGCTACCAAACGATGCACCGCATTTGTGGCTTTAAGGGCTACAAGTAGAGCGATCGCGCTATAAACTACCAATAGCATTAAAAATAGTACGCAACCCACAAAACCAAATTCTTCAGCAAATACCGCAAAAATAAAGTCTGTATACTGAATTGGCAGATAAAATAATTTTTGCTGTGACAGACCGTACCCCGTCCCCCAAGTACCACCAGAACCAATAGCCAGTAAGCTTTGTACCAATTGATACCCATCATTTAGGGCATTTCCCCAGGGATCGAGAAAAGACATCACTCGTCGCCTTTGATAGTCGCGCAAGCTAATACTGGCAACTCCCAGAAATGCGCCACTTAGAGCCGTTAAACCTAAGTAAGAGTAAGGCAATCCTGCCGCTAGAGCAATTAGCCACAAAGTCATCCCACACAATGCCGTTGTACTCAAATTTGGCTGTAGTAAAATTCCCCCTAAAATTAAAGCAAAAATACTTAGCCAAATTAGTCGAGATTGCCATTTCAATTTATGCCATTGCCCAAAAACACGAGCGCCTTGCAGGACTAAAAATGGTTTAATTAACTCTGAAGGCTGCAACTCAAAGGAACCAAGTGCTATTGTCCGAACCGAACCAAGCGCCTTGGTGCCAATTCCTGGAATTAAAGTTGCAAATATCAACACCATAAATAGGAATACAAACCAATGAGCCATACTTAAAATTCGGCGCAAAGGTGAATGTATTATCCAATTAAATATTATTAAGCCAATAATTATGGCAATAATTTGTCGCTTGAAGTAGTACAACCCATCATCTAGCTCTGCTACGCCAACGGGATAAGAGGCAGAAAATAGGATTGCTAAACCGATGAATACCCAAAGTAACGTTAGCCAGCGCAATAACCGGGCCAAAGTAGCCCACTTGGAGGCAGCAGTATCAAATAAGGGGATTAATTGGCGTAATTCCACAACAACTCAAAGAACTTCACGACATTAGGAGTTTGACACTTGATGCTCAATAGTGCAAGCATCACCTGATAACTTTTAAATTTATGTCTAAGCGCACCAAAAAAGGAGGCTATAACACCTCCTTAAAACTAATAAATCTACTTGAATTAAAGTAATTACGCTAAACCAGTATTCATACCAGGCTTTCCGGTAGCTAATTCAACTTTCATAATTTTGCCGCCCATTTTCATAATGCGCTGCTGTTCGCGAAACCAGTTTTCATAAGGAACTAACTTAGTAAAATAGGTATTTTGTAATTCTCTTTGAGTGCGAATCCGTGTTTGACTAGGAACGCAAGCAGTTATTTTAAACATTCGCATTGGTTAGAATCTCCTATGACTAGATGAGAAAAATTTTTGATTTCAATGGTTGCAAGTAAAGCCCTATGCGATCGCTTTTACTCTACTTTTATCTATAAATCGATCGAAGCTGGGAGTCAACTCGTCAATACTAGACCGCTAACACTCATTGACTGGATTTAGTCAATTTAAGCGACCAAACTTTCTAGCACTCACAAATCAACTCCCAGACCTCAAATAAAGATGCTATTTAGTCGTAGCAGCTATTAGCTTAAACCAGAGCAGATGTAGTCAAAGTAAACACCCATTTCTTTGCCAGCATCAGGGCCAACTAAGCTTGCGGTTACTTCTTTCATTGCTTGGATAGATTGAACGGTTGCACCGATGGGTACACCCAAAGAATTATAGGTTTCTTTCAATCCGTTGAGTACGCGTTCGTCGAGGATGGAAGGATCTCCAGCTAACATTGCGTAGGTCGAATAACGCAAGTAGTAATCCAAATCGCGGATGCAAGCAGCATAGCGGCGAGTGGTGTACATATTTCCACCGGGACGAGTGATGTCCGAGTACAACAAAGACTTAGCTACAGCTTCCTTAACAATCGCTGCGGCATTAGCGCTGATTGTGCTGGCTGCACGAACGCGAAGTTCGCCAGTTTGGAAGTAGCCTTTTAGCTTCTCCATGGAGGAGTTGTCAAGATACTTACCTTGAACGTCTGAAGAATTGATTACTGAAGTGATTGCGTCTTGCATATCTTGATTCCTTTGGCAATTTTTTGAGTAGTTTTGCAGCTACTTACTGCATAGCACCGACTAAGTAGTCGAAGTAAGATCCAGCTTCGGCGGAGTCTTCACCGGACATCATGGAAGTTGCAACGTTTTTCATTGCACGGATGCCTTCCGCAACGCCTTCAATGGGAGTACCAAGAGAGCGATACATTTCGCGAACGCCTACAACACCAATTTCTTCGATGGGTGTAACGTCGCCAGCTACTACTCCGTAGGTGATTAAACGCAAGTAGTAGTCCATGTCACGCAGGCAAGTAGCAGTCATTTCTTGACCGTAAGCATTTCCACCGGGAGATACAAGGTCAGGGCGCTTTTGGAACATCTGGTCGCCAGCTTGCTTAACAATGCGTTCGCGGTTCTCTGTTAAAGCTTGAACGATCCGCAGGCGGCGCTCTCCACTACCAACAAAGCTCTTGATGCGATCTAGCTCACCGGGGCTAAGGTAGCGAGCTTCGGCATCCGCATTCACGATGGATTTCGTGACAATACTCATTAACCGATTCCTCCAATAAAGTGAACCAATTTTTTAAACTGGCTTAATAACTAACTGAGTTTACCTAAATAGCGTGTAGTCTACACAACTATTACTGCAATTAAGACAATAATTCTTTTTAGGCGCTTGCATAAACCTATACACAAACTTTTAAACTCATTTACCTTCCGCAAATATTCTCCTGCATTTTGTTCATGTTTTGACTCATGCTGTAACACTTTTTAATATATTTTTCATTTAGATGAATAATTACATACTTTCTTAATTTATTAGAGCGTCAGATAATTGCAAGACCTGGTACAGAAAGAAAAAAGCTAGGAAGTGCGATCGCACTTTCCTAGCTTTTTAGTTAGCTAATTTTAAGGCAGTTTAGCGCCCCGTAGAGCCTTGGGTAAGCGACGAGGGTGACATATCTGACCACGACTGCTTAACTAAGTCTGCGGCCGCTTTGACGCTGCCTAAGTAGTTACCCGCAGGCAAGGAGGGGTAACGAGGATAAGGTGCAACATCTTCACCAAAATACTGAGCGTATTCGGTACTATCGACCATTGCTTCTACGGCTGCTTTTAAGCCGCCATCAGCTAGTAGCTTGTTGTAGGAGCGAATTTCACCTTGAGTAGCAGGAGCGCGACCCAAAATGTGACGGAATAAAAATTCAATCACTTTGGTATTGGGGTAAGGCGTATAGAAACGCCGACGATAGGTATCGGAACTAGCTAGAGTGCGGACAAATTCTCTAACATTGATTTCGCCATTGCGCAGTTTGCTGTCTAGGTCAGAAATTCTTAGCCCATCAGGAACCTGACCGCTAAAGATATCCATAACTTGACAGTAGATAGCATTAATTGCTTGTTGGGTTTCGGCAGCGTTGTTACCGTTAGTAACGCGATGAATCCGCGCAGGTTTGCGGCGAGTTGTCCCGACACCAACTTCTACCGATTGACCGCTACCGTTATTGTAGGAACGTCCAAGTTCGATAAATGCTGGTTTACTTTGGTCAACTTGACGGGCTGCAAACGCCATATCTGCGATTGCTTTTGCCATCATTGGCATCTTATCGGTTGCCATCATCGGCTCTACAGGCTCAAAGCTAGGTACAACCAAATCGTCGTTTTGCTTAGTTAGCTGGTTGTACAACTTCTCGGTATTCGGGAAGTTAGCCGCCGGGAGAGTTGGGAAGCGACGGTAAGGAATCGTATCTTCACCAAACATCTCAATGTACTCAGCGCAATTTACCATCGCACTCACGAAGCCGCGAATGCCCGCAGAAGCAAGAATTTGGTTGTACTCCCGAATCTCTGCTTGATTTTTGGGGGCGCGTCCCAGAAAGTGCTTAGTTCCGAGTTCAATTACCTTAGTGTTGGGGTAAGGCGTGTAGAACTCTTTGATGTAGAGACTTGAGCAACCCAAACCTTCGATAAATTCCTTAACGTTAATTTCCCCATTGCCTAGCTTACTTTCTAACTCTGTAAACTCGTTTTTAGTGATGTAAGGTTCAATGTCGCGCTCAAATACTTGGCGATAGGCTGCCCGAATTGCAGTTTTCAAGGCTGTCTTGTCGCTGGTATTGGTGAGCTTAAAGACTTTAGTTTGTTCGCGCTGCTTATTAACACCTTGATTGACGCGAAACTGAATGTCAGGCTGCGTCCGCATTTCCTTGACTTCGCCCAATTCGACAAAGCGTGGAGTTTCGACTTTGTCTACCTTAGCGCTGACAATATCTCGATTGATACTACCAACTCGGAGACTCCGCAATGCTAAACCACCAGGAGTTAAATAACGCTCGTAAGGAACGGTATCTTCGCCAAAGGCTTCGCTGTATTCTGGGCTGTCAATTATGGCATCAATTAGGGCGTAAAAGCCTTTCTTGGCACAGATATCAAAGTAGCTGTTAATTTCCGCTCTGCCATAGGTAGGACGACCCAATAAGCGGCGATGAATGTACTCAACAGCTTTGGTAACGTACAAAGAAGTCCAATAAAGCTTGCGGAATAGATCCGATTTAGCTAATTGACGTACAA
Organism: Chroococcus sp. CMT-3BRIN-NPC107; assembly: GCA_019359635.1. Taxonomy (GTDB): domain Bacteria; phylum Cyanobacteriota; class Cyanobacteriia; order Cyanobacteriales; family Chroococcidiopsidaceae; genus Aliterella. Next base: position 24,159 of record JAHHGY010000037.1, read on the forward strand.
ACTCCCGGACTGGAATTTCGCCATTTTCTAGCTTAATTTCTGCGACTTTTAGGCGCTGTCCTTCGTAGACATCCCGCCCAAATACTTGCAAGTAAGCACCTTTAATTAGCGCTTGGGTGGAGCTTTCCGAGTATTTAACACTGGCTCCTTTGGGGGCTTTTTTGCCGCTAGTACCGGGAAGTTGATCTAATCGGAATACTTTGGGGCCTAAAGATCCTGGGAACTCTCCTCGCGCTTGAGGAGTGCTATTTTGGTTGTTGATTCCGGGGCCTTGGTGAATCAAAATCCGCTTAGTATCTTTACCAAAAGGAGCGGGACTGGTGCTAGGATTGCGGGTTTCTTTGGGGAAAATTGCCCCAAATTGAATTTCTAAAGGATCGTTGCCCGAACCATAGGGATGCTGATCTGGCAAAGGTTTTTCGTAAGCTGCAAACAAAGTAACAAACTGCGGTACTTTGCGGAACGGGGCGCTGTAATTTAATAAATCTTGCTGCGCTCCCCAGTTGCGACATTCTTGGGCTTCCTGACCCAATCCGCGCAAATATGGTACAGTTTCTTCGCCAAAGTAATCGGCGTACTCTTTAGAATCGACTAAAGCATCGATTAAAGCGGGTAAACCACCATTGGAGACTATAGAGAAGTAATTTTGTACTTCCTCACGACTAGAAGGCCCTCTGCCTAAAAAGTGGCGGAAAGCAAGCTCTAGAGCGCGACTATTGATAAAAGGTTGGAAAAATTGTTTTTGGTAAAGAGGAGATTTCCCAACGCGGCGCACAAACTCTTTCATGGAGATGTCGCCGTTTTTAACTTGGGATTCTAAGTTAGATATCGACTGGCTGTAGGCGCGGGTAATGTCACGCTCAAAAATTTGTCGATAAGCAGCTTTGATTACTTCTTGCTTTTCTCCGGCGGACAAGCCCGTTTTCATGACGAATTTGGGGCGACGCTCGGCGGCGTTGAAGTATATCTGTGGTAGCTGCAACCCTTGCAAATCTCCAGAAGGACGTTGTCTAACTTTTTCTGAAGGGGTAGGAGCTTTAAATTCAGTAATCAGTACGTCCATGTACTGACTAACAATATTTGTCGCCTCATCATCTTTACGGAAGTAAGACAAGGATGCTTGTTTAATTTCTTGTAATGCGACGATTGTGGCTTCACCAGAGCAAGCATTTTCTATGATTTCTCTTAGTCCCCGAACGTTGACGGCAATAATATTAGGATCGCCAGCAACGATCGCATAGGTAGCGTACCGTAGCATCCAACTTAAGTCCCGTAAGGACTTTTGCATATTGCTAGGGCCGTAACGAGAGACGTTAATTGGACGGAAATTTGCTGGAATAGCACCACCGCCGCCAGAGGAATTAAATAGCGATCGCAATCCTTCTAGAAAACCACCCCGGTTCTCTACATAGGTTACGTTTCCTAATTGCATTCCGGTTTTTAAATTGTCTTTTGCCCCTACGGTTGCTAGTTCTACTTCCTTTGGCTTTTCTAAGTAAGCCATTGGCGAACCACCAACAAAGATCCGGTTAGCTGCGCGAGACACAATTAATTCGGCATTTTTGCTTAAGGTCTCGGCAATTTCTAATCGTTTTGTTCCCGATGCAAAATAGTTAGACAGTTCGTTCAGTTCGCCACGCTCTAAAAAGCGGTCTTGTTGTTCCGCTTGGTTGATTGTTGCGACTGCTAGTGTTTGATATAGTTGCGGACGCGCAACTGAGCTTCCACCACTGGCCTTAACACTCATGCGATTATTTAAACTCCCATCATATTTTTTACTGTATTAAACCTGACCGGGATACCAGTAAACTTTCTTTTGAGTTACTTCAAACTTGACAAATCGCTGTTTTTACCCTTGTGTTAAGGAACTACGATCTTTTATTGCTGCTAGATAGCAATCGCGGTTTAAAGTTAACTCGGTCAGTTCCTACATTAAAACGTTTTGAGTAGTTTCCGCTTGAATATTAAGAAGTGTGTAGATTTCCCAGGATTGAGGCGAGTTTAACGAGGATAAATTGGGGTTGAAAGTGCGATCGCACTTAGAAACTAAACTACTGATTCATCTTGGCGGCAATGGCAGCTAGAATTTTAGTATCAAAGTCAGGATTGTCTACGGTTGTAATGATTTGACGTGGACGCTTGTTGATTCTATCTAGATACGCCTGAAGTGCAGTTTTATCTTCCCGATGCTGAAGAAAGTATTGTTTTAAATCTCGATTAGACATTGCAGCATAATTAACCGGATTCATTAAAATACCTCTCCATTAGGTGTAACTTGAAATTCTAGGTTTCAGTAACTCCAGCTAAGACGACGTACAAATTTAGAGTGCGATTATCAATACAAACTAGGTGTATGGGCTGAAGCATGACCTATGTTTGATGGCTAATACGATATAGAGCTTTTAGTTGAATATCCGTAGACATTAAAAACTTTTACTTTACACTTGTTAATTTTATCAACATCAAAGTTATGTCGATTAAGTTTAGGTTTTGATAATGGGCGCGATCGCACTTTATTTACTCAAATACGCTTCAATGCGATCGCAAGCTACTTTTACGCCATTTTCTGCGCGAATTTGCTGTCCTACTAACGCCGCTTGTTGGGCGTATTTTGGCTCGTTTAATAGCTGTTTTAACTCGGATGCTACAGCGATTGCTTGATAATTGCTACGTTGAATAATTCGTGCTACACCTAACCGCTCTGCACGGGCGGCGTTATCTGGTTGATCGTGACTATAAGGCATAACTAGCATAGGACGACCGGATCTCAAGGCTTCGGCAGTCGTGCCAATCCCACCTTGATGCACGATAACTGAGGCGTAGGAAAATATTTTAGAGTAAGGCGCGTAGTTGAAAGCAACAATATCTGCTGATAATAAATTTTTTGGTAATTGATTGCGATCGTCTTTGCCAATTAGCAACACTGCACGGCATCCTAATTGTTTAGCTGCGATCGCACTTTCAACGTAGAAATTACCTGCATCATTTACGGCGGCGGAACCTAGGGTAAAAACAATTGGCGGTGAACCAGCTTCAATAAATTTTAATAATTCTGGCGATATTTCCTCAGTTTGGCGATCGTAGAAAGGAAATCCAGTAATACAAATTTGTTTTTTCCAGTCAATTTGAGGTTGAGCAAAAACTGAAGAAAATAAAGCTAATATTAGATCCGGTGAGTTTTGGTCTGTAAAGAAAGGATCTTTAGCTGGTGGTAAACCTAATTGCTTTCTGAATTGCTGTATTGGTTCGCCCCAAGAATGGATGCTAAGTTTAGCCAGCTTGAACAAAAGTTGATTGATAAAAGGTGGTAAACCGTTGAAGGAAATTACACCTAATGCTGTTGATAAAACTGATGAATCGTAGGCTGACAATAAAGAGATTGGTGACAGTACGACAGAAACCCAACCTATGCCTATTTTCTGAACTAATAAAGCGCCACTAAAACTTAGAGGATGAGTAATAACTAAGTCAGCACCATCCACAGCTTGCATTAGATCGTTATAGGTGTCTTGCAAGTAAGGCAATATTAACTGGCGGAAAACATACTCTGTTCCCGTTTTCAAGTTCATAACCTGTTTGACGGCTAGTCGGGCTTCTTCGGTGTTTTCATTAGGTAGATCGGGTCTAATAGGGTAAAATTTAATGTTTTCTGTTTCAACTTTCTCACGATAAATCTCGCTAGTAGCGATCGCTACATTATGTCCCCGTTGCTTTAATTCCACTGCGATCGCCATGTAAGGATGCAAATCGCCTAAAGAACCAAAAGTAGTTAAAACAATACGCTTACTCATATTTAATTATTAGCCTTAGTAGTCGGACATTCGCTAAACTACGGGATGCTGCAATTTTTCTTACTATGACAGATCCTCAAAGCGTTAGCGCTGCGGTTGCCAAACTCTACGATACTTACCCTTTTCCCCCCGAACCCTTGCTAGATGAGCCGCCACCAGGTTACAACTGGCGCTGGAATTGGCAAGCTGCTTACAATTTCTGCACTGGACAAAAGCCTCAAAAACAAGATATTCGCATCTTTGACGCTGGCTGTGGTTCGGGTGTCAGTACAGAATATTTAGTCCACTTAAACCCCCAAGCTCAAGTAGTTGGCATTGATATCAGCGAGGGTACTTTAAAAGTAGCTAGAGAGCGCTGCAAACGTTCAAAAGCCGATCGCGTTCAATTTCATCAATTAAGCCTATACGACGCAGACCAGATTGAGGGAGAGTTCGATCTAATTAACTCTGTGGGAGTGTTACATCACTTAGACGATCCTATTGGCGGAATTCAATCTTTAGCCAAAAAGTTAGCTCCCGGCGGATTGATGCACATCTTTGTGTATGGAGAATTGGGACGCTGGGAAATTGGTTTGATGCAACGCGCGATCGCACTCCTACAAAATGACAAAGGCGATTACCGCGATGGTGTAGAAGTTGGACGTAAACTATTTGCATCTTTACCAAAAAATAACCGCATTGTCAAGCGTGAACAAGAACGTTGGTCAATGGAAAACCAGCGCGATGAATGTTTTGCTGATATGTACGTCCATCCCCAGGAGATTGACTACAATATTGAAACTTTGTTTGAACTGGTTGATGCTTCAGGATTGGACTTTTTAGGCTTTTCTAATCCTAATTTTTGGCAAATAGAGAGACTTTTGGGCAAAGAACCATCTTTACAGGAAAGGGTAGAAAAATTAAGCGATCGCGCCACTTATCGTTTAATTGAATTACTAGACCCCGAAGTAACGCATTATGAATTCTTTTTAGGACGCGCACCTTTACCTAAAAACGATTGGTCTAGAGATGAAAAGCTTTTAGCAGCTATTCCCGAACGTCATCCTTGTATGGAAGGCTGGGAAAGTAAGTGTTTGTTTAACTACGATTACCAAATTGTCAATTTATCACAATTAGAGTTTGAGTTTATGCAGCAGTGCGATAGCAACTCAACCAAAACTGTAGGCGAAATCTTAACAAAAGTGCCGTTGGAATTAGAACGAGTACGACATCTACTAACTCAACAACTACTTATGCTGACCCCAATTTAATTATTTTTAAAGAATCGTTACCATACCTGTGGTACGATCTTCTCTGGCTCTTTAGGAGTCAAACCACTTATTAACGACGGTTTGCGAGTCCTGTGAGCTTGCTAAACGAATCCCCAACCATACCAGAAGTAAAAGAAAATTCTCCCCCAGATTCTGCCCCTTCAGAATCGGGAAAATCAATGCAGGCATTTTATCAACTCTCTAGAGAGTTGTTATCAATTACCCTGGTTTTGACTGGGATAGTTTTTATCTCTGTATGGATTTTTTACTCCCTCAACATTGCCCTAAATTATCTGATCGGGGCATGCACAGGTGTGGTTTACTTGAAAATGTTGGGTAAAAACGTTGAGCAAATTGGTGCAGAGAATGTCAAGTTTAATAAAAATAGATTGGCACTGGTAGTTGGATTGCTGGTTGTAGCAAGTCAATGGAATCAGTTGCAAATCTTACCAGTATTCTTGGGATTTCTAACCTATAAAGCTACGCTCCTCGTCTATACGCTCCGCACGATTTTGACTCCTGACTTAAAAGTTAGGTCTTGAAAAAATCGCAAGTTAACTCCTAAAACTTTAGGATCGTAAACTTCTGCAATGGAAATGCTCAGTGTGTTAAACGCCTTTAACTATAAGTTTCTCGCCGCCTTAGAAGTCGGTCAGCATTTCTACTGGCAATTGGGCAGTCTGAAAATTCACGGACAGGTTTTTCTCACGTCCTGGTTTGTAATTTCCCTTCTTGTTATAGCTTCAATTGCTGCAACTCGAAACATCCAACAAATTCCTAGCGGCATCCAAAATTTTATGGAGTACGCCCTAGAGTTTATTCGGAATTTGGCAAAAGATCAGATCGGCGAAAAAGAATACCGTCCTTGGGTTCCATTTATTGGAACTTTATTTCTGTTCATTTTTGTATCAAATTGGTCGGGGGCGTTAATACCCTGGAAGTTGCTTAGACTCCCAGAAGGTGAACTAGCCGCACCCACTAATGACATCAACACCACCGTAGCCCTAGCTTTGCTGACTTCTTTAGCGTACTTTTACGCAGGTTTTAGTAAAAAAGGTTTGAGGTATTTTACAAAGTACATCGAACCCACACCAATACTACTACCAATCGCAATTTTAGAAGATTTCACCAAGCCTCTTTCCCTAAGCTTCCGATTATTTGGTAACATTTTGGCGGATGAATTGGTGGTGGGAGTATTAGTTTTACTCGTTCCCTTATTTGTACCACTGCCTGTAATGGCGTTGGGGTTATTTACTAGCGCCATTCAAGCCTTAGTTTTTGCCACTTTAGCCGCCGCGTACATCCACGAAGCACTAGAGGGACATGGCGGTGAAGAGCATGAGGAGCATTGACAATTTTAGCCCTCAAAAAATGCAATCGCACTAAGTGCGATCGCAATAGCGCGTAAAATACGCATCTGTTAACGTTTATTTTTTGTACATCTTAAGGTGAGGAAATCATGATGGATCCATTAGTTGCTGCTGCTTCCGTAATCGCTGCTGCTTTAGCCGTTGGTTTAGCTTCAATTGGCCCTGGTTTAGGTCAGGGAAATGCCGCCGGACAAGCGGTAGAAGGTATTGCTCGTCAACCAGAAGCTGAAGGAAAAATTCGCGGTACGCTACTACTAACATTGGCGTTCATGGAATCTCTTACCATTTACGGTCTAGTTATTGCCCTAGTGTTGCTATTTGCTAATCCTTTCGCTTCCTAAAAAAGGGCGATCGCAATTTTTAGAGACGTGAAAAATCGCGTCTCTAACTAAAAGCTAGTTAATTTTCAGCAGAAATTAAGGTAATTACTCCTCCAGTGGTTGAGGAGTTTATTGAATTTATCAAAGGTTGAATGATGTTGCCTGTAATTAAAACTGCTGTTCTAGTCAAAGGGGAAAACAATGTTTGATTTTGACGCTACTTTGCCCTTAATGGCATTGCAGTTTCTCCTCCTAGCAGCTTTATTGAATTTAATTTTCTATAAGCCACTTACCAAAGTATTGGACGATCGCGCTAATTATATTCGTACCAATAAAACGGATGCCCGCGAGCGCCTAGCCAAAACCGAACAATTGGCAATCCAATACAAGCAGCAGTTAAACGAAGCCCGGAAACAGGCGCAAGCGGTAATAACTGCGGCTCAAGGCGAAGCTCAAACTATTGCTAATCAAAAAATTGCCGAAGCTCAAAAAGAAGCGCAAAGCCAAAGAGAACAAGCACAACAAGAAATAGACCAGCAAAAAAATGAAGCAATGCGCTCGTTAGAGCAACAAGTAGACGCTCTTAGTCAGCAAATTATCAACAAACTGCTAGAGCCAGCTAGATAAAGCAATTGCCACACACTAACAACCAAATTCATTTTATTAGCAATCGAGCAGGGCAGTTGTAGATGAATATAATCGGAAGTTATTTACTCACCGTTGCCGCCGAGGCAGGTACAGCCCACGCGGAAGCCGAAGGCGGTTTTGGTTTAAATCTTGACATTTTTGAAACAAATATCATCAACCTAGCAATTTTGGTTGGTGTCTTGTTTTACTTTGGTAGAGGCTTGTTAACAAATATTTTAACGGAGCGCAAAGCCGGAATTGCCACAGAAATTCAAGCGGCGGAAAAAAGCGCCACTGAAGCGGCGGCGGCTTTGTCTGAAGCTCAAAAAAACTTAACTCAAGCCCAAGCTGAAGCTCAAAGGATCCAGAAAACCGCCGTAGAAAACGCCCAAGCTGCCAAGGAAGCAATTTTGGCTCAAGCAGCCAAAGATGTAGAGCAGATGAAGCAAATGGCGGCGCAAGACTTGAATACAGAAACGGATAGAGCGATCGCCGACTTGCGCCAGCAAGTAGTTGCTAAAGCTTTGCAAAAAGTGGAATCCCAGTTGCGTCATCAAGTAGATGGTAATGCCGAGCAAAAACTATTAGACCGTAGCATAACGCTATTAGGGAGTGAAGCCTAATGAAAGGAAGTGGCGGGATAAATTCAGAAGTCGTAATGCCTTACGCTCAGGCGTTAATGTCTTCGGCAAAATCGCAAAATATTACCGAGCAAATCGGCGATGATGTTCGTGACTTGCTCCGTTTGCTCCAAGATTCCGACCAGTTGCAGAACTTTGTCGCTAATCCGTTCGTGAAAGAGCAAGACAAAAAGCGCGTATTAGAGCAAGTAATTGGCGATCGCGTTCATCCTTATTTGCGTAACTTTTTGCGAATCTTAGTAGATCGGCGACGAATAATATTGCTAGAAGGAATTTGCAAGCAGTATTTAGACCTTTTGCGCCAGCTAAATCAAACCGTTTTAGCGGAAGTTACTTCTACCGTAGAACTTAGCGAAGCACAGCAGCAATCGATTAAAGATAAAGTCAAATCGATGACTAATGCCCGCGAAGTAGAGCTAGACATGAAACTCGATTCAGAACTAATCGCCGGAGCGATCGTTAAAGTTGGCTCTCAGGTAATTGATGCTAGTCTTCGAGGTCAGTTGCGCCGCCTATCTTTAAGCTTAACTAGCGCTAGTTAATCGGTGTTCAACGTTCCTTCCTAGCTCCAAGCAATTTTAGCAGTCAAACAATCCTAAATCATCAAAGATAAACATGGCTATTAATATTAGACCCGACGAAATCAGCGCCATTATCCAGCAGCAAATCGAGCAATACGACCAAAACGTTAAAGTCGATAACGTTGGTACAGTATTGCAAGTAGGAGACGGTATCGCCCGGATCTATGGCTTAGAAAAAGCAATGGCTGGGGAATTATTAGAATTTCAAGATGGCTCCATTGGTATCGCCTTAAACCTTGAAGAAGATAACGTCGGCGCGGTATTGATGAGTGAAGGGCGCGACATTCAAGAAGGTAGCTCAGTACGAGCCACGGGCAAAATTGCTCAAGTCCCCGTAGGCGATGCGATGATTGGTAGAGTTGTAGATGCTCTAGCTCGTCCCATTGATGGTAAAGGAGATATTCAAACGACAGAAAGCCGTTTAATTGAATCCGGCGCACCCGGAATTATTGAGCGTCGTTCGGTATACGAACCTATGCAAACGGGGATCACAGCTATTGATGCAATGATTCCTGTAGGACGCGGACAACGAGAATTAATTATTGGCGATCGCCAAACTGGAAAAACATCCATTGCCGTTGATACCATCATTAACCAAAAAGGTGAAGATGTAGTTTGCGTCTATGTCGCGATCGGACAAAAAGCTTCTACGGTTGCGAATATCGTCAACGTTTTGCAAGAAAAAGGCGCGATGGAATACACCATCGTGGTTGCATCTAATGCTAACGATCCCGCTACCTTGCAATACTTAGCTCCTTATACAGGCGCGAGTTTGGCGGAATACTTCATGTATAAGGGGAAAGCGACCTTAATTATTTACGACGATCTCTCCAAGCAAGCCCAAGCTTATCGTCAAATGTCGCTGTTGTTGCGTCGTCCACCAGGACGGGAAGCTTACCCAGGAGATGTATTTTATCTCCACTCTCGTTTGCTAGAACGTGCCGCAAAACTGAGTAACGAACTTGGTGAAGGTAGCATGACAGCGTTACCAATTATCGAAACTCAAGCTGGAGACGTATCGGCTTACATTCCTACTAACGTAATTTCCATTACTGACGGTCAAATCTTCTTATCTTCCAACCTATTCAACTCTGGCTTGCGTCCGGCGGTAAACCCTGGTATTTCTGTATCAAGGGTAGGCTCGGCGGCTCAAACCAAAGCAATGAAGCAAGTAGCAGGTAAAATTAAGCTAGAACTCGCTCAGTACGACGATTTGGCAGCTTTTGCTCAGTTTGCTTCTGACTTAGACCAAGCAACCCAAAATCAACTAGCACGGGGTAAACGCTTGCAGGAATTACTCAAGCAGCCTCAATACTCGCCTCTATCAGTCGGCGACCAAGTAGCAATTTTGTACGCGGGAATTAATGGCTATTTAGATGACATCCCCGTAGACAAAGTATCTGCTTACACTCAAGGAGTGCGGGAGTATCTCAAGAGCAGCAAAACTCAGTACGGCGAATTAATCCGCAGTGAGAAAAAGTTAGGCGATGAAGCCGAAAAGCTTCTCAAAGAAGCCCTAAATGAGTACAAGCAAACCTTCATGGCATCGGTATAAAGCTGTTAGTAAGTTAGTGGTTAGAATAGCTAATCGCTAACTTGCTATTAGAGGTAATAAAAATATGGCTAATCTCAAAGCAATTCGCGATCGCATTAATTCCGTCAAAAACACCAAAAAAATCACCGAAGCCATGCGCCTAGTAGCGGCGGCTAAGGTGCGGAGGGCGCAACAACAAGTAATTGCAACTCGTCCCTTTGCCGATCGCTTGGCACAAGTATTGTTTGGTTTACAAACTCGTTTAAAGTTTGAAGAAGCAGATTTGCCGCTTTTTAAGCAGCGTCCAGTAGAAACGGTTGGCTTATTAGTGATTTCCGGCGATCGCGGTTTATGTGGCGGCTACAATAGCAATATCATTCGTCGAGCAGAAAATCGCGCCAAGGAACTCAAAGCCGAAGGACGGAACTATAAGTTCATCATGGTTGGTCGTAAAGCTTCTCAATACTTCCAACGCCGCACTCAGCCTATTGAAGGCGTTTATACGGGCTTAGAGCAGATTCCTACCGCCGCCGAAGCGTCAAATATTGCCGATCAACTGCTGTCACTATTCTTATCTGAGAGTGTAGATAGAATTGAATTGGTTTACACTAAATTCGTTTCATTAATTAGCTCTCGCCCAGTAGTTCAAACTTTGCTACCCTTAGATCCCCAGGGATTAGAAGCGGCGGACGATGAAATCTTTAGATTGACAACTCGCGGCGGTGAGTTTGAGGTAGAAAGACAAAGAGTTACTACCGAAGCTCGTCCTTTTCCCCGCGATATGTTGTTTGAGCAAGATCCGGTTCAAATTCTCGATGCTTTGTTGCCGTTGTACTTAAATAACCAGCTACTACGAGCATTGCAGGAATCGGCAGCCAGCGAACTAGCCGCCCGGATGACCGCGATGAATAGCGCCAGCGACAACGCCAAAGAACTAATTGGTACTCTATCGTTGACTTACAACAAAGCCCGTCAAGCCGCGATTACTCAAGAAATTCTAGAAGTTGTGGGTGGTGCGGAAGCATTAACTTGACAACCACAACAATTAAATTTTGTCAAGAGCGCTAGAACATTCTGGCGCTTTTTGTTATGTAGCACAATACTTATAAAAATTTACTTTTTCTTATTTGTAAATCTGACGGGGTGACAAAGGAACTAAACAGTAGACAGGATAAGCTGCATAGCTCGTAGACCGCGTTGAAAATGAGGTAATTTAGCAGGCTTAAGACGTATCAAACTGAGCGCTAAATCTGACCAAT
>JAHHGY010000038.1 GCA_019359635.1 Chroococcus sp. CMT-3BRIN-NPC107
CCCTTGAGATGCTCGGAAATCTCTAATCTCCTGGAGTGAAGTGATTAAGTTTGCCCCCATTTCTTTTCTCCAACTCGTTCTCCTCAGTCATTCTAATATTTCTTTAAGCAACGAATTATCCCTGGGGGAATTAATAGCACTTACTGAACGGCGATAATGTTAGTAGTAGCTACTGCGATCGCCGCAACCGTTGCAATTCAAAGAGCAGATATAGCTTTTACCTGTGTATTTATTTGGGCGTATGTAGCGATCGCAATTCGTCATTTAGATAATCCAACAATCTTGACTACCGCCGTAGCAAGTGCGATCGTACTAGGTATTTTGTTAGTGTTTGGCAGAAATAAAGCCGTTACATCCATTGCCGACTAAAAGGGAGTTTCAGTTTGCAAACAAATCATCTCTTTTGATTGGGGATGCTTAAAACATAGCTCTCTAGCGTGTAAATGCAAGCGGTTTACCTTAGCATTGCAACCATATAATACATCGCCTAATATTGGTATGCCCAAACCTTGCCTATCCGCAGAATGGACGCGGAGTTGATGGCTGCGCCCAGTTAGGGGTAAAAACTCCATCCGACTACAACCGTTATTAGTAGCTAGAGTTTTGTATTGAGTTATGCTTGGCTTACCTTTTTGTTCGTCAACTTTTTGATAGGGGCGATTATTTGGATCTCCCCAAAGTGGCAAATTAATTATCCCACTAGCATTATTTACAACCCCTGCAAGGATTGCTTCGTAAACCTTACGGACTTTTCGTTGTTGAAATTGTAGGCTCAGATGGCGATGAGTTAGGCGATCGCGTGCTAGTAAAAGAATACCCGATGTTTCATAGTCTAATCTATGCACCGTAGCCAGTCTCAAACGCCCAGCAACACTATCTTGTGAGGTGCTATAACGTCCAGGTACAGATAGCAACTTTGGCGGCTTATTAACTGCAATTAACCAATCATCCTCATACAAAATAGTTAGCGGCGTAGGATTTAAAACTACAGCTTGCGATCGCAAGCCTGATAATAAAAAGCCCATTAATGGCTGACAGCGCTCCGTGCAAGCACCGTAGAATTGCCCTTGTACTTTATCTGCGGAGGAACTACCCCACCAAAACTCGGCGATCGCTAGTGGTTTTAAACCAATAGTTGCAGCATAGTGGAGTAATTTAGGCGCACAACATTCTCCGGTTCCCGTCGGGATACCTGCGGGTATTAAATCAGTTAGCGGTAAAGATTCCCCAGCAAAATTAGTTAACCAAAAGTTTTCGTGCATCTGGGCTTGAAGCTGACAAGATATGGCTTTGCGCTGTCGTTTTAGTTCGCGCCTCCGGGAATCAAAAATCTCGATTTGAGCTTTGAGCGGCTTTAGGGTGGCATCTCGTTCGCGTTTAAACAGTTTGCGCTCGATACCATCGCGGCGGCTTTGTTCGTTTAATTGTTCTAGCGCTGCATCATCGCGATAGAGCCTTTGGCGTTGCTGTTGCCGATTTTGCTGGCGTTGAACGTGCAGTAAAGTAAGTTCGCGCGATCGCCTTTCAAATTCTTGCGCCAACAAATCGTACTGCTGTTGTGCGGGGATGTTCTGTAGAGCAATCAATTCTTGCTTTATTGACTCTAATTTAGCCAGAGTACAAGCTTCGTTTAAAGCAGTGCGATCGCATTTTAGAATAGGAGGAACCCAGCCCTCCACCGTACCGTTACCATTTAAAAGCCCAGAAAAAGCCTTAATTACCTGCTGTTGCCCTGACTTAGTTTCGCCCAAAAGTACGCCATACATTTTCCCCTTACGGGAATAAAGTTCATTACTAGCCAGGTGTTGCATTAGTTCACCAGCAATGGTTTCTACTACTTGGTTGCGTGGCAATCTGAGCAATTCGCCACCTTGAGGACAAAAGCCTTCGTACCAATAACTAATTTTTGAGTCAACAAGAAAACTTTGTTTAATCAAGTTGTCACCACAGACAAGAGGATCTACTTGCCAAAAACTCCCGTACACAAAGATCAGACCCTTTTGCAGGGGTTTGGGGGAGGCAACTCGTCCCCCAATGGGGGGTCTGCCCCCCATATCTTGGTTTTTCTTCACTAGAAAACTCCACAACACAAAAATTTCTCAACGGCTTAGAGCTTTCATAAACCTTTGCATACCAGCAAAAATACTCAACTTTTTAGGCTTAGGCGTATCCTCCGATTGAGTAACAGTTGCCCCTGCAAAAATGAGATCGAGATCGTCGCCTACAGGTTTATTGGGCAATTCCTTAATTAGCTCGTAGCCATCAGGAGTTTCGCGCCAAACTTGCCATAATCCCGGATAGCAGCGAAATAAAGTACCTTCTTCTAAAGGACGTAAATAGTAACAAGATTGAATATTTTTCAAAAAGCGATCGCGCAACTGTCTACCTGCGTAACCAATCCCCACTATAGAAACATCTTCCAGCCGAGGATTGAGTAAAACAACCGGGCGTTCCCCCATAGCATTACACAACTTTTCTATCTGCAAAACTTCTTGAGCAGTAGGCGCAATACATAAAATCGCCTCATCTTCGGGTAGTATTTGCTCCTCTACCGACACTCTTTTGGTACTAATATCTAATAGCTCAAAAGCAACTTCTCCCCAATCACGACGAGCCAAAGCCGCCGCACCAGCATCGGGAAAAAATATTTTATTAAAATTATGACTATCACCTGACTCTAAACTCAAAAAACGTTCTGCTAAAGGCATCGGATTGAGTTCGGGCAATAAAATCTCTACTTGCAACCGATTGTTGCCATCTAAAATCGCATTTTGGGTAGCCTTGCGGGCTTGAGAAACTGCTTCACCGAGGGTTTTAGGTAGTTCTGACATTTTTAAAATTAATAACTTACAGCAAATTTTACTGGGTTCAAGCGTTGTAATACGTGTTTTAGTACCATCGCCGTCCAATCAATATCCCTGGCGGTAGTTTCGCGCCCCAAAGTTAAACGAATGCCGGATCTAGCTACAGTTTCCGAAAAACCCATTGCCAAAAGTACGGGACTAGGGGAAAGTTTACCACTATGACAAGCCGCCCCCGCACTAATAGCGATTCCGGCTAAATTTAGCTGACGGACAATAGTTTTCCCGGTAATATTTTCGCCGTCTGCCATAGCCAAATAAAAACTAACATGATGAGGCAAACGATAAATGCGATCGCCTGTAGGAATTAAACTAGGGGTATCTGCTAAAGCGTCAAATAATTGTTCGCGCAAACTAATCAAACGAGCGGTTTCTGTAGGCATTTCTTTAGCTGCTAACTCGGCGGCGACACCAAAAGAGGCGATCGCAGGTAATGCTTGAGTTCCCGATCGCAACTTTAATTCTTGTCCCCCACCACACAATAAAGGCACTAATTGCACCCCCGGACGAACATAGAGCGCCCCCGCACCCTGGGAACCATAAATTTTGTGGCTAGAAAGAGAAAGCAAGTCTACGGGTAGTTTTTGCACGTCTAAAAGCAAACGTCCCGCCACTTGTACAGCATCCGTATGAAATAAAGCACCGTGATTTCGGGCAATATTTCCCAATTTTTCAATCGGTTGAATTGTCCCAACTTCGCTTTGTCCGTAGATAATCGAGACTAATACAGTATTTGGTTGCAAAGCCGCTTGTAATTCTATTGGATTAATTCGCCCAGTAGAAGCATCTACAGGTAAATAAGTAACATCCCAACCCCATTGTTGCAATAGTTTGGCGGGTTCGGTAACGGCGGAATGTTCCACCCTAGAAATAATTAGGTGTTGGGGTGTCGCATAGTTACGTGCAACACCCATAATTGCTAAATTATCCGCTTCTGTACCGCCGGAGGTAAAAATAATTGATTCAGAATTTGCGGCATTTAATAAGGAAGCTACTTGCATCCTAGCTTTTTCTAATACTGTTGCTGCCCGTCCTCCCCACTCATGCAAGCTAGAAGGATTCCCCCACAAAGAAGTACAAACTAATTGCATCGCCTCGTTAGCTTCCGTTCGTGGTGGAGTTGTAGCGCTGTAGTCTAGATAAATTTGCATGAGTTATCTGTTTGCATTGGCTTTGAAGAAATTGTGTTTCCTTATCTACTTTAAAGCGCAGCTAGGAAAATTAGCAGTTTTGGTAAGTGCGAGGAGTTTTTGGGGAACTATAGTTTTATCTGCTAAATCAATTCTATGAATTTTAGACAGCATTTTTGTTATACATTTTTTTCTTGCTTCCTCACGGGATGTCTTGGGGTACATTCCCAACAAAATCCGCGTCCTTTACCTCAAGATCCTTTGGTACAGGTGTATTTTAATCATACCGAGTCTTCTCAATATCAAGACTTGCAACAACAGCAAAGAAATGGAGATGATTTAGAACAAAAAATTATTGCCGCAATTTCTGCAAGCAAATCTAGCGTGGATGTTGCAGTGCAAGAGTTACGTTTGCCTAAAATTGCCCATGCGCTGGTAGAAAGACAAAAAGCTGGGGTAAAAGTTCGGGTAATTTTAGAAAATACTTACAATTATTCTTTGGAAGCAGCTAAAGCCGGAAAAACCGCACGGGAAACCGCAAAATATAACGAATTACGAAAATTAAGCGATCGCAATCAAGACGGTCAACTCAGTGCTGAGGAAATCCAACAAGGGGATGCAGTGTTGATTTTGAGCAATGCCCAAGTGCCTGTAATTGATGATACGGCGGATGGTTCAAAGGGTAGCGATTTGATGCACCACAAATTTATAATTGTGGACGATCGCACGGTAATTGTTACTTCTGCTAATTTTACCAGTAGTGATATACATGGAGACATTACTAATCCCCAAAGTACGGGTAATGCAAACAATTTAGTCCAAATAGATAGCCCCAAATTAGCAGCGATATTTACTCAAGAATTTAACTTAATGTGGAATAGCGATCGCGCTTTTGGGGTAAAAAAGCCTTATCGTCTCCCCCAACAAGTCCAAGTCGGTAATACAACTATTGACGTGCAGTTTTCGCCAACTTCACCAACTTCCCATTGGAGTCAAAGCACCAATGGTTTAATTGCTAAAACTCTGAGTAAATCTAGCCAATCGGTAGACCTGGCTTTATTTGTATTTTCCGATCAAAATATTGCCAATACTTTAGAACAACAAAGTATTCATAATGTCCAAATTCGCGCCGTGATTGAGCCAGATTTTATTTATCGCTCTTACAGCGAAGCGTTAGACATGATGGGAGTTAGTCTTAGTAACAAGTGTAAAGTAGAAGCAAATAATCATCCTTGGTCTAGTCCAATTACAACAGTAGGCGTACCCCAATTATTTAAAGGCGATTTATTGCATCACAAATTTGCAGTTATAGATAAAAATATGGTAATTACTGGCTCTCACAATTGGTCGGAAGCAGCCAATACTAGCAATGATGAGACTTTATTAGTTATTCATAGCCCCACAGTTGCAGCCCATTATCAGCAAGAATTTGAGCGGTTGTATGCTAATGCTCAATTAGGCGTACCAGAGCGTTTACAGCAAAAAATTCAAAAGGCGCAAAAACAATGTGTTAAAGGCTGATACTCATAATAAGATCAGCAATATTTTCTATCGGCATTTGTCTACCTGATTTAGATTTACAAAGTGCGATCGCATTTCGTGTTTTAACCAGGGCTTTATCAGGAGTTTACCACCAGACTTTAAACTAACGGCAAAACTTATCAAGGTTCTTGCTTATGCCTCCTGGCAAACTAACAAGGCGATCATTTCTAACATTCAGCGCTACCAGCACTGGTGTGATTCTCACTCACAAATTGTTGCTTCCTCAAGCAGCCCAAGCAGTAACTAGCAATATTAGTATTCAATCTGGGGATGTAACAGCAAATAGCGCCATAATTTGGGGGCGTGGCGATCGCAATTCTCGTTTAATTGTAGATTATTCCACTTCCCCTAACCTCCGGGGGCGTGTTGATAGCGTTGTCGGTGCAAGAGTTAGCGCTGAAACCGACTATACTGGCTCTGTAGAATTAACTAATTTGCGTCCCAATACAACTTATTACTACCAAGTTCGCTTTGTAAGAGGGTTAAGAACTCAGTTTAATAATTCGCTCCAAGGCTTAATTGGTCGCTTTCGTACCGCCCCCGCCAGCTTCCAAGCCCGTCCTATCCGCTTTGTGTGGGCGGCAGATATGGCAGGACAAGGTTGGGGGCGCAATCCCAACTTAACAATTACTGCTAGTGATGGCGAAGAAATTAGCGGCGGCTATGTCATTTTTGACGTAATGCGGAAACTGCGCCCGGATTTTGCTTTGTTTTCAGGCGATATGATTTACGCCGATAATGCTATTCCCCCCACGAAAGAAATTCCTGCTAGTGTCGGTGGTGGAACTTGGGTGAACGAACCCGCCAAAGACTTTGTAGCCATAACTTTAGATGAATTTCGAGAAAACTGGAAATACAACTTAGGCGATGAAAAATTTGCTCGTTTTCTTGCCGAAACGCCGATTTACGTCCAGTGGGACGACCACGAAGTCACCAATAACTGGTATCCCAATGAAATTTTAACTGCTTCTCCTTACAATGGCATCGCTGCCAGCACTCTCGCCCAACGCGCTAAACAAGCATTTTTTGAATACAACCCCATTCGTGGCGAAGAAATTTACCGCAACTATAACTACGGCAGGCATTTAGAGTTATTTTTGCTAGATGAGCGATCGTTTCGCGGCGATAACGATAAAAATACTGAACCTAGCTTAGAAATGCTCGGTCCAGAACAATTACAGTGGATTAAACAAAGATTAAAAGCTTCAAAGGCAACTTGGAAAGTTATTGCTTCCGACGTTCCACTATCAATTATTACTGGTAGCGCTGGCGATTACGATGCTTGGAGTCAAAACGACAGCCGGGTACTAGGTCGAGAAGCCCAACTTGCCGATTTGCTCAAATTTATCAAAGACGACAATATCAAAAATGTAGTTTGGATTACTGCCGACGTGCATTTCCCCGCCGCCATTTCCTACGAACCGAGTCGCGGTACGTTTCAAGATTTTGAACCGTTTTGGGAATTTGTCATTGGCCCGATTCATGCTGGCGCTTTTGGCCCTGCAGGTAATTTACCGCTAGATTCTAGCTTTGGTGCTAAGTATGAATTTACTATCGTTCCTAGCGAACCCAATTTACCACCGCCCAATAATCAGTTTTTTGGATCTATTGATATTGATGCCCAAACAGCTAGTTTTACCGCCAACATTCACGACATTACAGGCAAAATTGTTTATAAAAAAGTCTTGACTCCAAGTTATTAGCTTGGAGTCAAACTTAGGTTTATACCGAACCCAACCAAACCTCTAAGCCACCTTTGGGATTATCGGTATAAACCCATCGATCGTTTTCTTTGACTGCTACTCTGGGTCCAAAAGGGTTAGTAGTGCCAATAAATAATCCGTAGTCGGTCGAAACAATATTTCTGATGCCAATATTGTAAGAATTGCTAAAGCCTTGACGATCTACAGGCAACCAATTTTCTCCATCTCGGCTGCGCCACAATTCAAACCCGCTTTGATATTTAACAATATTATCAATGCCAACTTCTTCTACTAATCGACGCAGCTTGCCATTTTGATTTTGGTCAAAAGTACACCAACTCAACATCAAACTTGTAATGTTACAAGTACCCAAATACAACCAACCTTGGTGCGTTTCCATGCACCAAAAATAGCCATTAAAAAAGTTACCAAATCCAGGAGCAAACCCACTAAGGCTGCGCTTTTTTCCTTCGGGAGTATTTCTAGTCGTTCCTACAGCTATTTCCCAAGAATGGTCTGGAAAAATTCTAATCAATTCTCCCGCCGCCGGACCAATGCGATTGGCAATATCATGACCGCCGTTTTGAATACCCGTTCCTACATACAGGGCGTTATTAAACACCTTCATACTTAAAGCAATTTGATTTAGCGCTCCGCGTCCCGCTCCTTTATCAACAACTTTTGTCCAGTGATAGGGAGGATTTCCCTGACAATCGCTGCGCCAAACTTGGAAGCCTTGACAATTTAGAGTACCTGCATACAGCGCATCGTTAAAAGCACAAAGTGTAAATACCCCTTCATTTCCTGCATCTCCAAACCCGCCAATACTTGCAGCTTGCCATTGACCCGAAGCTGGATCGCGGCTTTCATAAACTACCGGAACTCCTGATATATTGGGCTGACCGCCTCTGGTGCTAGTTGGAGAAGTAAATAATCGCCCTTTAAAAGGAACCAGTAGCCTAGTGCTAGTGATAGGTAAGCCAAGAATGCCGTAGTCAGAGACAACGTTAAAATTTTCGCCATCAAGCGATCGCAAAATTACAGGGCCCGGCGCGCGCCCAGGAGCCATAGTAGCTACATACAAGGCAGGTTCGGGGTCAGATTCTCCTTGAAACACTGCCATTGCCCGATAACCCATATCTCTTGGCACTAATTCTCCGGCGCTCCCCATTACCATTGGCGATTGGGAAACTTGCTGCCAATTTTTCCCTGTAGGATCGTAGCGCCAGATTTGACTTCGTCTGTCTAGTTGATAAAATCCTTCCAGATCGTTGGGGCATTCTACAGGCCAAGCAGCTAAATTCCATTCTCCTACAAACTTTTGCAGCTTAAGCAAACATAAGTTAGAACGGGTAGTACCTGCATATAAACGCTCTTTAAACCAAGCCATAGAATGGGCATAGCTATTATGACCATCTCCAAAGCCGTTCTCACTTATTTGAGAAAAATCAGCAAATTTTAAACCTGGATTTGGTGCTGGCTCAAAGGGGCGCTGTCTTGGTAAAGTAGTCATAATTTAAAGGCAAACAATAGGACAAAAAGTACATTTATTTATTGAAAGTGCGATCGCGTTCTACATCTAATTTCATTTAGCTAATTAAATTTTTATGTCACCTCAACCTATTTTTATTCTTGCTTCTCCCCGCTCCTTCACTTCGCTACTTTGCGCTATGCTAGGCCAGCATCCTGAGATTTATGGCGTACCAGAATTAAGTTTGTTTTCCGCCGATAATATGGAGCAATGGTTGCAACAACTCAAAGAGCAACCAAAAAAATCTCATGGTTTACTACGTACAGTTAGCCAATTATATGCTGGCGAACAAACTATATTATCTATTGCTATGGCTCGGCGGTGGATGTTAAATCGTATTCATTATACTACAGGAGAAGTTTATCAAGAGATTTGTCACAAAGTTGCACCTTTAAGAATTATTGATAAAAGTCCTGCTTACGCTTTAGATACTCAAAGCTTAAAGCGAATTCATCAAGCATTTCCTGGGGCTTATTATCTTCATTTGGTTCGCCATCCCAAGCCTCAAGGTGAATCTTTAATGAAGCTCGTACCACAAATTAGGTTACAAAAAGAACAACAAAAATCTTTAGTTGGGGCTACGCGTTCTATCAGTCCTCTTTTAATTAATTGTATTGACAATTCAACGAGTCCAGCTACTATTGATTTTCAATATTTATGGTACAGAATGCAACAAAGAATTAGAGATTTTCTTCAAATTATTCCGCCAGAAAGGCAGATGTTTTTACGAGGAGAAGATATCTTAAATGAGCCACGTTTGCATTTTGAAAATATTTGTCAATGGCTTGGCTTGGCTTGGAGCGATTCAGCAATGAATGCCATGTTACATCCTGAAGATTCTCCCTATGCTTGTTTTGGTCCTTATGGCGCTCATTTAGGTAACGATCCAAACTTTTTAGGTTCGCCAGTATTCAAACAAAGAACTGTAAGCTACAGTACCCTGGAAGGAGCTTTACCTTGGCGCTCAGATGGCGGCGGCTTTTTACCAGCAGTAGCAGAGTTAGCGCAGCAACTAGGTTACAAATAGCAACCCGATCGTGGCTGACTATTTTACTTGCTAAAAACCGTAGCTTCTCCCTGACTAGAAGCTTGAATATAGTTAGATAACAAAAATTCTTTAGCAGCCGTTACTTGTTTAAAATAAGCATCCCAAAAGGCAACGCTAATAGTTTGAATATAATTGCTAATTCGCTTTTGTTTAAGTAAATCTGATTGCGGCGAAGCCTCTGGGTATCTTTGATTTGTCAACCGACGAAACATTAAATCCGCATCTTGGCGATCGCCATAAGAAAAATGATTAGCACCAGCAATCAATAAATGATACTTATTGCCAGGAGGTAGACAACGAAACGCCTCTAAGCGCCATGCTGGAGGCTGTTTTTCCCAGCCTCGATCTCTAGATCCGCTAATAGTGAGTACAGGAGACTTTACACCTTGCCAAGAGCGGGGATTTAAGCCAAATTGTCCCGTTCCTTGCGGCGATATTGCTAAAAATGCGGAGGCGCGGACTTCGCTGTAACTAACATTTTGCTGCCAAGGTGTATCTACGGTTGCGCCTGCTAAAAGCATAGTTACATAGGCTCCAAAAGAGTGACCTGATATCCCTAAACGCGAACTATCCATTTTTCCTTGCAGCACTGGAATTTGTTGCTGTAATTGAGCAAAAGAATTAATGATGAAAGTTATATCTAGCGGACGAACTTGCCAAACTTGGGGATCGTAGACGTATTTTTTGACTTCTTGCATCCCACTTGCCAACAAATTGTTGACATTATGACCGTAATGTGTAGGATGAATGCAAATATATCCACAACTTGCCAAAAAGGTACTTAAAGAGGTGAAAGCTTCTTTTGAACCCCCTGCACCATGAGAAAAAATAATTGTAGGAAATACGCCTACAGCTTGGGGATAGTAAATTTTCAGTGGCAATTGGCGATCGCGTTCTCGATCTATTAAGGTAATATCATTGGCGATCGCTACTTTAAGAGATGTTGATTTAGGCGCGTACATATTCACTCATAAATTGAACATAAGCTTTGTGAAATCCATACACTCGCTGTTCTTCTCGACTAAAAATTCCGGTTTTTTCTTCTACTTCCGATATTCCCAACTGTACTTGTTCGCAAATAGGTTTATCTTCTTCCCAAGCTACGCGCGTTAAATCTGCGGTAGATTGACTATTCATATTAAATAAAGTTTCTTCTAGTCTTTCGTCATTTAACTTACCCATAAAGGTATAGTTAGTAACTTCAGTTGTAGTCGAATTTAATGGATTGATAACATGAACAGTCAAAGACATTCCTGAAAATGTCGCTAAAGTCAGCATTGGAAAAACTAAGTAATGCTGATAACCATTTACTTTCAAGCTGCGATTACCTACACTTCCTAAAAACTTTTCCCATTTTTTATCTATTTTTTTGGGATTACTTTTATAAATAGAATGAAGCCCGTACAAAAAGTAATCTCCTTCAACAGCACCAAACTTTCCTAAAGAGTTTGGATGCACTGACCAAATATGGTAGCTTTCTAAAGAATTTTCTACAACAATTTTCCAGTTAGCATTAATTATTGTTTGATAACGCTCTACTTGCCTGCCAATTGCCATCGAGAAGTCTAATAGCTGTTCGTAAATCTCACCTAAATGATCTTTAAGACTTATACCATCATCAATTTTTTTAATAAAAATAAATACACCACATCTTTCTACCAACCATCTTTCTAATTTCAACGATTTTTTAAGTGTATCCGACATTTCATTAAATTCATGCTGATGAGGTATGCCTATAGGTATACCATCACTATTGTATAGCCAAGCATGATAAGGACATTGCAAAGCACCATTGCCTTGATTGTTAGTATGAATTCGGCTAAAACGGTGAGAGCAAACATTATGAAAAGCTTTTAGTTTTCCATGAAAATTTTGAATAACTATTGATTTTCCACCTACCTCTTTACAGATATAGTCATTGTGATTTTCTAAATCTGTTGTAAATCCACCAAAATTCCACATCTGATGACATAGAATAATTTTTTCCTGCTCAAAGCATTCATTATTTGAATAAAAACTAGATTTTATTAAAGGTTTCATAATTTAGGCAACAGTAAAATATATCTAGATTCAATAAAGTAGTTAAACTAACTACTTTATTATCTTTGTTAGTTTAGTTTAGAGCTAAAGTTTGATTCTTACCTATTGTTCAGAGTCAATTATTTGGGCAATTATCCCAAGTTCTCTATCAGTTTCATTAAGTATTGCTTGCAGCCAAGCACGGCGGTACTTAAGTTGTGCTTGTTGCTCTTGTATTTCCTCAATAGAACTTGACGATTTAATTGGTTCTGCTGGCGATTGAAAACCTCCTTGGATATGGTCAAGAAAATCAATTAATGTACCTCGTAAGCTTTCAGGCTCATCATCAATTTTAGGAACATTTAATTCGGTTTCCTTGGGCAATTGATTTTGCAAGTTCTGACCAACGGCTTCATTTTCTATTGAGAAGTTAAATAACGCCTCATTTGTTTGTTCATTCATAAATCTTTTTAGTTAGGAGTTGTGTACACTACCGTTAGGCATGATTGTTTGGTTTAAAATTACTTCCTTCAAGTTTACACCTGTCAAATCTGCTTTAGTTAAGTTTGCATTAGTCAAATTTGCACCTTTAAAAATTGCTCCTGTTAAATTTGACCCAACTAAAATAGCTCCAGTTAGATTAGCACCAGATAAATTAGCAAATTGGAAACAAGCAGATTGAAGATTAGCACCAGATAAATTAGCACGACTCAAATTAACACCACGCAAGTCAGCACTAGCCAAGGTTGCATTGGATAATATTGCTGCGGATGCTATCAAATAAGCGCCGCTACAACTTGGGTCAAAATCTTCAGGAAACACCGTCGAGGAGTTATACAGCGCTTGGCTAAAGTTTGCGGCTTGTAAAGTAGCATTGCTGAAATTAGCTGCTCTCAAGTCTGCTCCCTGTAAATTCCCTTCAGATAAGTCGGCGGTAGTCAAGGTGGCTTTTCTCAAGTTGGTGTAACGCAAATCTGTACCGGCTAAATTCGCCGCCGTCAGGTTGACACCTTGTAAATTGAGATGGCTTAAATCTCGTTGAGATAAGTCATAGTTCGATAGTTGGGCGTTAGCGGTGATGGCGTAAGCGCCAGTTTTAGTTATGTCAAACTTGTCGGGCAGTTGGGTTTGTTCGTTGTAGAGCGCTCCTGTCAAATTGGTACGATGCAGTTGAGCTTTTTGTAAGTCGGCTTGCAATAGGTTGGCTTGACTTAAGTTGGCTTTGTGTAAGTTTGCGCCTTGGAGGTTGGCTTTGTGTAAGTTTGCGCCTTGGAGGTTGGCTTTGTGTAAGTTTGCGCCTTGGAGGTTGGCTTTGTGTAAGTTGCTGTGGGGAGCAATTAAGTAGGCTCCTTTGGCTTGGGGGTCAAATCCTACGGGAAACTGGGTTGATTGGTTGTAGAATGCGCCACTGATTTCTACCCTTTCTAGTTCTACTAGCTGGCTTAAATCTAAGTCTTGCAGGTCTAAGTTCTGGAGGTTTGCTTGGGGAGCAATTAAGTAGGCTCCTTTGGCTTGGGGGTCAAATCCTACGGGAAACTGGGTTGATTGGTTGTAGAATGCGCCACTGATTTCTACTCTTTCTAGTTCTGCTCCTCTTAAGTCCGTTCCTACTAAGTTGGCTCTGCTTAAGTTTGCTTCTCGTAAATTAGCTTTACTTAAATTAGCACCAGATAAATTAGCACGACTCAAATTAACACCACGCAAGTCAGCACTAGCCAAGGTTGCATTGGATAATATTGCTGCGGATGCTATCAAATAAGCGCCGCTACAACTTGGGTCAAAATCTTCAGGAAACACCGTCGAGGAGTTATACAGCGCTTGGCTAAAGTTTGCGGCTTGTAAAGTAGCATTGCTGAAATTAGCTGCTCTCAAGTCTGCTCCCTGTAAATTCCCTTCAGATAAGTCGGCGGTAGTCAAGGTGGCTTTTCTCAAGTTGGTGTAACGCAAATCTGTACCGGCTAAATTCGCCGCCGTCAGGTTGACACCTTGTAAATTGAGATGGCTTAAATCTCGTTGAGATAAGTCATAGTTCGATAGTTGGGCGTTAGCGGTGATGGCGTAAGCGCCAGTTTTAGTTATGTCAAACTTGTCGGGCAGTTGGGTTTGTTCGTTGTAGAGCGCTCCTGTCAAATTGGTACGATGCAGTTGAGCTTTTTGTAAGTCGGCTTGCAATAGGTTGGCTTGACTTAAGTTGGCTTTGTGTAAGTTTGCGCCTTGGAGGTTGGCTTTGTGTAAGTTTGCGCCTTGGAGGTTGGCTTTGTGTAAGTTTGCGCCTTGGAGGTTGGCTTTGTGTAAGTTGCTGTGGGGAGCAATTAAGTAGGCTCCTTTGGCTTGGGGGTCAAATCCTACGGGAAACTGGGTTGATTGGTTGTAGAATGCGCCACTGATTTCTACCCTTTCTAGTTCTACTAGCTGGCTTAAATCTAAGTCTTGCAGGTCTAAGTTCTGGAGGTTTGCTTGGGGAGCAATTAAGTAGGCTCCTTTGGCTTGGGGGTCAAATCCTACGGGAAACTGGGTTGATTGGTTGTAGAATGCGCCACTGATTTCTACTCTTTCTAGTTCTGCTCCTCTTAAGTCCGTTCCTGCTAAGTTGGCTTTTTGCAGGTTGGCTTTTTGCAAATAAGCTCCTTTAAGACTTGCTGATTGTAAGTTGGCTCCACTTAAATTTGCTTCTACTAGATTAGCTCCACTTAAATTTGCTTTTACTAGATTAGCTTTACTTAAATTTGCTTCTACTAAATTCGCATCGCTAAGATTAGCAGCACGTAAATTTGCTTTGCTTAAGTCTCCCCAGCTTAAAATAGTCTGAGATAAGTTCGCTTCACTTAAATTTGCTTCTGATAACTTCGCTGTAGCTAAATAAGCTTTTTGCAGGCAAATACCAGCTAAATTTACACCAGTTAAATCGATTTGACTTAAGCTCGCACCTGTTGTATTAACAGCAAATTCTGTTTCAACGTGATGTTCTAGCAAATAGCTTTTTATAATGAGTTCGGTATCTACGTACATTTTTGTAATAGCTCTAACTTAGAATTTAATTTAAGGAAGCCATGACCAAACTTCAACTTGAATAAAGCGGATAATAGGACGAGTAAAAGCTACAACTACTGGTAAGTTTTTCCCCTCTATTTTGGCATATCCAGTCATGCCTGCTTTAAATTTTTTCTCAGTATTAGGAATATCGACAATTACATTTATAACTCGCTCCCGTTCTGGATTACTTGTAGATTCAGAAACAGCATTAGGTTGAATAGAAATTACTTTTCCTATTATTGGTTTATCTGAGTAAGATAAAAGTTTAATTTCGACTTTTCTACCTAAAATAAAATCCCCTGTGCTGTACTCTGGAACTTGTATTTCACCGCTAATATGTCGGTCATCTTCTGCTACTGCGAAGGCTTCTCCTTGCTTAAGGTAAGTACCTATTTTTTGAGGTAAGTACGGAGTAATTAAATGTCCATCAATTGGCATTAATAAGGTGGTACGCTTAACTTGACTTTCATTGTATTTTAACTCTTGCCTTAAACGCTGTAATTCTGCCTCTGCTACTTCTACGTGCTTACGTGCAGCGGCAATATCTTGGGGATGAGAACCGCTTAATACTACAGCTAAGTTAGCTTGGGCTTCTATAATATTTTGTTTTTTAACTTCTAAGTTTTGTTGAAATTCTATTACGGTCTGCTGTTTTTCTACAATCTCATTACGGTCTAATTCATTTTGTTTTTCTGAATTTTCGTACTGCTGTAAAGAATAAGCACCTTGTCGATATAAAGACTTAAAACGCTCTGCTTCACGAGCGCTAAATTCTGATTTATTAGTAGCGGTTATTACTTGTCCTTTAGCTACTTCTATTTGTTGAGTAGCTACTGCTACTTGTTGTTTGGCGATTTCTATTTTTTGTTTAGCTAATTCTACATCTTCAGGACGAGGAATTGCTATCAATTTATTTAAATTTGCCTGCTGGGATTCTAAGTCAGCTTGCTGTTTTTTAATTGATTCTTTGAGAACTTGAACTTCGTTTTCGATGTCCACAGATTCCATAGTGGCAATGACATGATTTTGCTTTATCCATTGACCATCTCCACCCGTAAAAAAGACTTTGGTAATTTTTCCATTAACTTGAGCTTGAATAGTTTGCTGAGTTGGTGGTAGTAATTCTATATTTCCACCAGGGCGGTAAGGATAAGGTAATAATAATATAATCGCTAGCAGGAAAAAGCCAAGAGTTTTTTTCCAGTGTTTTAGCTTAAATTTACGGCTTCTAATATTTACAGGTTGCTCAGTAGAAATTGAATCAAACTTTTTGTTGAATTGCCACTTCTTGAACAGATTTTTTACAGGACTATATAAAGCTACAGCAGTTAAAATACCAAGAAATAATACATCGGTACCTCTACCAAAAACTCTAGAAAATGTCTCTGATAATCCGTCAGTCCATAGATAGATAATTAAAATACAAAACCCATAGCAAAAAACTATAGATAAAAAACCAACTAATATTAGAACTAGCTTTTCTTTCGTGGCTAATGATTTTGGTAGTGGGCGACCGCTCAAGATTATATCCCACATTTTATATACACGCTTGATATAATTTGGCGGTAAATTTAAAGCTGTTACTAGAAAGTAATAACCATCGGTAGGTAATAACGGACTACTATCAAACAAAAATTCAAAGAAGGCTGAATGAGCAAGTAAAATAGCACCAGTTCCTAAAGCAGTTTGCGTTCCTCTAGTAAAATGCCAAGTTAATACACCAGCAGCCATTATTCCTAAGCGAAATAATAGAGGCGTTGCAAAAGTCCAAAGTTGCTTTTGTCTTGTTAACTGAAACATCTCAGTTCGGTCTACATAAAAACGCGGATGGAACCCTAATGTTAGCGTTAAACCAAACTTTTCAACCTCTCCACCACAAGCAGTAAAAACAACACATTGAGCAGTTTTAGCAAATAAGCCGATCAGCGTAATATTTAATAAAAAATGTAATAAAAAGGGTACGCCTCCTGTCATAATGTAGCGAATATCGCTCCAAAATAGTTCTTGATTATTAGTAAGAGTAAATATAGCAATAATCAGACTGGGAATTAACGCCCATGTTAAAAACTGAAATAAGAGTTTTAGTTGCTGGGAGATGGCTGCTAAAACATTAAATATTTTAGGGGCATTTGGTAAAACCCAAATATAATTTTTTGTTTTTTGTTTTGTTGCCTTATCAAATTCTTGACTGTCGCTGATATTTGGTTTATCTGTTGTAGTTGTTAAGGGGTCTTGGAAAGAGGTGTTATCAGTGCTAAAAATATTAGGAGTTTCTAGTAACCCGTACTCTTGAATCTGAGCAAAAAATTCATGAAAGTCTGCTTCGGTAATTGCTAAGTCAAAACGACTTTTAAAAGCGGCAACAATCTGAGAGGGTGTTGAAGTGCCATTGATAGACTGGCATAAAAAATATTCTTCTTCCCCAAACTCAAAAGACGAGCCATTTGTAGGGTTTTTAACTAAATATTGATTGGTTGAATTGTTTGTAATACAGGTGACAATTAAATCTTGCCGAAAGCAACTTGCTGAGGAGGTATACATTTTGTTATCAGTTTAAAAAATTATAATAAAGTGCTTAATATTAAAAATGACAGTTAGACAGCTAAAATGCTTCTACTTAAGCTAAGGGAATATTCTTGAGGTTCGATCAATAAATCGTAATAATTCTGAATAAAATTAATAATTTCAAAAGGTAGAACTTTAGTATTAACGAGCAAACTGATTGTTTGAGTCTACAGTTTTAAAAGCAAAATGCCAAGATGCTATGAGTTTCTCCCTAAATTAAATTGCTACAACCTTATCTATTTAATAAAAATTTTTTAAGTAAAAATAGAAATTATATGTTATGAATGAATATTGTCAATATTTTGTTAATTAATAGACATAATTTTTAAAGACATTGCTAGTTAATTTATCATTCGTTAGCACTAAGCCCACAGGTTTAAGCACCTACGCCACTAATTTAATTTTTCATCTTCAAAAACTGCAACCAACATTGCTTAGTTCGCAAAAAATAGATGATTTTGATTGTTATCCAGTACCAGCAAATCTAACTCCAGAAGACGGTAGTAGAGGGCATTTACGCCGTTTGCTGTGGACTCAAAGGCAGTTACCTAAAATATCCAAGCAAATACGATCGCCTTTACTATTTTCCCCAATACCCGAAGCACCATTATTTACAGACTGTCGCTACATTGTAACTGTCCACGATCTTATTCCCTTGCGCTTTGCTAAAGTGTCTCCCTTGACTGCTTATAGCCGCTATTATATTCCTCAAGTTTTAAAATCCGCTCAACATATTATCTGCAACTCAAAAGCGACAGCAAAAGATATTACTCATTTTTTTAGCATCGATCCCCGTAAAATTACTCCCATACTATTAGCCCACGACGAAAACAACTTTCGTTTTCTTAACTTACCCAAATCTAACTACTTTCTTTACATCGGTCGGCAAGATCCCTACAAAAACTTGCAGCGACTAATTACAGCCTTTGCCGCCTTGCCAAACTATCATAAATATCAACTATGGCTAGCAGGCACTGCCGACGCGCGCTACACCCCGGTTTTGCAAAGACTAATAGACAAACTGGAAATAACTAATTATGTTAAATTTCTCGACTACGTTTCTTATCGCCAATTGCCGATAGTTATTAATAAAGCGATCGCTCTTGTGTTTCCTAGCTTGTGGGAAGGCTTTGGCTTCCCCGTTTTAGAGGCTATGGCTTGCGGTACTCCCGTAATTACCTCAAAGCTCTCATCTTTGCCCGAAGTAGCGGGAGAGGCGGCTATACTCATAAATCCTTACAGCACAGAAGAAATTTGCCAAGCTATGCAAAAAATTGCAACTTGTACAGAAACGCGATCGCAATTATCTCAACTTGGCTTAAATAGAGTCAAAGAATTTAGCTGGTATAAAACAGGACAAGCTACCGTAGAAATTTTGTCAAGGTACATATAAAATTTAGCGTTGGTCAGATAGCACCAGCAATCAAGAATCCACACCTAAGCAGTAGCGATTTCACTCCCACGTGCTGCAAGTAGCAACCAAAAACTTTAGCTAAAATCGACATAAGAAAAACACATTTGAATAGCGTATTTTTACAAAACCTTCATCAAAAATCAGCCTTTTGGTTTCGTAGTTTACGTCAGTAGCAATGAAACTAGAGTTAGAATCAATGCGTCGAATTGTAAAATCGTGCAATATAAAAAGTGTGATGACTCCCTGTACCAACAAGCAAACCTTAGCTTGGCTGCGCGGACTGCTAACAATTGCTTGGGCTGACGGCAACTTTGATGCTGAAGAGCAAAAATTAATCGCAGCTTTGACATGGAACGGCGACGACAGTAGCAGTCTAAATGCCATAGAGCCGATTACCAGCGCCGAACTTGCAGCAGCATTTAAAAGCGATGACAGCACCGCCGCCGAGAATTTTTTACGCACCGCCGTAATGGTAGCGATCGCTGATGGTGTATATTCCATTTGTGAAGCTAATCTCTTGCATGAATTTTGCCAAGCACTAGGACTATCAGAAACAGCCCTAAATAGCTTGCAAAGTACACTTTATGACAATGAAAAAGGCATGATCCCCAACTTTTATTTATTTACTCAGATTGATAACCATGCCTTGCGCCCTATCCGCAACTGGCTTGACGAACTAAAAATTCACGATCCTAAAGTCGCCCGGTTTTTGTGCAAAATGATCCCCGCACAATGTCCTTTCGAGCGAGATGTGAACTTATTTGGTCGCAAAATCGTACATATTCCGCCGATGTGCAAAATTAATCCGGTTTACGAGCAACTGGTTGGTTTGCGCTTTCGCGCCCTATCGTACCTAGCCGATGAATGTCATGAGGATATCTCAAACTATTGTTAGGCATTAGCATAAAATAACAAGAGCTTAGGAGAAAAGGTAGTAGAAACGGTATTTAACCGCAGTCTACAAATTTTGTGCCTATCTACCTACTAGCTAACAGCTAAAATATTATGCAATTTATCGATCGAGCCGAAATAGAAGTTGAAGCAGGCAATGGCGGCGATGGCATGGTTTGCTTTCGTCGAGAAAAGTACGTTCCCGCCGGAGGTCCATCAGGAGGCAATGGCGGTTATGGTGGTTCGGTAATTTTCAAAAGTGTAGAAAACTTACAAACTTTACTAGATTTCCGCTACAGGCATCGCTTTAAAGCCGAAGATGGCGATCGCGGCGGGCCAAATAACTGTACCGGAGCTTCAGGAGAGGATTTAGTCATCGAAGTTCCCTGTGGAACGATAATTTACAATGCCGAAACGAGCGAATTAATCGGCGATTTGACTCAACCCAATCAAACTTTGCAAGTTGCTAAAGGTGGCAAAGGCGGCTTGGGAAACAAGCATTTTTTGAGTAATAGCAACCGCGCTCCCGAATACGCCTTACCAGGATTACCCGGAGAAACCCGGCTGTTAAGTTTAGAATTAAAGCTTTTAGCCGAAGTAGGAATTATTGGTTTACCTAATGCTGGCAAATCTACGCTAATTTCGGCTTTATCTTCCGCTCGACCAAAAATAGCTGACTATCCCTTTACTACCTTAGTACCGAATTTGGGAGTAGTTCGCAAGCCGACCGGAGACGGAACAGTATTTGCTGATATTCCTGGTTTAATTGCTGGCGCTCATCAAGGAGCGGGTTTAGGCTACGATTTTTTGCGTCATATCGAACGCACTCGCGTACTACTGCACTTAGTTGATGGTACAGCAAGCGATCCGATTGCCGACTACCAAATAATTCAAGCCGAATTACACGCCTACGGACGCGGACTCGCTGCTCGCCCGCAAATTGTGGCAATTAATAAAGCCGATGCCATTGATGAAGAAACTACAAGGGCGATCACCCAAAAACTGAAACTCTTGAGCCAAGATCCTATTTTTCTAATTTCTGCTGTCAGTCGCCAAGGTTTGAAAGAGTTGTTGCAAACTATCTGGACGACCATAGACCACCAAAAAGAGGTGCGAGAGGCCCAAGAAGTCTACCTAGGACTTTGACCGCTTTCTACCGCTCCCTGGGGGCTAGTAGTAATGAAAGGTTTGGGACTAGGCATTACTTGAGTGCAGGGGGCTTAGTAAATTGCTGGTAAGCCGTGCGAGAAATTTGCCGGATCAATTCTTGAGCGCGACTGTCATTGTGGGGGCGCTTAACCATTGCCACTGCAATATAGCGCTTACCATTGGGCATATCTACCAAACCCACGTCTCCCACCATTGAGCCAATGTCGCCAGTTTTGTGAGCGATGATTGCGCCTTCTCCTAAGCCTTGGGGTAGTAAAGTTCTAGTTTTGGTGCGGCGCATAATTTCCAATAAGCGATCGCGGGATCTTAGAGACATCAATTCTCCTCGATCTACCAAGCTCATCAACTGTCCCATATCCTTTGGGCTAGTGATGTTTGTCCCCGTCAAATCGGGCAAGAGGTTGTTAATTTTTGTCGATTCTAAACCCCAAGATTGAAAGCGTTGATTTAAAGCCGCGATCCCCCCCATCCGGGCAATAAGCATATTAGTTGCTGTATTATCGCTGATTACAATCATTTGAGTGGCGGTAGTCAAAGCTGTAAACTTTGTGCCTAGGGGTTGATACTGCATCGCTCCCGATCCGCTACCAACTAATTCTTTTTTGACCGTCAGCTTTTCATCTAAGCGAATTTTTCCCGCGTCTACATCTTGAAAAAATGCTACAAGCACGGGAACCTTGATAGTGCTTGCTGCTGAAAAAGGTAAAGAGCCATTCCAATCTAAGTAATTATTGGTATCGAGATCGACAAAAAAAGCTCCAGGAGTTAGACCTTTATTTTTTGCTCCTAATTGCTGTACGGCAGCTTTTAAGGGCATAATTTCTTGGTTTAGCTTTAATTGTGGAGGTGTGACTATAACTTTATCTGCGGCGCTGATGGCGGTTTCGCGGGTTTTTTCTTGAGCCTGCTGATTTATTCGGGTGGCAGGATTTAGAATCGATAATAAAGTTCCAGCGATCGTACAAGTTCCTACGCCCAAAATTATTAGTCGCCAAGCATACATTAATAATCCCTGGGGTTTTTTGCGCTTTACAGAGCGCTTTGAGGATTTAGTATTAGTAGTTGAGGATGGGACTTTGGTTACTTGGGGCTGAGGGATAGTTGAAGGCGATAAATTTGCCCGTTTGGGATTGAGCGCCGCCTTTGGAGGTAGTCTTACTGGACGCGATCGCGATTTGCCGTTCATTGCTGATGTCTCAACCTTAGTTTGCCTACCTAGCTTTGCTTCAGGATTTGAGGTATCCTTTACGGCTATTGGCTGCAAATTTTCATTCTTATCAGGAATTTTAATATCTTGACTGATACTTTGGGAGTTTTTACTCCTACTTTCTAAAGAAGAATTAATCTTAAACTGCGATCCCAGTGACTTGTTTCCTGCCAATGGCTGTTCCACACTCAACTCCTCATAACCTAATACTCAAGATTAATTAATAAAGACGCTCAATTAATACCACAAAAAACTAGAGCAACGAACCGTCAAATACGATTAAAAACGTACTGCTTAAATTTAGACTAGAGGTTGAATGTTTAGGTGGTGAATTTTTAAGCAAAAATTCTATGGCTGCCAAAATTAAAACTTATCTGGTTTTTTTTGCAATGCCCACTGCATTTGAGTCAAAATACCCCTCAGCATACTTAGCTCATTTTTGTCAAGATGAGCGCGGTTAAAAATTTGGCGAAATTTTTCCATCCGACTAGCGGCAGTGTGAGGATAAACATAGCCAATAGTAAGCAAAACTTCTTGTAAGTGCTGATAGTAGCCTTCTAATTCATCAATGGCAGCATAGTCAAGAGGTGCTGTGCGATCGCTATGGTTAAAAGGAACAGATTGCGTAAGTTCGTAACAGCAAACAGCCACCGCCTGAGCCAAGTTTAGCGATGAATAATTGGGATTGGTAGGAATGCGGACAAAGCGTTGAGCATAGTTTAATTCTTGGTTGCTTAATCCTCGGCATTCGGGTCCAAAAATCAGGGCAGAAGCTTGCTCAAGAGGTGTTTCTAATAGCCACGGTAAAGCCGCCTGTGGGTGTTCTAAAGGCATTTCGCGCCATCGAGCGGTAGTAGCGATCGCTCGAACGCATCCCTGCAAAGCTTCTGGTAGCGTTTCTACTATTTGCGCCGCCGCCAAAACATCTTGGGCATGAACCGCCATATGTTGCGCCTCCTCCGAATGGGGATCGCACTGGGGATTAACTAAAATTAGCTGCTGCAAACCAAAATTTTTCATCACTCTAGAAATCGCCCCAATATTGCGATCGCCCGCAGGTTCTACGATAACAATCCGAATCGATGCTAGTTTTTGTTCTTGCGTAAACATTTGTAAAATTAAAGAAGATGTACGATTGAAACTGCTATGCCACGCTCTAAATCAGATTTACCAACTAAAATTT
The DNA here is from genome assembly GCA_019359635.1 of Chroococcus sp. CMT-3BRIN-NPC107. Lineage (GTDB taxonomy): Bacteria > Cyanobacteriota > Cyanobacteriia > Cyanobacteriales > Chroococcidiopsidaceae > Aliterella. Next base: position 23,298 of record JAHHGY010000038.1, read on the forward strand.
GTCCTGTATGTCAGCGTCCTTTTACTTGGCGCAAAAAATGGGAAGATTGCTGGGATGATGTGAAATACTGCTCGGAACGCTGTCGCCGTCGTAGAGGACAAAATTCCAGTCAGGGCGCAACTTAGTATATCTACAAGCAAACCAATTTTGCTTGTGGGCAAGAGCTAGTTAAAAACCTAACTTTTTAACTTTTTAGCTTCAATAGTGAAGTCTACTTAGAGAAAGTAAATAACAGATGGAGTTCAAAGGTGCAGCCTAAGTTAATTATTCATGGTGGTGCGGGAAGTTCGCTCAAAGGCAAAGGAGGAATAGAATCAGTTAGGCGCAGCCTTAGCCAAGTTATCGAAGAAGTTTATGCACTGCTAAAGTCGGGAGCTAAAGCCAGCGATGCAGTCGTGTTGGGTTGTCAGCTACTAGAAGACGATCCGAGGTTTAATGCAGGCACGGGTTCGGTGCTGCAATCTGACGGACAAATTCGCATGAGCGCCGCCTTAATGGACGGCACAAGTCAGCGTTTTAGCGGCGCTATCAACGTATCGCGGGTACAACATCCCATCGACTTAGCCCATCACTTACAAAGTTCTCCCGATCGCGTGTTATCCGACTATGGAGCCGCCGAACTGCTGCGAGAATTACAAATACCCCTTTACAATCCGCTCACAGAATTGCGTCTTGAAGAATGGATGCAGGAGCGCCAAGAAAATTTTGTAAAAACAATGGCGGGAGTCGTTGCTGAACCTGAGCTAGTCGAAAATGCTGGGCGGGGTACGATTGGCGTTGTTGCCCTCGATAGTCAAGGGAATTTAGCTGTAGGAACATCCACCGGGGGCAAAGGTTTTGAACGGATTGGACGAGTTAGCGATAGTGCGATGCCTGCGGGAAATTATGCCACAATTCACGCCGCCGTTAGCTGTACGGGAATTGGCGAAGATATCATCGATGAATGTTTGGCCGCCCGGATTGTAGTGCGCGTAACCGATGGATTGTCGTTGCCCGAAGCGATGAAGCGCACTTTTGCTGAAGCCCACAAAAACCAAAGAGATTTAGGAGCGATCGCTCTTGATGCCACAGGAGCGATCGCTTGGGGAAAAACCAGCGAGGTATTATTAGCAGCTTTCCACGATGGTGAAAAAATCGGCGACACTTTAGAAAGCGACGAGGGTACGCTCACGGGTTGCCTGGAAGCATAACTTACTCGTTATCTTTGGGCTTAGTTTTCATCCGCCAACCGCGCTTAATAACCTGACGACTGCGCCCTATAATTAAGCAATCATCTGGCGCATCTTGGGTAACGGTAGATCCGGCGGCAATGTAAACATCGTTACCAATATTTAACGGTGCAACTAAAATGCTATTTGCTCCAGTTTTTGTGCGATCGCCGATTTTAGTTGGATGCTTGTTTACGCCGTCGTAATTTGCTGTAATTGTCCCCGCACCGACATTAACTTTTTCGCCTAAAGTAGCGTCTCCCAAATAAGACAAATGAGCGACATTATTGTGACTCCCTAATTTTGTTTTTTTCAATTCCACAAAATTTCCCACCCGACAGCCAGCGCCTACTTCAACCTCTGTCCGTAAATGAGTGTAGGGACCAATTTGACTATTAGCGTGGACGATGCTGTTCCTAACGACCGAATACAGCACGGTTACGTTTTCGCCAATATGACTATTTTCAATTAAGCTTCCAGGTCCCAGCCGACAGCCAGAGTTAATTTCTGTATTTCCCCGCAAATGGGTTTGGGGTTCAATAATTACGTCTGGGTGCAAAATTACCGTGTCATCAATGGTAATGCTATCGGGATCGATCATTGTTACCCCTGCCGCCATCCATTTTGATTTTACTCGTCGTTGCAAAATCTCGTAGGCGGTGGCTAGTTGTTGGCGATCGTTAATGCCGAGCATTTCTTGATAATCTTCTACGTCTACCGCCATTGCTTGTTCTAGCTGATTGACAGCATCGGTGATGTAATACTCTTTTTGATCGTTATTGGCTTGCAAGTGAGGCAGCACTTCCATCAATTTTGACCAATTAAAACAATAAACCCCAGCATTAATGCGGCGATTTTGTTTTTGGGCGGTGGTACAGTCTCGATCTTCAACAATTTCTTTAATAATATTTTGTCCGTTACAAAATACACGCCCGTAGCCTTGAGGGTTTGGCAATTGAGCGGTGAGAATTGTTACGGCGTTTTGATGCTCTTGATGAGCCTGTAACAACTGTTTAATAGTTTCTGGTCTTAATAGCGGCACATCGCCATTTAATACCAGCAAATCTCCTGTAAAACCTGCTAAATGAGGAATTACTTGTTGAACCGCATGACCCGTACCCAATTGTTTTTGCTGTTCAATAAATTCTACCGTTGGCAAAATGCGAGCGGCAGGTTTTTCCTGTAAAGCTGTTTTAACTTCTTGGGCTTGATAGCCGACAATTATCATTCGCCTTTGTGGGGAAATTGTCTGCAAACTCTCCAGTACTCTTTCTAATAAGCTGCGCCCACCCAACGAGTGTAAAACCTTGGGTAAGTTCGATTTCATTCGCGTTCCGCGTCCCGCCGCTAAAATTGCTACTGCTACCATTCTTACTTTTTCGCTATCAGGTGTCAGTCTAGATGATAGCTTGCCAAACGCCTACAGCAATTATCGAGTTTTTAAGTAGAAATTGAAGTACAAATAAATTCTGTAAATTCCCCCACCAACTTAGGACTACGCCACCCCAAATCTCTTTCTTGAGCGAGAATTTCTAAGGCTTCTTGGGGCATAAAGGCGCGTTTGTAAGGACGCTCGCTTGTTAGTGCGTCGTAGATATCAATGGTCTGAAATACTTGAGCTAAGTAAGGAATTTCATTGCCTACTAACCCATAAGGATAGCCCGATCCATCCCAACGCTCGTGATGATGGCGAATAATAGGTATCACCCCTCGCATCGTCCGTAAAGGCTGACAAATTTTCTCACCGATTAAAACGTGCTGCTTCATGATTTCCCATTCATCGGCGGTGAGCTTTCCTTGCTTGAGTAGCACTGCGTCAGGAATGCCAACTTTGCCAATATCGTGCAAATAACCACCCCACTGCAAGTTCCGCATTTGAGGACGAGACAATTTGAGAAATTTTCCAAAACTTTCTCCCAAACCTACCAAGCGTTCGCAATGATCTCCAGTGTTTGGATCGCGACTTTCCACGGCTCTAGCTATAGAAAACAGCACTTGCTCGGTATGATCTAAGTCTTCGTTGAGGCGTTTTTGGCGGATTAAAGATTTGACCCGCGCCGATAGTTCGGGGCGATCGAAGGGTTTAGTTAAAAAGTCATCTCCCCCAGCTTCTATACCACGAATTCTTGACTGTTTGTCGTTTAATGCTGTAATAAAAATTACTGGAATTAGCCTAGTTTGTTCGTCTTGTTTGAGTTGCTGGCAGACTTCAAACCCGTCCATTTCAGGCATCATCACGTCTAGCAATATCAAGTCTGGCTGAATTTTCATTACCCTTTCTAAAGCTACCGCGCCACTTTCTGCTTCAGAAACTTCGTACCCTTCTAAGGATAGAAGCGCCATTGCTGTCATTCGATTAGCTGGATAGTCGTCTACCACTAATATTTTGGCTGGAGCTAGGTCGATGTCAGGGGCTAATGTCTTTTTTGTTTTATAAGTAGAAACCATTACTTTACAAGTCCCGTCAACGCAAGTAGCTGTTTATAAATTGCTTTTTAAAATTGAATTTTATAAAAATATTGATTTATAGCAAAAATTTATTTTCTCAATTTTAATACGGTATTAACATGGAAAACTGTTCGTTACTGCCACTTTATTTTAATGTATATTTTATTACGTATATACAAATACCACTACGGAAATTAATAAATATATTTTTAGATGTAGCAGGAACATAACTCAAAGAGGTTGAAGTTAGCGATCGCGACTTAGATTTATTTCTAGGAAAACAAAAAAATTTATTTATAATTCATTAAGTTAATTTACTTAATAGTATGAACAATTAAATTTAAGTAACAACACCGTCATATTACGGATCTTTGATGAAGTTTCTTGCGAGTACGCCGATGCCAACGGGCAGTAGGTTCGAGCAGGCTAGTTTGTTGTTCTTGTTGCCGCCTGTGCAAAATTACGGCGCTCAAGTCTTGTAAAAAAGGGTCGCGGTAGGGCGTTGCCGCCCGAGTAAGCAAATGTTCTTGCTCGATAGTAGATAGGGGCGGTAATTGGTGCTTGGCAGCGATGGTACTAGGCGATCGCCTACCTACAGAAGTTGCAGCCCCAATATACAGCCCCGCCGCCTGCAATGCCGCTCTCACGGCGGCAGCAGCAGAATAAGTTGCAAGTATGCCTTCTGGATGTAAATAATTAGCAACTAGAGAGATAAATTCAATAGTCCACAACTGCGGACACTTAGGTGGTGAGAACGGATCGAGAAAAATTGCATCGGCGCTAAAGCTGGGTGGAATGAGTTTAATAGTCTGCCTAGCATCACCAATTAATAAAGTTCCCTGACCTCTGGTTGTTTGAACTTGGTAGTTGTTAGCCAAGGGAGTTAAAATCTGTTGGATTTCTAGCTCCCAACTAGCGAGTAAACCGCGCTCGATGGCACTTTTTGGCACATCAGCATTAGACTCTAAAGCGATAATTTCTACAAAGCAATAGGGGTTAACTGTCCAAATTTGAGCTAAAGCCGCCGCCGTGTTGTACCCCAATCCATAACAAATATCTAATAGCTTAACTACTGGTTGACGAGCTTTGATGTTGAGTTTACTTGGAGCAATAAACTTTTGTTCTGCTTCAGTTTTTGCTCCTTGCTGGCTGTGAAATGTCTCCTCAAATTCTTCAGAGTAAAAGGTGTAGGAGTTATCGGCGGTTAATTGCGGTAAAAAGAAGTTCCAAGTCCTCATAGCGCCGAGTATCAAGTTTAGAATATTGTCAGAATTGTTTAGTTTAACTAAAGCTAATATTCCGTTAACTATATTAAATTTTTTATGGATACACCAACGGTGGTTTCTGCCACCTGGCTTTACGAACACATTAACGAGGAGCAAGTGGCGATCGCCGATTGTCGTTTTTCCCTTGCTGACCCCCAATTGGGAGCGCAACAGTACAATCTTAGCCACATTCCGGAGGCGGAGTATTTTGACCTCAATAAGGATCTTTCTAGCCCCGTGCAGGCGCATGGTGGGAGGCATCCGTTACCCGATCTGGCAGTTTTGGCACAAAAGTTATCCACCGCAGGCATAGATGCTCAAACAATCGTTGTCGCTTACGATGATTCGAGTTTTGCTTTTGCTGCTCGTTTGTGGTGGCTGCTGCGCTATTTGGGACACGATCGCGTTGCTGTATTAGATGGAGGGTTTAAAGCTTGGAAAAGCTTAGGATTACCTGTTACCGACGCTATTACTCAAAAAACGCCAAAACAATTTACTTGGCAATTGCAACCATCGCTACGGGTAGATATAACCGATGTCAAAGCCCGTAAGGATTTACCAAAAGTGACACTGATTGATTCTAGAGAGAGCGATCGCTTTCGTGGCGAAAGAGAACCTATAGATCCCATTGCTGGGCATATTCCCAGCGCTGTGAATTATCCTTGGCAAGATGTTTCTAATAGTGACGGTTATTTGTATTCTCCTGAACAGCAACAAAAAAAGTGGCAACACTTGCAAGGGCAAGAAATTATTGTTTATTGTGGCTCTGGGGTCACTGCTTGCGTTAATTTATTATCTTTACATTTAGCGGGAATTGATACCGCTTCCCTTTATGTTGGTAGTTGGAGCGATTGGTGTAGTTACTTATTAGTTGCTAATTAATAACTATAACTTGCGCGATCGTCAATTCTTACTAGATGTTAATTTATAGCAAACCCCTTGATTTCCTAGCCCTTAACGTCTATACCAAGATCGGGGAGGATAGTTAAAAGTTGCCAAAACCTGTAATTTTAGTCAATTTATTGGTAAATTCTAGATAAAGTGCTGATTATATTATGCCCGTGCTTAACATAAGTTATCAATTAAATATATTTTTATTTTTAAGGAATTTGGCGATTTAGTAAATAATTAATCAAAAATAGATTGAGACTTTTATAAAAAATCTCTGTCTTTATATTGCTATAATCAACGGCTCAACTTAAGTTTTAATAAAATTATTAGGTGTATTTTTTATGTCGTGTTTAATGAATCGGCTGTCTATTTTTGTAGACGGCAATAATATGTTTTATGCTCAACAAAAAAATGGGTGGTTTTTCGATCCAAGGCGAGTATTAGAATATTTAAGAAAAGAAAAGCTCAATACAGAATTAATTAATGCTTTTTGGTATACAGGCTTAAAAGATGCTCAAGATCAAAGAGGTTTTCGAGACGCTTTGATTAGTCTGGGATATACAGTAAGAACAAAAATACTTAAAGAATATTATGACGATACATCGGGGAGATACTCGCAAAAAGCAAACTTAGATATAGAAATCGTTATAGATATGTTTAATACCGTCGAGCAATACGACCGAGTAGTATTATTTAGCGGCGATGGTGATTTTGAAAGGGCAATTGAATTATTAAGGTCAAAAAGTACGCATATTACAGTGGTATCAACAGAAGGAATGATTGCTAGAGAATTACGTAATGTTACCGATCGATATATAGACCTAAATGATATCCGCGAATATATAGAGAAGCTAGACTTGTAAATAAAAACTAAAATATAAATTAAGGAGAGTAGGAAGAAATGAACCAAGAACAAATAATTATCTTTGACACCACATTGCGCGATGGCGAACAATGTCCTGGAGCAACGCTAAATGTAGATGAAAAGCTATTAATTGCTAAACAATTAGCAAGACTGGGGGTAGATGTAATTGAAGCAGGTTTTGCTTACGCAAGTCCCGGAGACTTTGAGGCAATAAAAAAAGTTGCTGAAGCTGTAGGAACAGAAAATGGCCCAGTAATTTGTTCTCTAGCAAGAGCAATCAAAAATGATATTAAAGCCGCCGCCGAATCATTAAAACCCGCAGCAAAAGGTAGAATACATACATTTATATCAACGTCAGATATTCATTTAGAGTATCAGTTGAAAAAAACTAGAGCCGAAGTATTAGACATTGCTGGGGAAATGGTAGCTTATGCCAAATCCTTTATGGATGATGTGGAATTTTCGACAATGGATGCGACGCGCACCGAGCCAGAATATTTATACCAAGTATTGACTAGAGCGATCGCCGCCGGGGCAACAACAATTAATATTCCAGATACAGTAGGCTATACAACTCCTACCGAGTTTGGCGAGTTGATTAAGGGAATTAAAGAAAATGTCTCCAACATTGACAAAGCAATTATTTCTGTTCACGGACATAATGATATTGGTTTAGGGGTTGCCAACTTTTTAGAAGCCGTAAAAAATGGTGCAAGGCAACTAGAATGTGCAATTAACGGCATTGGGGAACGCGCGGGAAATACCGCCTTAGAAGAAGTTGTGATGGCGCTGCACGTAAGGCGACAGTATTTTAACCCTTTTGTAGGTAGAAGCGCCCAATCGGAAGCACCGCTAACCAATATCGACACTCGCCAAATTTATAAAACTTCTCGTTTAGTTTCCAACTTGACGGGAATGCTAGTACAGCCAAATAAAGCTATTGTTGGTGCAAATGCTTTTGCTCACGAGTCGGGGATTCACCAAGATGGGATTCTCAAAAATAAGCTGACCTATGAGATTATGGACGCGGAATCGATTGGACTTACCGACAATCAAATTGTTTTAGGCAAACATTCCGGGCGCAATGCTTTCCGCAGTAGACTAAAAGAATTAGGCTTCGATTTGCCAGAAGACGAGCTAAATAAAGCCTTTTTGAAGTTTAAAGACTTAGCAGATAAGAAAAAAGAAATCTCTGATTGGGATTTAGAAGCGATCGCTAATGACGAAATTCAAGCAAGTCCCGAAATGTTCCGCGTAGAACTTGTACAAGTTTCCTGCGGCGATCGCTCTACGCCTACAGCAACGGTAACATTGCGGACTCCTGAAGGCAAAGAATTAACCGACGCAGCGATCGGTACAGGGCCAGTAGATGCGGTATATAAGGCAATTAATCGGGTAATAAATGTACCTAATGAATTAATTGAGTTTTCAGTGCAATCAGTAACGGCAGGAATAGATGCGATCGGTGAAGTTACCATTCGATTGCGCTACGAAGGTCGGGTATTTTCCGGTCATGCCGCCAATACTGACATTATTGTCGCCTCTGCTCAAGCTTATGTAAATGCCTTGAATAGATTGTATGGTTCGTTGAAACAAGAAAAGCGCAGCCAAATGGCGCAAGAAGTGTAAAATCCCCCTAACCCACAACAAAGTAAGGGCGTAATGCTTTGCGCCCTTACTCCATAAAAAGGGGGGAAATATCTTTCATAGTCTAATATCAAATAGTCTAGAAGTAGGCGTACTGAATGGGTGCGCCTATTTCGATCAATTTATTCAAGAAGTAAAGATAAACCTATGGGTGATGAAGTATTTGCAAAAGAAAGACAATTTCACGACCAATGGGCAGCCACAATTGATATAGACGGCATAAACGTCAAAGATTACTTTGAAGCTTGTACAGCCCCCGAAAATCGCTTTATATTGAGCCATCTGGGAGATGTTCGTGGCAAAAAATTATTAGATTTAGGTTGTGGTGCGGGAGAAAATAGTGTCTATTTTGCCAAAAAAGGGGCATTGTGTGTTGCTTCGGACTATTCGCCGGGAATGGTAGAAGTAGCGATGCAATTAGCGGCGGCTAACGGAGTCAAGATCGAGGGTAGAACTATGAATGCGATCGCCCTCGATTGTCCTGACAATACCTTTGATATTGTCTATGCTGCCAATTTGCTGCATCATTTACCCGATCCGCGTGCCGTAATTAAAGAAATGCACCGCGTCCTTAAACCTGGTGGAAAAGCTTGTTTTTGGGAACCTTTAAAGCACAATCCGATTATCAATGTCTATCGTCGCATGGCAACTTCAGTAAGAACTGAAGACGAGACACCGTTAGATATTAATATAGTTAAGTTTGTAGAATCAAGGTTTGCTCAAACTACTTGCGACACCTTTTGGTTAGCAACCTTGTGGATTTTCCTGCAATTTTACTTGATTGAGAAAGTCGATCCCAATAAGGAACGCTACTGGAAGAAAATTATTATCGAGCAAGCCCGATTGAAACCTCAATATCAGCGCTTAGAAAAGTTGGACGTAATTTTGAAAAAGCTACCTTTAATGAAACGTTTTGCTTGGAACTTAGCTGTCGTAGCGACGAAATAACAGGTGCTTAAATTTTGTTAATTCACGTGGGTAATACCTTAACTAATTTTCAAGTGTCAGATTGTACCTTCACGTTTAAACGAATCATGAGTGTTTCAGGTGCTGTCAAATTTTCAAAACCATAACGGCGATAAAGTTCATGAGCATCTTTTGTTCCTAATAACCATTTTGGTACATCTTGAAGTGCTGGGTATGCCAAAATACACTCGATTAACCATTTCCCTAAACCTTGTCCCTGATAAGGATCTAAAATAAAAACGTCTCTTAATAGTGCTGAAGTTGCATAATCAGAAATAACTCTAGCAAAGCCAACTTGTTTACTATTTTCATATATACCGAAGCATAAAGAATTTTTTATTGCTTTTTCAACAACTGACATTAACACATCTTTAGCCCAATAAGAATTTTTGAGAAAATCATGAATTGTTGTTATATCTAATTTAGAGTTGTCAGTGCTAAGTAAAATTTCGCTTCTGCTATTATGCTGGATTTCGTAAATCATTACTTGCTCAATGTTATTTATACTAATGCTACAAAAATACTTGTGACTATTGCACGCGTAGTTAAAATAAAAATATTTTTTAATTCATAAATATGAGCGATAGCCTATCTTTAATTTCTATCAAAGCTGCATTAAAAGAAATATGGGGTATGAAGATTTTAGATCGCCTCAAGCAGAAATTATAAGCAGTTTGATATCTCAGCAAGATGCTTTAGTAATAATGCCCACAGGCGGAGGTAAATCAATTTGTTTTCAGCTTCCCGCCTTAATGCAAACAGGTTTAACATTAGTAGTTTCGCCGTTATTAGCTTTGATGGAAGATCAAGTCAAAGAATTACGCGATCGCAATTTACCCGCAGCTTCGTTACATAGCGAACTATCTAGCCAACAAAAATGGCAACCTCTACAACTATTAGAAAAGCAGCAATTAAGATTACTTTACTTATCCCCAGAAACATTATTTAGTCAAAAAGTATGGTCAAAACTCTGTCATCCGCAATTACAAATTAACGGCATCATCATTGATGAAGCGCATTGTTTAGTCCAGTGGGGCGAGACTTTTAGACCAGCTTACAGGCGACTTGGGACGGTAAGACCAGCTTTATTAAAGTGTAAGCCTCAAGGAACAAAGATTGCGATCACAGCTTTTACAGCCACCGCCGATATTGAAGCCCAAAAAACTATTACCCAAGTCTTACAACTCCAACAACCCAAAGCTTTTAAACAAAATCCTTATAGGCAAAATCTCCACCTAAAAGTACAAATAGCTTGGACACCCAAAGGGCGCAAACAACAGTTATTAGACGTTATTAAGGTCAAACCAGAACAAACAGGCTTAATTTATGTACCAACCCGCCGAGATAGCGAAAAATTAGCCGAATGGTTGAGTAATTTGGGTTATAAAACCGCCGCCTATCATGCAGGTTTAAGTCCTGAAGAACGTAGAGAGATTGAAAATAATTGGTTAAATAGCAAAATACCTTCAAGGGGCGAAAATCGCCTCAAACCAGTTTTCACTAAAGGTTTAGTCAATTCACACCCCCTCAAAAAATCCCCGTTTATTGACAACAGGTTCTAGCGAGAGAAAAAAGGTAGCGATGGTACAGG
>JAHHGY010000039.1 GCA_019359635.1 Chroococcus sp. CMT-3BRIN-NPC107
TTTCGGATTTTAGCTGAACGCTATCGTAACCGCCGCAAACGTTTCGGACTACGATTTAACTTAATTGCAGCGCTTCTCAACTTTGAGCTTGCTACCCCCTCGTGATTCACGCAAGAGGTCTAATCTGGTCAAAAAATACCAATTTACTTTCAAGGTTTAATACCTGGATACGAAGAATCTTTCTTTTTAGGTCAATTTAATTGGCACAAGCCTACAGAGATTCACTTATTAATCAATGCCCTCGAAGAAAACTTTACAACTGTAGATTCTTCTGGAGATGTGTTAATTAGCGAACTTGCTCCTTTTAACATTGGGGTACTCAACCAATATTTACTAAATTTTCAAGAATTATTAGCGAATCCAAATTTGGCAGAAATTGAAATTAAGCATCATTTAGCAGGAGTTGTAAAAAATATAGTTAGTTCTAGCTTTGCTTGGAGTTCTGTGCATCAACTGTTAAGCATTTTGAGATGGGGAGTTGATAAAAAAAGATTGAAAGCAGAAGGTAGTTCTATAACTGCTCATAAAGATATTGTTGAGTTGCTTGTGCAACAGCTACATGGCAGAATAACAATTGAAACATTAGCCCAAGCTAAAATAAGTCTCGATCGCTTTGATTCTGCTATCGAAATGCTGGCAAATTTACCGACAATAGAACAATCAGTTATTTATTTTAAAACTATATCTGAGAATTTTAGGAATGTAGTTGTGTAGGACATCTAAACAAAATAATTAGTTTCAGTTACTAAGTGTATCTAAGGTACGACTATCATCAAGGGAGTTTAACTTGACTGGTTGCGCTCTAGCATCAATTAGCTTTTGGACGCTAATTAATGCCCGATTTAACTCATAGGTTCGTTGCGTTGGCTCTTTTAAATAAGCTTGTTGTTCCTCCATCATGTTGAATGTTGTTGCAATACTTGTTTTAAATATTGTCCCGTGTAAGAGCGCGGATTATTTGCTACTTGTTCGGGTGTACCTACTGCAACTAATTCGCCGCCTTTATCTCCACCTTCTGGTCCTAAATCTATTACCCAATCGCAACAACGAATTACATCTAAATTGTGTTCGATAACTAAAATTGAATTGCCTTTATCTACCAGTCTTTGCAATACATCTAGTAATTTATGCACGTCATAAAAAGATAAGCCTGTAGTTGGTTCATCAATTAAATAAAGAGTTTTTCCCGTAGCGCGACGGGATAATTCTGAAGCTAATTTTACTCGTTGCGCTTCACCTCCCGATAACGTAGTTGCAGGTTGTCCTAGTTTCACGTACCCCAAGCCTACATCTACTAAAGTTTGCAATCTATTTACTGCTCTAGGAATATTTGTAAAAAATTCTAGACTTTCTTCTGCGGTCATATTCAAAACATCAGCAATAGATTTATCTTTGAATTTGACTTGCAAAGTTTCGCGGTTGTAACGCGCACCTTTGCAGACTTCACATTGCACGTAAACATCCGGTAAAAAATTCATTTCAATGACATTTACCCCTTGTCCGCCGCAAGCTTCGCAACGTCCGCCTTTGACATTAAAAGAAAATTGTCCCGCTTTGTAACCTCTAGCTTTTGCTTCAATGGTTTGGGTAAATACTTCGCGGATGACATCAAAAACTCCTGTATAAGTTGCGGGGTTAGAACGAGGAGTACGTCCGATGGGTGATTGGTCAATGACGATCGCTTTATCAACGGCATTAAGTCCTTCAACTGCATCTAAACCTTGAGGTAAAGGAACTTTGCGTGTTAGTTGATGTTGCAAAGCTGGGTAAAGTAAATCGTTAACTAAAGTAGATTTTCCTGAACCCGAAACTCCGGTAACGCTAACAAGTTTACCTAGGGGAATATCTACATCAATGTTTTGTAAGTTGTTGCGACAAGCATTTTTAATCGCTAAATTTCGCCCGTTTCCTTCCCGGCGCTGCTTGGGAGTTGCGATCGCTCTTTTTCCTGATAAATACGCACCTGTAAGCGAATCTTCGGCATTTAATAAGGTTTCTAAATTCCCTTGAGATGTAATATAACCGCCATGAATGCCAGCACCAGGTCCAATATCTACCAAGTAATCGGCGGCTCTAATTGTTTCTTCATCGTGTTCGACCACAATTAGCGTATTACCCAAATCTTTTAGTTTGGTTAATGTCTGCAATAAACGTCCGTTGTCTCGCTGATGCAAACCGATACTCGGTTCATCTAAAACATACAATACTCCTGTTAACCCCGAACCAATTTGTGTTGCCAACCTAATTCGCTGTGCTTCGCCTCCTGAAAGCGTCATCGCCGGACGATCGAGGGTGAGGTAGTCTAAACCAACATCTAAAAGAAATTGCAGCCTAGCTTTGATTTCTCGTAGCACCAAGTCGGCAATTTGTAAGGCGCGATCGCTTAGTTTCATTTTGAGTAACTTTTGCTGACATTCCCCTATCGATGCCGCCGTTAAATCCGTGATTCTATACTGTCCTAACCTCACCGCCAGCGCTTCGGGTTTTAACCGTTTACCCTTGCAGACTTCGCAAGGCTGGTTAATTAAATACTGCTCTAACTTTTGCTTTTGCAACTCCGAACTTGCTTCGTTGTACTGCTTCTGAAGTATAGGCAGCACCCCCGCATAACGCCTGTAATCTTTACGATCTTCAATCCATACAGGTTTGTCGCTACCGTTTAAAACTACTTGCTGCTGTTCGGTTGTAAGTTTGTGCCAAAGAGTTTGAATCTCAAACCCGTGCGCTTGTCCGACGCTGTAAAGCAGCGATAGGTAGTAAGAGTTGTCTTTTTCCGACCAAGGAGAAATCGCCGCATATACAGGCGCTTGGGGGTCGGGAACTACAAGTTCGGTCGCAAATTTCTGTAAACTTCCCAATCCGTGACAGTTTGGACACGCACCGTAGGGAGAATTAAAAGAAAATAAACGCGGCGATAGTTCTTCCATGACTGCGCCATGTACTGGACACGCAAAGTTTTCCGAAAATATCAATTCTTGTTGATAGGAAGTAGGCGTATTTGTAGAAGTTAAATCGTCATTTTCATTGGCTATTTTTTCGCTAGTTAGGTTATACTTACTATCAGCTTGGACTCCAGCTACATTACCAGATGTATCATTTAGTAAGTCAATAACCGCAATTCCACTAGAAAGACGCAAGCAAGTGGCAAGAGAATCGGTCAAACGCTCTGCAATACCTGGCTTTTTAATCAGCCTATCAATAACAATTTCAATAGTATGAGTATGATTTTTATCTAAATCAATGTTGTCGGATAGCTCCCGAACCTCATTATTTACCCTGGCTCTCACCCAACCTTCAGAAGCTAAGCTTGAGAGTAATTTACGATGAGTTCCTTTTTTACCACGAATGACGGGAGCAAGGATTTGGAAGCGCGTACCATCGGGTAATTCCATAATGCGATCGCACATTTGGTCGACAGTTTGCGGCGCAATCGAGCGATCGCAAATCGGACAATGAGGTTCTCCCGCCCGTCCAAATAACAACCGCAGATAGTCGTAAATTTCTGTAACTGTACCCACCGTAGAGCGAGGATTATGGGAAGTAGATTTTTGATCGATAGAAATAGCCGGACTTAAACCCTCAATCGCTTCGACATCCGGCTTATCTAGCTGTCCCAAAAATTGCCGAGCGTAAGCGCTAAGAGATTCTACATAACGGCGCTGACCTTCTGCAAAGATAGTATCAAAAGCTAGGGAAGACTTACCCGAACCCGAAACCCCCGTAAACACAATTAAGCGATCGCGCGGTAGTTCTAAATCGATATTTTTGAGGTTGTGCTGTCTAGCGCCACGAATGCGAATAGTATTGTTAGCGTCGGGAGTAGAGGCAGAAGGAGACATAAAAGCAGCGCGTAATAGTCCCTAATAATTTTAACGCTGCCGCTTGCTCATCTTTGTTAAGCATCGAAAGCAATCAACTTTAGATGACTGGGATTAGCAATCAATTCCTTAGCTAACAAGTAACCTGCAATAGTCCAAGTTTGATACTTTCGGGCTTCTTTACCAATGAGGCGACCATCGGGGCCATCGTAGTATTCAGGCCAGTGATCTGCAACTAATCTTCTTTCGGCAATTGCGATCGCATGATGGGCTAATTCGCCTCTATCCATTTTTTTCGCCGCCGCCGTTAGCATCCATAATAAAACTGGCCAACTACCACCATTGTGATAAGACCAAGGACGATTTTTTGGATCGGCTCCAGTAATAATTCTCCATTCAATATCTTCTAAAGCTGGATAACAAAGTTTCATTGGCATCTCACCAATTAAATCGCTCCACCGCAATTCAATTAAGTTTAAAATTCTATGAGATTGTTGCTCGTCAGTCAAAGATGAAACGATTGCCATCAAATTACCCAATGAAAAAAACCGACAATCTAGCTGACTTGGCCCTAAATTTCCTGCTAAATAACCTCCAGCTTCGGGAAGCCATTTCGCCAACCGATAGAAAGGGATGGAATCAGAATAAATATTAAACTGATTGAGAGCTTCTTCGCCATACTCCTCTACTTTAAAGCGATAAATTACATTCAATCGCTCTGAATCTAACCAGTAATTTTCCCGCAGTTGCTTGAGTAAAGGATCTAAGCGATTACGCACGGCTTGAATAATTGCTTGATTCTCTCTAATCGGAGTTAGCAATTCTAAACTGGCTTTGAGTGCGGCATAAAATAGCGACTGAATATCTATTGGGTGTCCGTATAGTCCCAAACGACGGTCAATCATACTCGCACCATCGGGAACTAACACCATTGGATACATATCAAACCGAGTAACTAAACACAGTTCTAAAATTAAGCGAATACCCTCTTGAAAATCGCCGCGAGACGCAAACTCTTTACTTTCAGTAGAGATAGTGTAAGCACGCAATAAAATAATCCACCACAAACCCCCATCCGCCGGAGCAACTCTACCGATCGCATGGTCGCCAAAGTCAGCCTTTAAATATTCTTGTCCGTTGGCAAATCCAACTTTAAAACTAGCTGGCATTAACCCACGACTTGGTTTTAAACAATCTAATTGCGTTGTTTTCGGCTGCAATTTTAGTGTTTCTTCTAGAAAAAAACGGACAATATCGGCTTTACCTTTAATCAGAAAAACGAGAGCAGAGGAGACAAAATCTCGAATAAAACACTGATCGTAGTTTGCAGCATCAATACCTGGATCGAGAGCGGCTATAGTGCCAATAGGTTTCTCATGATAATAGATGATTGATTTTTCTAGCGTTTCCCAAGCTTGTTCTTCTACGGCTAAAGATGCTTCGCTCAAATTCTCTCGTCCTCTTAACTTCATAGCTTGAGGATAAACAAAGTTTTCAATTAGAGCAAATATTTAGGGCTTTATCTCTATTTTGGTTGAGGTTTTAACTATTTGGATAGTCTAAAATCTGTACGGTTTGATTGCGCCAATAAAAATCTAGAGGGGTTTTTAGATGAAGCTAGATGGTAAAATTGCTGTAGTAACGGGTAGCGGTCAGGGAATCGGTCAAGGAATCGCTAGTAGTTTAGCCGCCGCCGGAGCAAGCGTTGTCATAAATTATCGCTCTGATATTACGGAAGCTGAAGAAACTTTAAAACAAGTAGAAGCAACCGGAAGCAAAGGCTTCATCGTTAAAGCTGATGTTGGAGTGGTGAAAGAACTTCGTCACCTAATTGACCAAGCAATTGAGCATTTTGGTCAGTTAGATATTTTAGTAAATAATGCTGCCGTAGAAATCAATGCCCCTTTTTGGGAAGTAACGGAAGAAGATTATGACAAGGTGCTAGATATTAATTTAAAAGGTTGCTTTTTTGCGACGCAATTTTTTGTGCAGCATCTCATGCAAACAAAGCACACCGGGAAAATTATTAATATTAGTTCTGTACACGAGGAGTTACCTTTTCCTAACTTTACAGCTTACTGTGCTAGTAAAGGCGGCTTAAAAATGATGACCCGCAACTTAGCAGTAGAATTAGGTCCTTACGGCATCACCATTAACAACATCGCGCCGGGAGCCATTGAAACACCAATAAATAGCAAACTATTAAATAATCCAGTTGCTTTAGGCGCTTTACTAAAAAATATTCCCCTCAATCGCTTAGGACAACCCAAAGATGTCAGTGCGATCGCAACTTTTTTAGCTTCCTCCGATGCCGATTACATCACTGGTTCAACTTTTGTGGTTGATGGGGGATTACTTTGGAATTATCAAGAGCAATAGTAAAAAACAACTTTTAGCCGATTAATTACCTTACTTTATTTGGGTTTAGTTATTACGCTCACTGGCCCATTTACTAAAACTTGACAAGCTAACCGATAGGTGGTTGGTTTTTTCTTCAATTTGCGATTTTCAAAGTCTGTCTTCGGAGATAAATTTTCTATACCTTCGGCTATATTTACAATGCACGTACCGCACTGTCCATAGCCGCCGCAGTTCATCATTTTCCCTCTAAGGGTATAAATATCTATACCGTTTTCCATTGCTTTGATGCGAAGATTTGCTCCATCTGCCGCGATCGCTTCTTTTTCTTCGTTAATAAACTTGATATTAGCCATTTTTCCCTTAGTGACTCGCCATTGCTGCTATTTTTGAGCAATTTATCTGTAAATATTTAACGCTCTTAAACCATCGTTATATCAGTCCAACACCAAGACCATAATTAATTTTGTGTTGTTAGACTTCACTTGAGTGACAGATTTTATCTTTTCCGACTTGCGCTAAAATTAAGCATACCAAATATTTAGATAACTTAATAAACTGGCACAAAAATTGAGATATACCATCTTAATTATGAAGTTTGTGAGTAAAAACTGTTTATTGGCATGTCGTAGCCCAGAGCAAACAGTAATTTTACTACTAAGTGCCTTCCTAGGAGCAGAATGAATGAGTGAAATCGTGCGACTTCCCAAACCAGCAAATACAAAACATCATCGCCACTTGTTGAGTGTTTTAGTAGTTGGTATAGCAATTCTTGGCGGTAGTTGCAGTTCTCCCAAAGAAGCCGCCGATGCTCAATCGCAACAAGCAAATCGACCTACGGCGGTAGATGTAAGCATTTCTCGCACCGAAGCATTAGTTTCTGCACCTACTTATACAGGTAGTACCGAACCAATTAGAACCGTATCCTTGCGAAGTCAAGTAGAAGGGCAATTGTTGGGTTTAAATGTAGACGTGGGGGATTTTGTCAAGCAAGGGCAGATAGTTGCCCAATTAGACGACGAAATTTTGAGAACGCAATTAAATGAGGCAGAAGCAGAACTTGCAGCTTTAAGAAGCGAAGTAGCTAGAAGCAATAGTCAAGTTAGCAACGCCCGCGCCCAAGTAGAAAGCGCCAGATTGGAATTAGCTCAAGCGCAAGCAGATTCGCAAAGACAGCAAAGCTTATTAAAAGAAGGGGCGATCGCACTTCAAGTAGCCCAGCAAGCCCAAACCGAAGCTAGAACCGCCGCCCAAACCCTCCGAGCCGCTCAGGAACAAGTCAGCACCGAACAACAAGCTGTAGCCGCCGCTCAAGGTAGAGTGGTAGCCCAGCAAGCGGTAGTCGCTCAAGAACGAAAAAGGCGATCGTATACTCGGTTAGTAGCGCCGATTGCTGGATTAGTTTTACAACGATTGCAAGAACCCGGCGATTTAATTCAGCCTGGTAATGAAGTGATCCAAATTGCCGACTTTAGCCGCATCCAGGTACGGGTTGAAGTTTCCGACAAAGAACTAGGAAATATTACCATTGGGCAAGCAGTAAGCGTAAAACTAGATGCTTTTCCCCAGGAAACCTTAAACGGACAAGTTACTCGCATTTATCCCGCCGCCGATGCTACAGCGCGTTTGATACCCATAGAAGTAGTGATTCCCAATAGCAATGGTCGTATTGGTAGTGGATTGCTGGCACGAGTAAGTTTTGTAAATTCAAACCAACAATCTGTTGTAGTAGCGCAATCGGCTTTGGGTGGACAGGAGAGTAGGGGAGCAGGAGAACAGGGCGAACAAGAGCAAAGCAAGACGGGCACAGTGTTTGTAGTCACTGAAGCAGAAGGTAAAGCCAAAGTCGTAGCGCGTCCGGTAACATTGGGCGATCGCGCTGATGGCAAAGTAGAGGTTTTATCGGGGCTAAAAGTAGGCGAAAGGTATGTTTCTCGAAGTAGCAAACCATTAAAAAATGGCGAAACTGTAAACATATCAATTATTTCCAGGAAAGCAGCACCGAAAGGACAGTAGTAATGCAGGACAACGTAAAAGCCCCAGGATTTAGTATTAGTGCGATCGCAATTAAACAGCATATTGGTACTCTGATGCTGACTCTTGCGGTTGTTGTGTTGGGAATATTCTTTTTTACAACTATTCAAGTCGATTTGCTGCCATCAATTACTTATCCGCGTATTGGGGTTAGGCTTGATGCGCCAGGGATATCGCCGGAAGTTGCTATTGATGAAATTACTCGACCCTTAGAGGAAGCTTTGGCGGCGACAGAAAATGTCGAGCAAGTGTTTTCTCGCACTCGTGAAGGACAAGTTAGTTTAGACTTATTTTTTCAGCCGGGAGGAAATATCGATCAAGCGCTCAATGACGCTACGGCGGCTTTTAACCGGGCTAGAAGTAATCTTCCCGATACGGTTGAAGAACCAAGAATATTTAAGTTCGATCCTTCTCAGTTACCTGTTTATGAATTGGCGCTAACTTCTACCTCCTTGACGGGTAAAGACTTGCGAGTGTTTGCAGACGAAGAATTAGCCCGCGAATTAAGCGTTGTTCCTGGCGTGGCGGCGGTAGATGTATCGGGGGCGGCGGCAGAAGAAGTAAGTGTAAATGTTGACCTCAACCGCTTGCAGGCTGTGGGGGTTGGTTTAGTTGATGTTTTAAATGGTTTAAGAGATCGCAATCAAGATATTTCGGGTGGACGCATTCAAGGAGACAATTCCGAACCCTTGACTCGGACTGTAGGACGGTTTCAAAACGCCGAAGAAATCAATAATTTATCTTTTGATGTGGGGACGGCTAATGCGGAAACGCCCCGCCGTCAAGTTTATTTAAGAGACTTTGCCCAAGTAAATGATGGTACGGAAGAGCAAAGAATTTCAGTTTTTCTCAACCGTCAACCCGCCGTAAAATTATCGATTCAAAAACAACCTGATGCTAACACTATTAATATTGTCGATGGAGTGAAGGCAAGAATTGAGGAGTTGCGGCAGTCTGGCTTGATTCCCGCAGATATGGAGCTAACACCAACTTCGGATGAATCTCGATTTATTCGTAATTCCTTAGCCGATGTAACCAATTCTGCTGTTACCGGGGCATTACTAGCCGCCGCCGCCGTGTTGTTATTTTTAGGCTCTCTGCGGCAAACATTCATTATTACTTTGGCAATTCCCCTTTGTACGTTGGCGGCAATTATTTTAATGAGTCTGTTTGGACTAACTTTAAATGTATTTAGTTTGGCGGGTTTGACTTTAGGAATTGGTCAAGCTATCGATACATCAGTAGTTATTTTAGAAAATATTGCCGTTAATACTGGCAAAACTTCGGGCATTGGCGATCGCCCGCCCACAGCTACCGAAACTACTGCTAATGCCCAAGAAGCGGCTCAAGAAGTAGAATCAGCTTTAGTTGCAGCTACTAGCGCCAACTTAGTTTCAGTGCTGCCATTTTTGCTTATTGGTGGCTTTATTTCCCTATTATTTAACGAACTGATTTTAACTATTAGTTTCGCCGTTGCTGCTAGTTTATTAGTTGCAATTACTATCGTCCCCATGCTGGCTTCGCGGCTATTATCAATTCCTTGGTCTAGTAATGTAGGCAATTTTTGGCTATTTCGTACCTTTAACGATCGCTTTGAAGCCGCAACCCAAGGCTACGCTAGATTTTTGGGGCGAGTAGTGCGCTATCGTCTGATTGTAGTTGCCACTGCTGTAATTATTTTAGGTGGCGGTACGGTATGGATGATCGGGCAAATTCCCCAAGAAATTCTCCCCCGTATTAGTACCGGACAAGTTAATCTCCGCGCTCAGTTTCCTGCGGGTACGCCTTTAGCCACAAGTCAATATGTAATGGAAATTGTTGATGGTATCCTCCGCAGTCAACCAGAAACGGAGTATGCGTTTACTACGGTGGGTGGTTCCTTATTTGGTAGCAATACAACCGAAAATCCTCTACGCAGTAGCAGCACAATTACCCTAAAACCAGGAGAAGATACGGAAGCTTTTGCAGAGAAATTGAAGCCAGAATTTGCCAAACTTAACTTAGTTGGAACCCGGTTAAATATTACTCCAGGTCAAGTACGAGGGCTAATTCTAACCAATACTCCGGCTCAAGGATCGGAAATTGATGTAATTTTACAAGGTGAAAGCGATCGCGCTTTAAGAGAAGCAGGCGCTCAAGTTCTCCAAGCATTAGAAGGCGTAAAACTCGCTCAATTCCGCCCTGATGCTGACCCCCGCCAGCCAGAAATTCAAATTCGCCCCGATTGGGAACGAGTGGCAGATTTAGGACTAACAACGCAATCTATTGGCGATACAATTCAAACGGCTATTGAAGGCTCTGTACCAACGCAAATTCAAAGGGGAAATCGTTTAGTTGATGTGCGCGTCCAGTTCGAGCGCGAGTCTATCAAACAACCTTCTCAGTTAGAAAGCTTGCCCTTATTTGTCCAAGATAATCAGCAAATTCGCCTTGCAGATATCGCCACTATTACAACGGGACAAGCACCAGGAGAAATTCAAAGAATAAATCAAAGACAAGCTTTTATTATTGCCGGAAATCTCAGCGAGGGCGCAAGTTTGGGCGATGCGCTGGCGGAGGTTCAGCAAATTGTGAGCAATGTTCAATTACCCGAAGGCGTTTCTCTTGTCCCTAGTGCGGCGGCCCAAACTAATCAAGAGTTGCAGAAATCTTTGCAACTTTTGGGAGGGCTGGCAACTTTCTTGATTTTTGTGGTTATTTCTGTACAATACAACTCGCTCATCGATCCATTGGTAATTATGCTAACCGTCCCTCTAGCATTAGCTGGTGGATTGTTTGGGCTTTATATTACCAAAACTGCGATCGGTGCAACAGTTCTAGTAGGTGCTGTGCTACTGGTGGGTATCGTCGTAAACGCGGCGATTTTGATGGTAGAACTTGCTAATCAAATTTTGCAAGAGCAGCAAAACGATACTATTTCTCTGCAAGAAGCGCGCACGGCAGCAATTTTACAAGCAGCGCCCCAACGCTTGCGCCCCATTATGATGACAACAATTACTACTATTTTGGGTTTGTTTCCTCTGGCGCTAGGAATTGGTGAAGGTACAGAATTTTTGCAACCACTAGGAATTGTAGTTTTTAGTGGCATGGCGATCGCAACAATGCTTACTTTATTTATCATCCCTTGCTTTTATATCTTGCTACACGGTGTTTTTGGCAGGGATTGGGCAAAGCTATTGAGTGTCAAATATAAAACAATAAGTAAATTGATGAGCCGCAAAAGTACAGCAATACGGAAAAAAAAGAAAAGAGCTAACTAACTCTTTTCTTTCAGGTAATAGCGATCGCTAGTTATTTAGCTATACTTGCCTTCTCACAGCCTAATAACCAGCGATCGCTAAATGTTTTTAAAAAATGCTTAAAAACTAATGTCTCTAACTTTCAATAAAATTTTATTTTAGATTTCTTTATAAATGTTTAGGCAAAACTTTATTTAAAATTTATCAGCCTCTCAAAATTTGTTGCTAGTATTTTGTTGTCAGGTAAAAAAATGTCCTCGCATCGGGTGTTTCTATTGCGATTATAGATAAAAACTATAAATACCGTATATAAGAAAGCCGCCACAAAAGACAGGAGATACCTATTTATTTGCCTCAAATGGTAATAAAATTTAGAACCCGGTCAAAGGTCGAGCATTGTCACTTGTAAAGTAAGTAGATAATTCTATAAAACTTTATAAGGTTGGGAGCGATCGCTTTTAAATTAGAGCTAGAGTAACATTGATTAGCATTGCAGTTGTTAAAAGGGAATAAAAAATTAATCCCAAGCGATAGGCAATTAAGCAGTAATTGACTGCAATTGACTACAGTAGATTCTTCTACAGGCTACAGAAAATTTTAATTAAGCAACTAATTTTTGGGCAATATCCTTTGCACTAAATACTAAAAGTATTAGCCTCAATCTTAATTTTATTCATAGTGACATTAATACCTTTTAATACTAAGCAACACTTTATAAGTTGAAGTTGGAAAAAAATAAAACTATGATCTTTAATTACACTAATAAATTGATACGCGCAAAAGAGCTTATTATTACTACTTGCGTAGATTGGATTCCATTAATCGCTGGTGGAGTATTTATCCGAAATCTTATCTACCGTCTATTGTTCAAGAAAATGGGAGCCTCAGTTTACATTCAACATGGCGCTGAGTTTATCGGAACTAACTGCATTGAACTTGGTAGCAAATCTTTTATTGCTCGTGGTACGAACATAACCATCCGTAATTTTGACAGTAAAGTGATAATTAGAACTAATGTCAAGCTTGACAAGGGAGTCGTGATAGATACTGCGGGTGATAATTGTTGTGTTGAAATTGGCGAAGACACATTTATTGGACCCTATACCTGCATAGCAGGTAGCGTCAAAATTGGTAAGTACTGTTTAATTGCTGGACATTCAGGCATCATTGCGAATAATCGCATTTTCTCCAATCCTACAGAAATGATTTGCCAGCAAGGAGTAAATCGTCAAGGTATAGTGATTGAAGATAATTGTTGGCTGGGTTTTGGAGTAAAAGTATTAGATGGTGTAACGATTGGCGAAGGTAGTGTAATTGGCGCAGGAGCAGTAGTAACTAAAGATATTCCTGCTTATTCTGTTGCTGTTGGTATACCAGCGAAAGTAATTCGCAGTCGCCAGCATGAGAGCCAATCAACTAACTTTATGGAACGTAAGTTGAAACAAATTGCTTCTTAAAGCGTACTGCCGTTTATCTAGAAGGCAAAAATAACATTGGTAGATGTTTATTTAGCTTTGTACTTAGCTTGAATAAAAAGCATAAGACTGTTGTTTTTGCAGCTAAATATTACTTAAGCTTATTTGGTAGCTAAAGTAACTGATTTTTAACTATAATCGTGGTTTTAAGATAGAAAACTAGATGTAATATATAATTTTAGAAATACAGAAAATCTAATCTTTCTGCATTTTTGCTTAAAAGTTGCTTAAGCTCGTCTTTATCATTTATTTATATACTTCTAGGGACAGATTTATCTTAGCTTTATAAAATTCTCGGCATATATTGTTAGCATGGCTTTAGCGAAGTAAACTTAAACGGTCTTCAGGCAAGCTTTTTCTATGGCGATCGCAGCAAAAAACTATAGAAACTGGATACAGGAAAGCCGCCACCGCAGCCGGGGAAGCATATATTTATTTGCCCCAATGGTGGAATTTAATGTCATGTCAAATGTTGGGGATTGTCCCCCATAAAGTAGGTAAATACTTGTAGGAAAATTTACAGACTTGGAAAGTATCGTTCTTAATTTAGCGCCCTAAAAGGCATTTTTAGTATTGCGCTTACTAAATAAAAATGAAGCTATCAATTTTATCAATTGAGTAAAGCTGCTGCATAGTGAGTCGCATTAGTCACAAGCTAAAAAAAACTGTTCGTTCGAGCAGTTGGTTTTTAGGCAATCGCCTTTTTCCAAATTCTGATTTATTAGTCTAAATTTGCCTTGCTATCAATTAAGGCACGAGTTTACATACGCCAATACCAATCAACAGCACTTCATAAGTAGAGCTATAAAATTATGAGCTTCAATTACGCTACTATGTCGACCCATGTCAAAGAACTTGTTATTACCACTTGCGTGAATTGGATTCCAGTAATTGCTGGTGGAGTATTTATCCGAAATCTTGCTTATCGTTTACTCTTTAAAAAGATGGGAAATTCAGTTTATATTCAAAACGGCGCTGAATTTTCTGGAACTAACAATATTGAAGTAGGTAGCGAAGCTTTTATTGCTCGTGGTGCAAGTATCGTTATCCGCACTCCCAATACTAGAGTGGTACTTGGAAACAAAGTCGCGCTCGATAAAGGAGTAATTATCAATGCTTCGAGTGACAACTGTTCTATTTCAATTGACGAAAACACATATATTGGGCCTTATACCTGTATAGGAGGTCCAGGCCCAGTCAAAATTGGCAAACACTGTTTAATTGCCGCCCATTCAGGCATTGTTGCCAATAACCACATCTTTTCCGACCCAACAGAGTTGATTCGTAATCAAGGAGTAACTCACCAAGGTGTAGTAATTGAAGATAATTGTTGGCTAGGTTATGGAGTAAAAGTATTAGATGGCGTAACGATTGGCGAAGGTAGTGTAATTGGCGCAGGAGCAGTAGTAACTAAAGATATTCCTGCTTATTCTGTTGCTGTTGGTATACCAGCAAAAGTAATTCGCAGTCGCCAGCATGAGAGCCAATTAACTAACTTTATGGAACATAAGTTAGAACAGATCGTGTCTTGAACCATGCTGCAATTTATCTAGAAACTGATGATATAGCGTTATCTAAATTAATTGCCAACGTTGTAGAGAGTGGCATTGCGCCCCTACGGTTAATATTTATAAATCAAATATTATTGCTTTGTAAATATAAATGTTTTGTCCACTCTTACACCCAGTCTAAATAAAAGAATAAAATAGTTATTATAGTTATAAATAGTATCTAAGCTTACTTAATAGCTAAAATAGCTAATTTTTCAACTATAATCGTGGTTTTAAGCTGGAAAACCAAATGTAATAAATAATTTTAGAAATGCAGGAAAATTCAATTTTCCTGCATTTTTACTTAAAAACTGCTTAAGCTCGTCTTCATGATTTATTTATGTATTACTACGGTGAACTTCATTTTAGCTTCATAAAGCTCTCGAAATATATTGTTAATATTACGTAGAAAAGCAAACTTAAATGGTCTTCAGACCAGATTTTTCTATAACGAGCGCGATAAAATAGGACAGAAGCTGAATACAAGAAAGCAGCAACTACTGCCAAAAAAGCATAAATTTATTTGCCTAATAGCGAAATTTAATGTGATATCAATAGGTGGATGTTTTCACCCCAAAAATGAGTAGCTAGTTTTAAAGAGTAAATCGACCGCGTCAATAACAAGTAGCTGCAATTATCAACCAAGAAATTAGAACTGCAAAACCATGAGCTTTATTAAAACTGCTAAGAAGTTGATACGAGCAAAACTAATAGCTGCAAAAGAGCTTTCAGTGACTACTTGTGTAGATTGGATTCCAGAAATTGTTGGGGGAGTATTTATCCGCAATTTTGCTTACCGTCTACTCTTTAAAAAGATAGGAACTTCAGTTTATATTCAAAACGGTGCTAAATTTTTTGGAACTAATGGCATTGAAGTTGGCAACGAAGCTTATATTGCTCGCGGCGCGAATATAATTATCCGCGGTCGCTATAGTAAGGTAACGCTAGGCAATAAAGTCAAGCTTGATATCGGAGTAATTATCGATTCGGCCACTTCTAACTGTTCTATTTCAATTGACGAAAACACATTTATTGGGCCTTATACCTGTATAGGAGGCCCAGGGCCAATCAAAATTGGCAAATATTGCTTAATTGCCGCTCATTCAGGCATTATTGCAAATAGTCATATTTTTTCCGATCCTATAGAGATGATTCGCAAACAAGGATTAACCCGCGAAGGTGTAGTAATTGGAGATAACTGTTGGCTAGGTTATGGAGTAAAAGTATTAGATGGCGTAACTATTGGCGAAGGTAGTGTAATTGGCGCAGGCGCAGTAGTAACCAAAGATATTCCTGCTTATTCTGTTGCTGTTGGAATACCAGCTAAAGTAGTCCGCAGTCGCCAGAGGGTAGAAAGTCATTTAGTTAACTAAAAAGATCGTACCCCGAACCAAATTGCCATTTATCTATGAGCCGATGATAATAATATTGCTTTGTTGGCGGCAAAGATTTTACCCAGTTTTGCAGCACTCCCAACTTAAATAAAGCTGTGTAAATTCCCAAGTTGATGTAGTGAATAGTCCAATCAATTAAGCTTAATATACCAACTTGAGGGATGACTCTAGCAATTAGTAAAGGATGATTGAGGGCAGTTTTAAGTAAAGTTTGCGTTAAGCCAGAAAATTGCACCACATCTTGCAAAAATGGCTTCAAAACTGGTTCGCCTAGTTGTTGCATTTGGTCAAATACGGCAGAAAGCAAGCTATTAATTTGCTTAGAGTCGAGTTTTCGATCTATCCCTGCTCTCATTGCCTTTTGAAATAGCCAAGTAACGCTTAAATTAGGCTGATATGGTTGTAAGAGTTTCAGTGCTGACGGTGATAGTTGTTCGGTTGCTAAAGCTTCATGAATGCCTAAAGTTAAACGCTTTAGATGACGCACCATTGAGCCAAAACCACCAAAGCTTAAGGGTGATTGATTTCCACTACTGTCGCCGACGGGAAGAATTCGCCCCCAAGGGAAATATAATTGCTGACTGTAAGCAGGAAAAAACCCAAATAACGCCCTTTGTAGTTGTAGTTGACTTAGTTCTACTCCTTGATAATCTGGTAATAAACGCAGATATTCAACAAATAATGTCTCAAGTCCAATATGTTGCTTGTCTAAGTCCATGTAGGTAAATAAATAAGTAGTTCTGCCATCCCGCGCCGGAAAAGCTTCCCAAAAGTATTGACAATTATTGAGTATTGGCGTGAATGATGCTAACAAGTCGCCCGTATTATTTGGCTGGAAACCTTGAGCGCAACTACCGACTACTAAACAAATACCATCAGGCTTTTTTGCTTGTCTTGCTTGTTGAACTATTGGGGAAAAATTACCCATCGCATCTAATAACAAGCGGGTGCTAAAAGTGTTGGAGACTAATACGCCATTAGGATGAACTACCGCACTATCAAAGGCAGTATTTTCAAATAACTTACCACCCGCCGCGAGAAATTTATTTTTAACGGTTTCTAATAAATAAATAGGATCTACGCCAATATTGAGAACATCATTTACCCAAACTTCTGTACCACCAAGGAAGCTAACACGAGCGGGGTTGTAGTGAGTTGCGATCGCATTTTCCAATTCTTGCTTAGTTAACAAGTCTAATTCTAAAAATACTTCTAATTCCGAGCGCGATATATTCCATTCTTGCTCTCTCCCGCGCAAAACTCCTCTTTCTAACAAAGCTACGCGCCAGCCTCGTTTAACCAAAGCACAACCGATTAAAATTCCCAACGTCCCGCCGCAGATGACTACATCCCACTCTATGTTGTCTAGAGGTACATTGCTTTGAGTAACTACTTGGGGAATGGGTGCTGTGTTTTCGCGCAGGGAATTGAGCAGGCGATCGCTTTTTCTTAATCCGCCTAAAACATCGCCTGGCAATTGGTTTAAAACTTCTTCAATTAAGTTCACGCTCAAAATACTCTCCTAATGAATTTATTTTGGCTGATTGAGCCTGTATAAGTTGAATTTCATTTAGATCGTGGATATACAAAGGTTGTTTACGTGCGAATCCGCCGGCTTACAACCACTTGTCTATCGTCAAGCTTGAATGATCAGTTGTTAAAATAATTTCGGGCGATCGCACTTTTTTATCAATTCGACCAATTCGTTAGTCCAAAAACTTTAGCAAAACCACCCAAAACCGCTAATAGTAAACCAATAATTACACCGCGATTGATAAATTTTTGGGTATCTACTCACTTGGTTATGCCCTCAACTTTTTCTGCTAAAATCTCTATTTCACCTTTTAGAGAGTTTTCAACTCTGGTTAAATCTGTCCTCAAAGCGCCAAAGCCTGCGGTCATATCTGACCTCAAAGCGCCAAAATCCTCAGCTACTTTTATTTTGAAATCACTAAGGTCTTCGGCAACTTTATCGATTTTTCCATCCAGTCTATCTATCTTTGTCTCCAGCTTGTCAAATCTGCCTTCTAGCCTTGTAAATATCTCTTTCAAATCGTACTCAATGGTATTGGTCATTTTACTTATCATTTTGAGTGGCAACAGATAGCAATTTTAGGTTACGCCGGATGAAAATAGTTGTAAATTTCTTGGGCTAAGTACGAACCAATACCTGGCGCTTGGGTTAACTGCTCTGGTGTGGCTTGACGGATATAATCAACGGAGCGAAAATGCGCGAGTAATTGTTTTTGTCTGTGGTATCCTAAACCCGGAATATCATCTAAACGCGATCGCTTTAATTTGTCACTTCTTTGCTGCCTGTGAAAGGAAATTGCAAATCTATGGGCTTCATCCCTTAACCTCCGCAACAACTGCACTCCTGGCTGCTCTGATTGAGTTTCTACTGGTTTAGATTCTCCAGGTAAAAATATTTCCTCTCGCTGCTTTGCCAAACTCACAACGTGCAAATCTTCTAGCAAGTTCATCTCTTGCAAAACTTCTACCACCGACGATAGTTGACCTTTACCGCCATCAATCATCACTAAATCGGGCCAATCGGAATTTCCGACCCGCGCCAATTGCGGCTCTTGAGCGTACTTGCGAAAGCGCCGACCAATAACTTCAGCTAGACTGGCAAAGTCATCAGAATGTCCGGCGGTAACGGTGGGATTTTTAATCTTGTAGTGACGATAGTATTGTTTAGCTGGCAACCCATCGATAAATACTACCTGAGAGGCAACGGCGTTAGCTCCTTGAATATGAGAAATATCGTAGCCTTCAATGCGGCGCGGCAATTCGGGCAAATCTACAATGGCTGCCAAATCTTCCATTGCTTGCGAATTAGCATCGCTTAATTTTTGCGTCCGCGCTAACTCGTACTCGGCATTGCGTTCGACCATTTCAATTAATTCTGCCTTTGTCGAGCGTTGGGGAGTGAGTATCGCTACTTTTCGCCCTTTACGCTCGCTCAAAACTTCTGCCAACATTTCGGTTTGCGGCAATTCGTGCTGAACTAATATTTCTGTAGGTATCTCTACAGAGTCCGCCGTTTGATAGTGTTCTTCTAATACTCTTTGTAAAATTGCTCCCGCATCGGCATGATTATCGGCAACAAAACCTAGTCTTCCTACCAATTTTCCGGCGCGAATTTGAAATAATTGAATGCAGGCGTGTTGCTCGTTAGCAGCAAGGGCGATCGCATCTCTTGACACGGTATCATCAGGCAAGGAAACTTTTTGATTGGCATTGAGGGACTTTAACCCAGCTATTTGATCGCGGATCCGTGCTGCCGATTCAAAGTTCATTTCCTCAGCAGATTTTTGCATCTGCTCGGTTAATATATCAATCAATTCTTGCGCTCGTCCTTGAAATACCATTGCGACTTTTTGCACGGTTTTTCGGTATTCTTCGGGAGTAATCAGTTTTTGACATACCCCCGGACAGCGCCCCAAATCGTAGTTCAAACAAGGACGATCTTTAAATAGTGGCTGCGGACGCTGCTTGAGAGCAAAAAGGCGTTTAGCTATGCGTAATATGCTCCGCAATAGTCCCGCATCGGTGTAAGGGCCGTAAAACTTATCTTTTTCTTTACCTATTCGGCGGTTGCGAGTAATAAAGATGCGCGGATATTCTTCCGACCAAGTAATGCAGACATAGGGATATTTTTTATCATCCTTAAGTAAGACATTAAAGTAAGGCTGGTGCTGTTTAATTAAATTTGCTTCTAAAGCTAAAGCCTCGGCTTCGGTATCGGTAACAATAAACTCAATTTCTGTTACTTGCCTAACCATCATGGCAATGCGATCGCTTAATTTTTGTGCTTGCCTAAAATACGAACTAACTCGCGATCGCAGCGCTCTCGATTTGCCTATATACATAATGCGATCGCTAATGTCTCGCATTATATAAACTCCTGGTTCTCTAGGAATCTCCTTCAGCCGAGCGGCTAAACGTTCTCGATCTTTTACTAATGGTAATTGGCTAATTATTTTTTTGGTTGGTGTTGTTTGTGGCGGGAACGAATGTTGTTCTGGCGATGTCTGTGTACTTGTCATAGCGTTACACTCATTAATAGCAGTGCTGATTTGTCGTAATCTGCAAACGAAAACTTTGTTTGGGATTTAACCAAAAGACGGTTTTGCGCTTCTGTGTTGCTCTTAAATTACACCGCTTCTTAATTCTACTTTGGCTTGCAGGTATCCAACGGCTTTCTAACTCAAATAGCAGGTTCTATTTACTCCTTATTCAGTGCAAATACTGAATTCTCCATTTCAAGAAGTGTTAAAATATACTTACTATTGTTATGTAAAGTTGTTAATAATTTTTTGATTTTTAAGATGAAATTATTAAAATTCAGCCTGATTTTTCTATCTTTCAGATTAGATTAGTTGAAGGAGTTAAATTAATATTTTCAGTACCTTAACAATATTTTAGTTATAAATATGAACTTAGATGAATTTGAAAACCAATACCGTCGCGCCCTTGATGCTAACCTCAATCGGCTGCAAACAGCAGTTTTCTTAATAGCTCAATTAGAAGCTATCGTTGCTGATGTTGGGCAAGATTTGCAAAATCTAACCTTAAATTTTGAAGAATATGTAAATGAGCAAAGATCGAAGTAAGTTTTATTTATTAGCTGTTAATTGGACTGATTAGTTAGTTCTTGAGCAATAGCTTGTTTTAGATCGTTCAGATTTACTGGTTTAATAAAATACTGACGCGCACCCAAGTTAAAAGCACGTTGGCGATCGGATTTAAAAGCAAAGGCAGAAACAATAATTACAGGAATATTTTGCCATTTTGGGTTTAGTTGTAGTTTTTCTAAGAGCAGATAACCATCAACGTCTGGTAACCTCAAGTCTAATAAAATTAGGTGAGGCTGAAAACTAGCTAATTCCTCAAACAAACTAGCTCCACAAGCCAAGCTAAGGACTTGATAGCCACAAAAAGTTAAATAGTCATCGAGCATCAATCGATTGAGGTTGTTATCTTCAACGACTAATAAACGTTTTAAAGCACTAGAGGAGAGTGGATCTGTACCAGACTTTACATTTGGGCTTTTTCTGTTACTATTCACGAGTTTATCAGTTATGGAACTCGATTAAAAAAATGCTAACAAGTTAAATGTATGTTAAACAGCTTAAACTTTAGAGGGTAACTTTACAATCTATTGTAACTGAAGCATAGTTATATAACTTCGTAAAGATTACTTGTATTACTCAACACTTTAGCAAAAAATCGAAATCTGAAAAATTCCTTCTAAAGAAAGATAACAAATTTATTAATGCCGAGTACCCGCGATCGCAAATCTCCGCTCAAATAGATAAATACTATGAGAGTTAAATATCTAACTACTAGACTTTTCTCTATCTTTGAGCATTCTAATTATTCAGCCTCAACTTTAATAGCGAGAAGATATTGTAGGAGTAAGTACTTCAGCTATTTTGTTAGCAGCTAGTTTTAAAATAGCTGGTTCGTGTACCAAAGCAAACCTAACGTAGCCCTCGCCAAATTTTCCAAACCCAAAACCTGGAGACGCAGCTACTCCGGTAGTTTCTACTAAATGAGTGCAAAAATCGATAGATTTGCTAGACCAAAAAGCGGGTAGCTTTGCCCAAATGTACATAGTAGCGGCGGGAGTTGGAACTTGCCAGCCAATTTGGTTTAAAGCAACAACGAAGGCATCTCGACGTTGGCGAAAAGTCTGATTGGCGGCTTTAACCCCCGCTTGAGAACCCGTCAAAGCGGCGATCGCCCCGTTCAAAATCCCTTGATACTGATTGAAGTCTACGGCAGCTTTTACCTGTCTTAGCGCTTTGATTAGCTGCGAGTTACCGATCGCATAACCAACCCTAAAACCGCCCATATTGTACGACTTAGATAGAGTAAAAAACTCAATAGAAACGCTTTTATCAGGATCTGCTTGCAAAACTGAAGGTGCTACTTGTTCGTCAAATACCATGTCCGCGTAAGGGAAATCATGGACTAAAACTAAATTATGCTGCTGGCAAAAAGCAACGGCACTTTGAAAAAAACTAAGCGGCGCGATCGCACTTGTCGGATTATGAGGATAGCTAAGTACCATCATTTTCGATTGCGCCAAAACTGTAGCCGGAATTTCTGTAAACACTGGCAAAGAACCATTTTCAGCGCGTATAGGCATCGGGTAAATTTGCCCGCTTGCTAGATAAACGCCCCCCGCATGAGAAGGATAGCCCGGATCGAGCAATAAAGCGTAATCCCCAGGATTTAATATAGCTAGAGGTAAGTGAGCCGTACCTTCTTGAGAGCCAATTAGGGGTAAAACTTCGGTTTCAGGATCTACCGCAATGCCAAATTTTTGCTCGTACCAATTAGCCGCCGCTTGACGAAATTTTTGCGTGCCATTAAATAGCAAGTAACCATGAGTGCTAGGGTCGTGCAAAGAGTGAGTAATTGCTTCGATGACGTGAGGAGCGGTTGGCAAATCTGAAGAACCCAAAGACAAATCAATTATGTCTTTTCCCGCCCCTCTAGCTTTTGCCTTTGCCTTGTCCATATCAGCAAATACATTAGCTTGCAGGAAATCTATTCTTTTAGCAAATTCCATAAACAATTTCGGATAGTGCGAAGTCGCCAATTAGTTGAGATGAGGATCGAGAAAGCTAATTAATTTTGGTTTGGCGATCGCTCCTTCTGATGATGCTATTAGCTGCGAATCTCTAAACAAGCGCAGTGCAGGTACGCCTTCTACCTGGTATTGCTTCACCGTAACTTGATTGGGGTCTACTTCCATTTTGACTACTTTAAGATTATTGTAGTTTTCTGCCGCCCAGTCTATAACGGGAGCCATCAACCGACAAGGGCCGCACCAAGCAGCCCAAAAGTAAACTAAAACTGGCTGACTTGCTTGGATTACTTCGCTATCAAATTCTGGATCGTTAATGGCGATCGCGTTACTCATAAAAAATTTATTGTTTAAGCCTTTTCTACAATAAACCGAACTGAGCGCTAAAAATTATTACTATATCTAAAGCACTCTAATAGCTAATAACAGTTTATTAGAGTGCTGATTTGGCGCAACTTAAAGGTTATCTAACTGCTTGCGTAACTGCTCTAATTCCGCATCTACAACTTCGTTAGATTTTGCAGGAGTCGATTTATCGGTAGCTTCAGGAAGTATTGGCGTACTAGCGGAAGTAGCAGGGCCTAAAGACATTTGAGCTTTGAGGGCGGCTAATTCATCATCTACACCGCTACCCGATTCTAACATCGCAAATTGGCTTTCTAAATTTGAGCCTGCCAATTCTTGAGCCGACTGAGCGCGGGCTTCTTGCATCAATACTTTTTCTTCCATCCGCTCAAAAGCTGCCATCGCGCTACTGGTTCCCAATCTCCCCACTGTACTTTGGAGGTTTTCTTGGGCTTTAGCTGCCGCACTGCGGGCTTTGAGCATATCTTTTTTAGTTTTTGCCTCAGAAATTTTGCTTTCAAGGCCAATTAAGCTGCGCTTAAGAGTGTCAATTTGACCAACTTGAGAATCTAAGCTAGTTTTTAGAGTATTAGCATTTTCACTAAAGCTTTTTTTGCGCTCTAAAGCTTGACGGGCAAGACTTTCATCGCCTTTTTGCAGTGCTAATTGAGCGTTGCGCTGCCATTTATCGGCTTCTTTTTGTGCCTGAGTGTACTGTTGCTCTGAACGTTTTTGGGCAGCGATCGCTTGGGCGACTCCTTGACGCAATTGTACTAAGTCTTCTTGCATTTCCAAGATCGACTGCTCTAACATTTTTTCTGGGTCTTCAGCATTACTGACCATATCGTTCAGGTTTGATCTGACCACTCGGCTAATGCGATCGAATAATCCCATAACTATTATTAATTCCGTATCAGGTTTACAAGGGTTTATGGACGGGGCGCTAAACGCTTAGTTTAAATTGGATCGACTATCCCATGCTGTTATTTTTAACCTAAGCTCAATTTTTTACTTCTGCTACAAGCAATGGTAATTTAAGCAATTTTTCCTACTAGCTATATTAACAATTCTTCTATAATTCTTCTATCGATTTTGGCGGTAACTGAGGAGGGTTTGATGAGATTTGGGCTTTCATGGCAGCAAGTTCGGCATCGACATCGCTGGCGGAGGCTAAAGAATTGAATTGTTTTTGCAGGTCATCGGTTCCAAGTTCGGCGATCGCTTCTGATTGTGCCTCAAGTTGCAATACTTTTTCTTCCATTCGAGCAAAAGCATTTAAGGAACTGGTGGTATTTACTCCTCCTAGCATTTCATTTAGCCTTTGGGAAGCAGTTGCCGATCGCGCCCTAGCGATATACATATCTTTTTTGGTTTTTAGTTCGCCAATTTTTAATTCTAAAGTCTGCATATCTTTTTTAATTCTATTAACGACACTGCTTTGCTCGCCTATTTGAGCTTTCAAAGCTGTAGCCGTTTCTTGGTAAGATTTACGCTTAGTTAGAGCTTCTTTTGCTAAAACTTCATTATTTTGGTTTAAGGCTAGTTGAGCGCGGCTGTACCAGTCTTGGGCGACAGATTCCGCTTGATTTGCCTGCCTTTCGGTACGTTTTTGGGTAGCGATCGCACTAGCTACGCCTTGCCTTAGTTGTACTAAGTCGTCTTGCATTTCGGCAACAGTTTGCTCTAGCACTTTTTCTGGATCTTCGGCTTTGTTAACTAGATCGTTAGTATTAGCGCGAATTACTCGTTTAATGCGGTCAAATAGTCCCATGTAACGGCTCTCCATTCACGTTGCTCGGTAGTGCGATCGCCCTTTACCGCAGTGCGGGTTTACTATAAATAAGTAGGATTTGGGCAATTAAATTTATCCTATCGCTTCTTTCGGCAAAGTCTTCTTTAAATAACGGCGGTTGCTGAATTATTTATTACCTATTACCCACTATCCAATGTCCTTAAATTCTATCGATCGCATTCTAGCTATTGCCTTTGGGCAAAGCCGCGCTCAACAGCAACCTTTTCAAATAGCACTGCAATACTGGTCGCAAGTTGTGGGCAGCGCCGTTGTACCTCATACTCAACTATTGTCTATTCAAAAAAATGTATTGTGGGTGGCGACTTCTAGCGCTGCTTGGGCGCAAACTTTGACTATGGAGCGATCACGCATCTTAACCAAGTTGAATGTTTATTTACCTAATCCTTTAACAGATATTCGTTTTTCTACAGCCCAATGGCAGCGTCCAGAAACTATTGCCAAGGAGCGAGAGGTTTCTGATAATTTTTTTGGGGGCGCTCATCCTAGCACTTTAGCTCCAACAAGCTCAAGTCAAGCCAAACCAACAAAGAGTAACGATCCTCAAACAGCCTTTAGCCAGTGGGTAAAAACAACGCAGCAAAAAAATCACAATTTACCTCTTTGTCCTCAATGCCAAGCTCCTACTCCTCCGGGTGAATTGCAACGTTGGCGAGTTTGTTGTATGTGCGCTGTTAAAGAGTTTTGATTGTAAGCGTCACAGCTAGAGATTCTCAAAACATTCTTAATTATTTATTGTTGTTTCCGTAAAATTACTGGTTCTTTAGTCGTGGATAGCAATTCGTTAATATTTACCACCTAGAAAGTACTGAAAAAAGACTATTTTATAATTATTTTTTCGCTTTTATACTACTTCTTTTGATTGAATCTAAGCTTGATTCACTTTTTTATAATATAGTTTTTTGTAAATTGCAGCCAATGTTACAGCAATAAAAAGTAGTTTTGCATTGATCCCCAAAGCGAATGTCTTAACATTAATAACTGCGTTGGATGCTTTATGTCGAAATATTACTAAAAATCAGTTGAATCTCATAACAATCTAAAGAAAGTATGAAATAAATTTTGCTTGGGGATCGCTACAAACTAGGTATCATAATGCTTTGATCGAGAAAACTCACTTTTTTCATAGAAGCAGAATAAAAGTTATAGATAGTTCATCAGTAATTTTTTTATGAAAACCTCAAACCTCCTTGTATCTGCTTGCCGTTATTGCCGTTATTACAAGTCAGAAGGACGACGTGGTGGTACGTGCCAATTGCTGGATGTATCAGTTCACGGAGGTTGGAAGGCTTGTAATTTGGTGATCCCCGCTTTTGCTCCCTCGTGGGAAAATTTAGAAGATATGATGAATCTGCCCGATGCAACCCCCGCCATAGCTGCATCTAATTCTCTAGTTTGTGGCAACAGAATCTGACAAAGTTAGTAATTTTACAGCAAATATACAATTAGATAGATGCAGTGCTGGATAAATATGTAAATATTTTTTTAGTCCGCTCAAAGTCTCAGATTTGCTATTTTCATGTACTGATTTAACATCTAAATTAAAATCGCACCTCTAACTATTAGAGGTGCGATTTTTTACGTTAATTATAAATTTTAAAAGTAATTTATAAAAGCTTGAATTTAAGGCAACCAAGGGAAAGAACGAAAGTTAGGAGGGCGTTTTTCTAAAAATGCTTGTTTGCCCTCAGCGCCTTCTTGGGTCATGTAATACAGCATAGTGGCATTGCCTGCAAGTTCTTGTAAACCTGCTTGTCCATCGCAATCAGCATTAAAAGCAGACTTCAAACAGCGAATTGCGATCGGGCTTTTTTCTAATATTTCCTTTGCCCATTGGAGGCCTTCTAGTTCTAGTTGTTCCACTGGGACGATGGTGTTAACTAAACCCATTTCTAGTGCTTGAGTAGCGGTGTACTGGCGGCATAAATACCAAATTTCTCGCGCCTTTTTTTGCCCTACAATCCGCGCCAGATAACTAGCGCCAAATCCACCATCAAAACTACCAACTTTAGGGCCTGTTTGCCCAAATATAGCGTTATCGGCAGCAATGGTGAGATCGCAAATTAGATGTAAAACATGACCGCCACCGATCGCATATCCTGCAACTAAAGCAATAATAACCTTGGGCATAGAGCGAATTAGTCGTTGCAAATCTAAGACATTGAGGCGAGGAATACCATCATCATCTATATATCCCGCATCGCCGCGCACGCTTTGATCGCCGCCAGAACAAAAGGCGTATTTGCCATCGGTATGCGGGCCCGCGCCTGTAAATAGAACTACACCAATACTTGTATCTTCTCTAGCATCAACAAACGCATCGTAGAGTTCAAACACCGTTTTTGGGCGGAAGGCGTTGCGTTTGTGGGGACGATTGATGGTAATTTTAGCAATGCCATCAGTTTTATGATAGAAGATGTCTTCGTAGGTTTTGGCGGTTTCCCAATTTATTGTCATAGTAGCGGCTTCTTGTTTTAGCCCCAGAATTTTAACGCGCGTCGTGACTTTGAACCAAAAACCTAAAATTATTGCTCCAACTCTTGACATCTAAAAATACATGTACTACATTTGTAATACAAAACGTTTCACCGAGTCATTACAAGTGAATTTGGCGAAACGATTGATATTAGAGATGAGGATTTAATTACTTGTGGCAGGTAGCTCAATTGGTAGAGCGCCAGCTTTTGCCTGAAAAGGACGCAGAATTGAGGGTTATCGCTGAAAATCGAACACCTTAATTCGCCGGGGGTGCGGGTCCAATTCCCGCTCTGCTACACCAAAAAATCTAAACAACTAAAGAAGTAGGGCTAGTATACTAGGTATGTAGCAGGTGGCGAAATCGAAATGGTAAACGCGCTAGTTAAAAGCCTTACTTCGACATCTTGCCCGTAAGGGACGTAGAGTTGAGGGTTATCGGTTGCTAGTACCGCAAGGTTTATAGGTTCAAGTCCTACTCTGCTACACCAAAAATTACCTATGGGGTGGGGATTCTAGATATTGTTGAATAGGCAATTTTTAGAGAAAAATTCCTTGTTCTTAACTTGTCTTTTAATACCGAAGAATTGAGGATTATCGGTTTATAGGTTCGACTCCTAACCCGCCCCCAAATATACAACTTTCTTGTGATGGGTAGCTCAGTGGTAGAGCGCTAAACATCCTTAATTTATAACCTTGTCTGCAAAGACCGACTAATTGAGGGTTATCGACTTCTAATCGTAGTGGTCGCAGGTTCGAGTCCTGCTCCATCACACATATTTTGCCTGCAAAGGCTGAGGATACATTATGAATTACAACTTTTTTACGAAAAAGTCTGGAACTCCCCAAAATCAACCTATTTCTGGACGGGAAACAGAGATGATTAAAGGACGTTCTGGTGGCTATACTTTTGATGCTGGCATTTGGAGTATGCTGCGTCGCTGCTTGCTAATTGGGACGGCGCAAAGCACCTACTACGCTGGTAAGAAAGAATTAACCGATGACTTTGCAAATGTACTGGTAAGTGCGATCGCATCTAACCCCACCCGTGTAGCCGAAGAAATTGTCTATGCTAGTGATGGTCGCTCTATCAATAACAGCGCTCCTATTTTGGCTTTGGTGCTGCTCTCGATGGGCGAAAGCAAAGAAGCAAAGCAAGGGTTTCAGGAAATATTTTCTACAGTTATTCGTACTGGTAGCCATTTCTATGAATGGTTGAGCTATACCAAATCTATGCGCGGCTTTGGTAAAGTGGTGCGAGAATCGGGCAAACATTGGTTATCGCGGGAAGATGTCAAACGCTTGGCTTACCAGCTATTGAAGTATCAACAGCGTCAAGGCTTTACTCACCGAGATGCTTTGCGATTATTTCACGTCAAGCCACCCACCGAAGAACACCGTCAGTTGTTTGAGTGGGTAGTGAAAGGGTGGCAAGAATTGCCTAAAGAAATTCCTACACCCGCTCTTGCTCAAATTTGGTGGTATGAATGGCTGAAGCGCAACCCCGAAGAAACTTCTCAAGCTATTTCTCAAGGACACTTGACTCATGAAATGGTGGCTCCCGTAGGCAAAATGGATAAAGCTGCATGGCAATTACTGTTTGCAGAAATGCCCATCGGCGCAATGTTGCGTAACTTAGGCTCGTTAACTCAATTAGATGTATTGCGAACCGATGAACGCGCTAACTTAAAGCGTCTAGAAGCAACATTAAATAGTAAAGAACGTTTGCGAAGTGGACGCATTCATCCTATTGATGTTCTTAAAGCGCTGAAAACCTACAAATCTGGGGGACAACTCGGACGCAGCCAAAAAACTTGGCAACCCGTACCTCGAATTGTAGACATTTTAGAAAAGGCGTTAGAAATGTCTTTTGAGGTTGTAAAACCCACAGGTCAAGTGTTTATGCACGCGGTAGACGTTTCCGGTTCAATGTCTGGTCAAGTAGTAGGTTCTGTTGGTTTGAGTTGCTGCGAGATTGCGACAGCGATGGCTTTGGTGACAGCTAAAGCGGAGAAAAACTACGAAATTCGCGGTTTTGCTACCGACTTTCGTTATCTAGGAATTACCGCCACAGATACGTTTAGTTCGGCGCTGAAGAAGTCTAGCAATCAAAACTTTGGGGGAACAGATGCGTCTGTTGCTTACGACTGGATGATTAAAAACAAGTTCAAAGCCGATGTAATTTGCTTTTGGACTGACTCGGAAAGTTGGGCGGGAAATAAGCACCCCTCGGAAGCTTTAGCGCAGTACCGTAAGAAAATCAACCCAGACATCAAAGCGGTGTATATTACCCTTGCACCTTACCAATTAACTTTGGTAGATCCAACCGATCCTTTGTCTTGGGATATGGGAGGTTTCGATCCGGGAATCCCTCGCATTATTCAAATGCTGGCGAGTGATGAGCTATAGTCGGTTTGTAGCGGGAAATCCTCGTTCAATTATTGCCCTTACGGGACGAAGAATGTAGGGTTATCGATAACTCCCACATTTGGGGGTTTGCGGGTGTAAAACCTCCACTCCCGCTACTTTAATTAATGCGATCGCACTCAATGCTTAAAGTGCTAAAAACAGCAGTTTTTTAAGTTTATACAAATAGTAATCTCCCTTCTCAAGTCGTAACTACTTTGAAGGATGAAAATCTTGCTTTAAATACTTAACGTAGATCGAAGTCGAATAATTTACTGGTTATAAATGATCTATCCAAATCCTGGTCCCTTACCCGAACCAAATCCCCAGCCACCCCTACCAGAACCTATTCCTGAACCATCTCCCGATCCCTTACCAAGTCCAATTCCCCAACCCGTTCCCGCACCCATTCCTGAACCTGTACCTGCGCCGATTCCGCAGCCAGTACCTGCACCAATACCCCAAACAATTCCTACACCAGTTTAAAAGCTGGGCGATCGCACCTGGTTAGTTTCGGCAAAGTGCGAAGCCCTGCGTGCGCGCCAGCGCGATCGCTCAAAATCATAGTGGCTTACACTTTTGATATCCTGACAATAGTACAGAAAAGAAAAAGTGTTATGCTCAGAGCCGGAATTGTTGGACTACCTAACGTCGGAAAATCTACCTTATTTAACGCATTGGTTGCCAATGCCAAGGCGGAAGCTGCCAACTTCCCATTCTGCACGATTGAACCGAATGTAGGGATTGTATCGGTTCCCGATCAGCGATTACAAGTTTTAGCAGATATTTCTAAGTCAGAGCAAATTGTCCCGACGCGGATAGAGTTTGTTGATATTGCTGGATTAGTCAAAGGTGCAAGTCAAGGAGAAGGGTTAGGCAATAAATTTTTGTCTCACATCCGCGAAGTAGATGCGATCGTTCATGTAGTACGGTGTTTTGATAACGATGATATTATTCATGTTGCAGGCTCGGTAGATCCGGCTAGAGATATTGAAATTATCAATTTAGAGTTGTCTTTAGCCGATTTAGACCAAATCGATCGTAAAAGCGATCGCACTCGCAAGCAAGCACGATCTAGTAAAGATGCACAAGCAGAGTTAGTAGTATTAGAAAAAGTGAGTGCGGCTTTAAATGAAGGCAAACCCGCGCGTCAACTTAATTTAACCGAAGAAGAATTAGGAGCGATTAAAGATTTAGGGTTGCTAACCAATAAACCAATTATTTATGCAGCTAATGTATCGGAAGAAGAACTAGCAACAGGTAACAAGTGGGTAGAACAAGTAAGAGAAATTGCTGCTCAAGAAAAGGCTCAAGTTGTAATAGTTTCGGCGCAAGTAGAAGCAGAATTAGTAGAACTACCTGCTGAAGATAGAGCGGATTTTCTAGCATCGTTAGGTGTAGAAGAAGGCGGTTTAAAATCTTTAATTCGCGCCACTTACGAACTTTTAGGATTGCGTACCTATTTCACCGCCGGGCCAAAAGAAACTCGTGCTTGGACTATCAACGCCGGAATGTTTGCACCCCAAGCTGCCGGAGTAATTCACTCAGATTTTGAGCGGGGGTTTATTCGGGCAGAAACGGTAGCTTATAAAGATTTAGTAGCAACTAAATCGATGGGTGCAGCAAAAGAAAAAGGCTTAGTTCGCAGTGAAGGTAAAGAGTACATTGTACAAGAAGGCGATGTATTGCTATTTAGATTCAATGTTTAGAATTAGCTTGTAATTATAAAGCTGCAAACATTCGTAGTAACCGAGCGACACTCCCAAAAGGAGTGTTATTTTTAATTAGGCTACATTGTTAGTTGAGTAAGTAAAAAGGATAGAAATGCTGGGATTCTTATTTGGAGGTTTAGTTAAAAAATTTGAACGTGCTGCGAAGAATATCTCACAAAATTTTGGTGAATCCACTAAAAAAGAAGTAGATTATTTATTTGACATAAAACTTACTCCTTTTGCAGAGCAACTTGATTATACGCTCAAAAACCGCGTCTTAGAATCTAACTATGAAGTAGAAAAGTTAGAAACTAAAGTTAAAAATGATATAGAAAGCTTGCTCAATAATGTTGATACAAAAACAAATAAAAACATTGAACGCATCAATCGACTTAGGCAAGATGCAATTGATGGCTTAGAACAAACAATTGATAAAACTGATAATTACTTAGTAAACAGAATTAATCAAATATCTCTGGTAGTAATGGAAACTTTAGCTTCTACGGAAGGAATAACCAAAGAAATTTTATTAGAAATAAGCGAGTTAGAAGATAAATTATTTAAAGATGCAGAGCAATTAATAAATAAATTAATAGATGCGATTTACTACTTAGATAAATCGATAGAAGCTAAAATTGAGCGAATACAAAACGAGGTTAAAAAATATT
The DNA here is from genome assembly GCA_019359635.1 of Chroococcus sp. CMT-3BRIN-NPC107. Taxonomy (GTDB): domain Bacteria; phylum Cyanobacteriota; class Cyanobacteriia; order Cyanobacteriales; family Chroococcidiopsidaceae; genus Aliterella. The sequence goes on from JAHHGY010000039.1 coordinate 31,889, forward strand.
TAGCTCATCCTTTTCCCAATCCCTTTGACAAGTGCAAGCAGAGGCTCAATATTCAATGGAAGTATGGTAGCAGAATTTCAGATATTGAACTTTATAAACTTAGCAATTGCTACGAGCTAAATAAGTTAAATGAACAAACACCAATTGATGACGTAATAGAAATATATGGTCAACTCCAATTAAATGCACTAAGAATGGTAGTTTTAGTAAGCGAATCTCCTGAGTTAAAAAGAAGAGCTATTCAAGATTGGATTGAGTACGGTATGCTTTGCGATTTTTGGCTGAATATAGCTAGAAAGTACGCTTCAACTGATTTTTTTATAGAAGGACTGCAAACAAATCAAAAGTTATTAGTAAACCCAAAAGATTAAAAATATGATTAGAAATAATAAAAACTGAAAAAATCCTTTGGGATATTATGAGAAAGCGATTACCGAACTAACCAAAGCACACCAAGAAATTCAAACAGAACTACAAAATATCCAATTGATTCGTACTTCTCATCTGGAATTGCAATAAGTAAAAAGAGAAATAGATAAGCAAGGTATAAAACTAAAGGAACTAAATACAGAACTTCAAGAAACAAAAAATAGTCTCAAAACAACTGAATTTGTAGCTAGTGTTGCTCAGTCTGAACTAAAGATGCTAAAAACAGAGCTTCAAAATATGAAAGAGCAGCAAATAGAAAGTAACAAGCAAATTGTTGAAAAATTAGCGGAAGTAAAAAAACAATTATCTGAGAAACAATCTCAAACCCAACAATCTTTGCAACTAGATGAATTTAACGCTTTTAAAGCAGAGCTTTCTCAATCTTTATCAGATTTGCAGTTAAAAATTTCCAAACTAGCAGCAAAGGCAGGATTGGTTTCTTCAGCTACAGGCGTAGACTATAGCTTATTAGACAATTTACTAGCAGCAGAAAATTGGCAAAAAGCTGATGAAGAAACCCGTCTCCTGATGTGGAAGATATCAAATCGAGGCGCTCTGGGTTCGCGTTTTCTGGATGATGGAGATATTAAAAAATTTCCCTGGCAAGACATTCATATTATTAATCAACTTTGGGTAGAGTATAGTAGGGGTCATTTTGGCTTTAGCGTCCAAAAGCAAATATGGCAAACGGTAGAAGTTCCAAGCCATCGTAATTTTGAAGCAGAAAAAAGCTTGAGCCGTCGTGTTGGTTGGCGTGTAAATGATGACTGGCTTAGTTATAGCGAATTTACATTCAACCTTAATGCTGCTAAAGGTCATCTTCCTTCTACATTGCATTTATTAGGTAGAGAATCTGGGAGAGTAGAACATCGAATGAAACTTTTTTTCTCCCATCGAACAGATTTGTAGATACAGCATAGAATTACTTTCACTTTATCGAGATGTTTTTTATAGAACCCATTTGGGATCTATTTAACCAGTCGCCAATCTTTGAAGCATCAGTCGAACAAAACAAAGATTAACCTTGGTGGTGGCGTGAGCGAGAGTTCTTTCAAAATTCTTGACCAAACTTTT
>JAHHGY010000040.1 GCA_019359635.1 Chroococcus sp. CMT-3BRIN-NPC107
TGGTAGAATTGAGGCAGCATTTTTGGGATAGGTCTTCGTAAAAATTTTTGACCTATCTTTTTTTACCGTAAAACGCTCATTTCCCCATATCCCAAACGCTTCAGCCCCCTTGTCACCCCTTCAGCTATAAATATTTATCAATAATTATCTATTTTGATGCGTAAACATTAATCATAGCTATTTGGGTTTTTGGATAACAAACCTGCTCAGACTAGAGAATTTAGTTTTTCACCCAACCCTCTAAAGTACCTACAATAACTCTTTAGGAGATTCCGGGAAATTTGGTTAGATACAAGCTTTTTGAGAAAATTTGATGCAGAAATCGATGAATCGTTTAGGCAAGTCTAAATTATTGCCAAAATGGGTATGAATATAAGAAGCATGGAGAGAAGGCGATCGCCATCCTTCAGCAACCATTGGCGATAAATCCTCGTATCCCCGCGCTCGAAACAATGGCTCTAGTGGCTCAACCGACAAACTAGAACGATGAAATTCATGCCCCCATACTACCGAACCAGGAGTAACTAAAGGGGTAGGTTGCAAGGCTGTAGCGTGCCTGTAACCCAAAGTTAAGCGTTTGCCCATAATTGCCGTTGCGGGGATAACTCCCACCATGTTGTGCGAAGTCTGTTCAAAATCTACAAGGCGATCGCACAAATACATCAACCCGCCACACTCAGCATAAGTAGGTATTTTCGCTCTTATTGCCGTCTTAACAGACTCTAAACCTGGGAGATTTTCGGCTAATTCGGCGGCAAAAACTTCAGGAAAACCACCGCCAAAATACAAACCTCTAACATTATCCGGTACAGAATCCTTTAGCGGACTCCAAAAGACTAATTCTGCACCTAGCTGGGTCAAAATATCTAAATTATCTTGGTAGTAAAAATTAAAAGCGCGATCGCACGCGATCGCAATCCGCACCTTTGACGGAGTAAGAGTAATAGCAGAAACTGGGGCATATTGGGGTTTGAGGAGAGGTAATAATTTCTCCCAATCAAAACAAGTTTCGCCAATAGTTGCCAGGCGCTCGATAATGCTATCAATTTTGTTGATTTCACCCGTAGGAATTAAACCTAAATGGCGATCGGGAATGGTTATATTATCTTGTCGGCGTAAAACTCCTAATATTAGCAAGTTTAGCGGCGCTAAAGCGTCTTGAAGTAGTTGCAAGTGGCGATCGCTACCTACCCGATTTAACACCACCCCAGCTACTTGCAATTGTGGGTTGAGAGTGCGATAACCATGGGCGATCGCCGCAACACTTCCCGACAATCGGCTGCAATCAATTACTAATATTATGGGCAAATTGAGCGATAAAGCTACATGAGCGGTACTTGCAAAAAAATCACCGCTTGCGCCATCAAATAAGCCCATTACCCCTTCTACCAAGGCGTAATCTACCTGTTGAGTATGACGAGTAAAACACTGCTTAATATAGTCAACCGAAGTAAGTACCGGATCTAAATTGCGACAAAAGCGCCCCGTAACGTGCTGATGAAACATCGGATCGATGTAATCTGGGCCCACCTTAAAAGATTGCACCACCTTACCTTGGCGACGTAAAAAAGACAGCAGGGCGAGGGTTACAGTTGTTTTCCCCACCCCACTGCGTTCTCCGGCAATTACGACCATAGTTTAGCAGTTGCTTTTCTAATACTTACCCAGGGCTAAAATTTCGGTAGCGATCGCCAAACTCTCCTCGTACAGAGGATCGCTACCCCAACGTTGCAACTGATCGCTAAGTAAAATCTCGGCTTTTTGGTCGGCTAAAGAAGATACTTGTTGAAACCGACAGGATTGAGCGCCACCGCCCGATTCCATCCGCATACAGCCGCTAGTTTCCGAACACAGTACCGTACAACAATCCGCTTCCAGATTTGTTGAAGTCAATCGCAAAGCCATCAAATCCCCTGGAATCTGCCCCGCATCAGTAATTGGGACTCCAGCAATTTCAGCTTCTACTGGGCGCTGATCGTCGGCAACAAAATGAATGCGCTTGAGATCGTAGTCGCCAGTTTCTTCTTGTAACGCTGTAGGATGCCAATTTAACCGACTTGCCAACCAGCCTAAATACATCAAAGCTTGGGCGGGGTTGCCCTTTTCGTAGTCGATGGTAACGCGATCGACTTCTCTTAAAGCCATGCGCCGCTCTGGAGGATCGAAAGCTTCCGCCGTCAATTCTTGCCAAGCTGACAAACGCCGCCAGTTAAGATCGGCAAGAGGTGTACCCGCTTGGAGTAATTCTTGCAGCTTTAACAAATTAGCCTCAGTTTCGGTAAAGTTGCTAGAGTCAAAAATTACCGAATTGCAAGCTGATGCTAGGCGCTTAAATAACTCGTTATTAGGATCGGGCGTAGCTTTCCACCACAAAAACTTAGGCAAGTCGCCAATTAATAACGCAGAAACTAAGCCTCCAACTCTTTCTAAAGCGCTGGGTGTACCTTTGAGGGTGATGTATTCGCAGCAAATTAAGGTATTTGTTGCTTGCTTTTGTAGAGGGCAATAAGCCGAAACTTGAACTTTGACACCTTCATCTTCTCCAGCAATAGGACATAGTGCCACAATGCGGCAAGGATTGCGTAATGCGATCGCATCGGCAATTCTAGGGTTTTGATTGCTGAGGCTATACGCTAAGTCAATTGACCCCTTTGAGCCGTCATTAGTAGCTTCATTACCGCCGCGTTTAGTCACTTCTTCGCGCAACTTTTGCAGTGTTTCGGGGCTTCCTATTCCCGTTACAGACAAACCATATTGTTTTTGTAGTTCCTTTAGTGCGGCTTCCGTTTGCGGACCGGGAATGCCATCAATGGGTCCTTTGTATACGCCTAAAGCTGCTAGTAGCTGTTGTGTTTCCTCTGGTTCGTAAACAATTAAGCTAAAAGTTGTTGCGCGTGTAGCGGGGGGAAGTCCGGCGTTGTCCCCAGCCATCCCGTAGCTTTGCCAAATTTGACTCAATTCCGCTTCAATATCGCTTAAAGAGACATCTTTAGGCGGTTGTAAGGAGACGATAGGAGCAGATTTTGTAGACATATATTTGCTGCGTTAGGAGTAGAAAAGCTTGAATATGTAGTATTAATCAAGTTTTACAATTATGTTTCTAACGTAAAACTACAATTATTACTGCAAAGCTCAAAACAATTTTTGGTGTTGCCCAATTGGTAATAGGAGCGAGAAGATGAAATCAGAAATTCTATCTTTTTCGTAAACCAACTCTTAAAAATCATCACACTTTCAGCAACGCTCAATTTTTTTAAAGTCTGCGCCAACGGCGACCATCTTGATTAATTAGTAATTCGGCCTCGGCAGGTTCCCAAGTTCCCGCTTCGTATTGAGGCACTGAGGCGGGATCGCTGGGGGAATCCCAAACCGTCATTGCTGGCGTAACCAATTGCCAAGCGGCTTCTACTTCGTCGGCTCTGGTAAATAAACTTTGATCTCCCATCATGCAATCCATTAATAAGCGATCGTAAGCGTCGCCTGTTGCTTGGATACCAAAGGAACCATAGCTAAAATCCATATCTACCGATCGCGTACTAACTAATGTACCTGGCATTTTGACTTCAAAACGCAAAGAAATACCTTCGTTAGGTTGAATCCGCATTGCTAAAATATTGGCGTTTACTTGTTGTGCCGCCGACTGAAAGATTAAATGCGGAACTTGTCGAAAATGAATTGATATTTCTGAGACTTTTTTCGGTAAGCGTTTACCAGTACGCAAATAAAAGGGTACGCCTTGCCAGCGCCAGTTATCAATCAAAAACTTCATCGCTACATAAGTAGGTGTAGTGGAATTTGGATCTACTCCTGGTTCTTGACGATAGCCAGCTACTTTTTTGCCTTTCATCCAGCCAGCGCTATATTGACCTCGTACTGCCGACTTTTGTAAGTTCTCTACATCAGCTAAACGAGCAGCTTGAATGACTTTTACTTTTTCTGTTCTCAAACTATCCGCATCTAGGGAGTTTGGCGGTTCCATTGCTGTCAAACAAAATAGCTGCATCAAGTGGTTTTGCAACATATCTCGCAATGCGCCAGAACTTTCATAATATCCCGCCCGATCTTCTACGCCGACGGTTTCAGCGACGGTAATTTGAACGTGATCGACAAATTGGCGATTCCACAACGGTTCAAAAATTGCATTAGCAAAGCGAAATACGAGCAAGTTTTGGACGGTTTCTTTACCTAAATAGTGATCGATGCGATAAACTTGTTCTTCTCTGCAAGTTTGCTGTACTACTCGGTTGAGAACTCGCGCCGAACTCAAATCGCGTCCAAAGGGTTTCTCGATTAATAAGCGCGTTTTGAGAGGATCTGCCAGCATTTCGGCTTTTCCGAGTTGAGAAATCGCTTCCGGGAAAAAGTTAGGCGAAACCGAAAGATAAAACATCCGGTTTCCTTTGGTGGAGCGTTTCTCATCTAGTTCGCCGAGGAGTTTTTTAAGTTTCTGGTAACTTTCAGGGTTATCAATATCTCCAGAGCAATAAAATAGTCCTTGAGAAAAATCTTGCCACAAATCTTCTGAGCCAACACCGTCAGAAAACTGTTCGACTCCTTCACGCATTTTATCGCGGAAATATTGATCGCTCCAATCTCGACGCGCTACCCCAACAATTGTAGTTTCTGGATAGATACGTCTTTGTTGGCGGAGTTTATAAAGTGCGGGAACTAATTTGCGTTGAGTTAAATCCCCTGAAGCGCCAAAAATTACGATTATTTGAGGTTCGGGTAGTTTTTCTTGCTTCAACCCCACGCGCAAAGGATTTTCTAGCAACTTAATCATATTTGTTTGAGTAATGAAGGGATAAAGGAAGGTTAGGGAAGGAAAAAACCTTCCCTTAGTTTTTTACACGGGTGATAAGTTGCTGACTTTTTCTTCTAAAGAACTCATCAACGATTCAAAGGGCTTGACAAATTTATCGATACCATCAACGAGCAATTCGTCCATTACTTGATGAATGTCAATGTTGATATCGGGATCTTTGAGGCTTTCGATTAACTGATAAGCTTCATCAACTTTGGTTTCTACTCGACTATCAACGTCGCAGTGGTCGGCGCAAGCTTCGATGGTGTTGGGAGGTAGAGTATTAACGGTATCAGGGCCTACCAATTCGTCAACATACATAACATCGCTGTAGCTGGGATCTTTGGTACTGGTACTTGCCCATAGTAAGCGTTGTACTTTTGCACCTTTAGCTGATAATGCTTTCCAACGATCGCACTGTATAATCTTTTTGTACTCTTGGTAGGCAATTTTGGCATTAGCGATCGCAACTTTCCCTTTAACGGCGGTTAGTTTTGCCGATAAACTCGCATCATCAACGCCTTTGAGTTTGGCATCAATTTTAGCGTCAATATTGCTATCAATCCGGCTGAGGAAGAAACTAGCAACAGAGGCAATATTACTAATATCTTTTCTGGCGGCGGCGCGTTTTTCTAAACCGCGAATGTAAGCCCAAAATGTTTCGATGTAGCTTTCTACAGAAAATAGCAAAGTAACGTTGACATTGATCCCTTCGGCGATAACTTCCTCTACTGCGGGTAATCCCGAACTTGTACCGGGGATTTTGATCATCACATTTTCCCGCCCAATCTCTGCATAGTAGCGTTTAGCTTCTTTAATTGTCGCTTCGGTATCATGAGCAATAGTTGGTGGTACTTCTATGCTGACATAGCCGTCTAATTTATCCGACGAGTCATAAACAGGGCGCAAAATATCGCAGGCGTTGCGGATATCGTCAAATACTAAAGATTCGTAAATTTTGTAAGTGGGTAAATTTGCTTTAATTCCGGTTTCGATGTCTGCATCGTAGATTACATTTCCGGCGATCGCTTTTTCAAAAATAGCTGGGTTAGAGGTGATCCCGCAGATCCCTTTATTTTCCACCATATCTTTGAGTTCCCCGGACTTCAATAAGTCGCGGGTTAAGTTATCCATCCAGATACTTTGACCAAATTGCTTGATTTCTAATAAATGATTGGTTGCCATAATCAACTCCTAAGAAAGTTTATGTAATTCTAGCGGTAGTGCTACTGCGGTACGCGGGATCTTTCGAGCTTTTGTTGCTGAGATTGTTTTTGAATGAATGATTCTACCAAAGCCACATCATCTTTGCTGCCAATAATTAAAGGCGTGCGTTGATGTAACTTTTCCGGTACTACATCCATAATCTCTTGGATTCCCGTACTTGCTCTCCCTCCAGCTTGCTCAATTAAAAAAGCTAAAGGTGCAGACTCGTATAACAATCGCAGTTTACCCTCGGGTTTTTGCTCTGTACCAGGATAGAGAAATACACCACCTTGTACCAAAATCCGGTGAATATCTCCTACCATAGCGCCACCATAACGAGCGGTATAACCTTCGGTGCGGTGAACGTAGCGGATATATTCTCTAAAAGGTTCATCCCACTGCCAAAAATTACCTTCATTGACACTATAAATAGCACCCTGAGTAGGGATTGTAATATTTTCTTCAGTAAGAATAAACTCCCCAAGGCTGGGATCGAGGGTAAAAGAATGAACTCCTTGCCCAATAGAATAAACTAGCATCGTACTCGGTCCGTACAAAATATATCCGGCGGCGATTTGCTTACGTCCATCTTGTAGCAAGTCTTGGGCCGTACCGTCGCTATCTGTACCGACTTGTTGCCTAATTGCAAAAATCGAACCCAAAGTTAGGTTGATATCGGTGTTAGAAGATCCGTCTATCGGGTCATACAAGAGGGTATAACGACCGATGGGGCAGTTTTCTGGGATGTAGGAGGGTTTCTCCATTTCCTCCGATGCTAGGCGGCATACAAGCCCGCTTTGCTTGAATACCGAGATAAATACATCGTTGGAGTAAACATCCATTTTTTTAACAGATTCTCCTTGGACGTTAGTTTCTCCAGTAAATCCGAGTACCCCTTCCATTAAACCCGCTCGACTTAGCCGACGGGAAATTAGCTTTCCAGCCAAGGCTATTCGATTCATTAAAGCACTGAGGTCTTGAGCGTCTGCACCAAAACTGTGCAATTGCTCTAATACGTGACGCGATAAGGTTGTACAATCCCGATTTAAGGCGTACCCCTCCTCTTGTAGTTGTTGTACGTCAGCCATTATTTTGTCCTCCCAAGAAATCGCTTATTTATCGAACTTGCGTAGGCGTTAATATTGTTTCTGCTTTCTATCTTAGAGAGGGAATCTGGAGTTATACAAATTATTTGCTTTTAAGGCATTGCAGAAATATTTTTTAGTAATAAATCGCGCCAGGGTTGCAATGCTAAGTCTAACTCCGGCTCGTAAATGGTTGCAGGGAGCAATTGCGTAAATAAATTTGTCATCGCTCCGTTTTCAACTACAGGGAGAAAATCTACTGGCGATGAACCGTCATTGTGGCGGCTAACAACTCCAAAACCCGCACGGCTACGACGATATTGTTGAGTCGGAGCATTTTGTTTTAACCACTGCTCGAAAGTGGTAGAAGAATTCATACTAGCCGCCAAGTCTTGAACTAATTGCGGTGAGGGAATAGCAGAACTTGCAGTAATTAAAGCCGATTGTAATAAAATTTGTCTGTGGGCAGGATCTAACCAAGCTGCGATCGCTTTATTGGCTGCTTGGGCTAGTAATATTGGTTTACCTTGAGCTAAATTCAAGACTTGCAAGCCTAAAACCGCTTTGGTAGCTTCCCAATCAGCGCGAGATGATTGATAATCGCCTTTCCACCAATGCAACCCGCCCCGGCAATAACGCAGATAATTGGTTAATGCGGAAGGTTTTTGTAGTAAAATCGTATATCTAGCTACAAGAGCGCTAATCGTGCGATCATAAATTGGTTTTAGCTGTGGTGATTGCCAAATTGGGCTAGTAATAATAATTGGATCTCGCAAAGCTTCTAACGTAATAGCTTCAATGCCTAAATCTGTTTTTCCTTGAGCTAGTAAGCTCAAACCCAAACCATAAAAAACTCCTCGTTTTGCACTCATTAATTGAGCAGAACGTGCAAACTCTTTTGTTGCAGTTTTAGCGTTGCCTTTAGCCATCAATAACCAAGCTAAATTTGTATGCCCAAACTCTTGATTTGGCGAAGCTTCTATGCCTTTATTAAACCATGCGATCGCTGTATCTATTAATTTTTGTCTTTCTTTGGGGTTGCTAGTTTGTAAACCCCTATCGCCCAAATTCCAGCCTAGTTGATAGGGATAATAAGATTCCCAAGGTACTAATTGACTTGCTTGAGTTAATCGCTGGGTAAATTCTGTTACTAATTCCGCTTTTTTTTCGGGAGTTTGATTTTCTTCTTGGGAACTCAAAGCCAAAAATCCAATGTTAGAAGAATTCCAAGCAGAATGAATGGGAAATAACCAAACTATGATTGCTAAAAGTATACCCAATCCGCCTAAAGTTAAACCAGAAACTACTTTTGGTGGAATTGGTAATTGCTCCTCAGCTAAAGTCGAACGAAAAACTGTAGCTAGTATGGCAATATAAATTATAATTGTGCCGCTAATGCAAACATTATCTAGTTGATAGTCCGTTAAGCTATTTATACCGTAAGCAGTTAAACCAGCGTAAATACTATAAACAAAAATCTGCTCAGTGTGTGAGGAATTGGAGGCGCGTAGCCACTTTACACCACGATAAAATAGAAGTGCGATCGCAATTAATAATATAGCAATTCCACTTAACCCCAATTCTGCCCAAAGATGCGCTGGAGTGCTATGTAGCTGATAAGCAAGTTCCGCTTCTCGCCCTGCCCAGGTAGGACGATACTGTTGATATATTAGTGGTACGCTTCCTGGTGCTGCACCAAAAAATAGATGGCTAATTCCTATTTTCCAGCCTGTAGTTGCTGTAATTATTCGGTAAGCAAATTCTCCACTACTTGTTCCTGTAAATATTGCTGTAATTAAAGTATTTAAACGATTGTTTGCTAATACTAAAAGCGTTATTGTAGCTAATACTGCCACACCTCCTAACCCAAGCCAACGTCGCGGTAAATTACTGCGAAATAGTAAAACAATAAAGCTAATAATACTAACTACAATTAACCCTAGCCATCCACCCCTAGAACTTGTAGAATATAAATCGATTAAGCCTAAAATCACTCCACTTATCCACGTTAAGCGTCGCCATCCAGTTTGAATAATAGCTAGAGCAATCAGTAAAGGTATTGCTAAAACTAAATAACCAGCAACATAGTTTTGATGTCCAATTGGAAAGCCATTTCGTAACTCAATTATTGAAAAATCAAAAGGCAAACTAATATTGTACTGCTGTTTAATTTCACTTAAACGGTTTAATTCTGGTATAACTATCTGGCTAAACCATAAAAGCAAACTAATAATAATAAATGCTAAGTTTAAATAACCTTGTGCTACTAATAGCTTATAGTAACGCTCTGATGATCGTGCCAGCCAATTATTAATAGCGTATAAAGCCGCCAAAAAACACAAACTCGCCCAACTATACCATCGTGCTTGATTTGGATAATCTGCAATCGTTGCGGAAACAATTAAAATAATAGCTAATAATCCAACAATCCAATCTATTTTATTACCTAAAAATTGAAGTTTTTTCTGTTGCCATAACTGCCACAATAACCAAAAACAAGGAAACATTAAACCTGCTTGCCAAAGAAAAACCCAAGGCCAAGTTACAAATTGAGTATTGCTATCGGGTAAAATTGTAAGTAAACCATAAAAAACTGCTACTAATAGCCCAATTATTTTACTTTCTGAATTTTCTTGAGTCTGACTATCAAGGCGCGTCTCATCTTTCATAATTACCTCTAACAAGCACCTTTGCCAAACAAAACAATTCTCACAGTATCGATTAAAATATCTAAATCTAAATTGAATGACCAGTTATCAATGTAATAAAGATCCAAGCGTACAGCATCAGCAAAATCACTAATATTTGAGCGTCCTGAAACTTGCCAAAGCCCAGTAATACCTGGCAAAACTTGATGGCGAATATGATGCCAAGTAGCGAAACGTTCCACGTTTCGTAACGGTAAAGGGCGGGGGCCGACTAAGCTCATCTGTCCTAATAAAACATTAAATAATTGCGGTAATTCATCAATGCTAGTACGTCTAAGAAAACGGCCAACAAAAGTAATTCGCGGATCGTTTTTAATCTTAAACATTACACCGTCATTTATTTCATTATTTTGTTCTAAAGTTTGTTGTAAAGTAACGGCATTAGCTACCATAGTCCGAAACTTCCAGACTTGAAATACCTTACCATGCAATCCCATTCGTTCTTGACAAAAGAAGATAGAACCAGGAGAAGAAAGCTTAATAGCGATCGCAGTTATTACAAAGATCGGCGATAGTAAAATTAAACCCGATAGCGACCCAAAAACATCGATCAGACGTTTAAACCTGTAATCCCAACCGCTAATTAAGGGAAACTCTAATAATAATGTTGGTAATCCGGCAAAAACTTCAGGAACTCCGCGCCGATGAAGCATTTCTAAGCTAGAAGGAATCAGACGCATACTAATTCCCAACCGCCGCAACTGCCAATATAAAGTAGAAGCTAATTCTGTTTGCGGTAAGTTTTCGACTAATACTTCTCTCGCCTTGGATGCTTTGATTTTTTCGATAGTAGTTGCAGCATTAGCAGTACAAGCAAGGGCAGCTCCTACAATTTTATATTGCGATCGCCTTTGCAATACTTTACCCAAAATTGGAATGCGATCGCCATTAGCAATCAAAAATACCGAAACTGGTGGATGATATCTATCAAATTGCCGCAAAATTAAGGTTGTAACTAGCCGCAACCCAATTACTAAAAAGATGCTGCTAAACCAAGCCGTAAAAAAGAGCGATCGCGGTGGATCTAATTTAGGATCGTAGAAGTAGCAAAGCACCAAAGACATTAAATAAACTACGCTCACCAATTGACCAGAAAGTATATAGTTTTTTTGTTGCGTAGAGAAGTTATAAAGCCCTCGGTAAGCAAATAGTAAAAACGTACAGGTTGCAAATAGCCAAAATAAACTAGGTAAACTCAACAACTCCCACCAAGCTAGTTGAGGTGGAATAGGAGAGTAAAATTTATTCCAATGTTCCGCAAATCGCCACGCCAAAGCCAGCGCCAGTAAATCGCTTAATAGTAAGGCTAATACCTGGTAAGCAAAAGTGTTAAATACTTGTTGGGGTTGAAAACTACCAGGGGCGCGAATATCATTTTTGTAGCGCGGCTGACTACATAGTTTATTCATAACTGCGTGGCTGACTATTGGGAGCAACTACCTTAGTATTCCCCAAAAATCTAGTAAATCTGACTGAGAAATAAATTATTTAATCAGACAATTTTTTAGCAGAGGAAAGCCGATGTTTGCATAGTTGCAACCCAAACAACACTAAAAAAGCCGGATTATTGACTAAATACCGTCGCCACAATCTCCGAGGTTCCATAGCAAAGCGATAAAGCCACTCTAAGCCCAAATTCATCATCCAACGCGGAGACTGGGAAACTTCGCCACTATGAAAGCTAAAAGCTGCACCTACTCCCACCATTACAGCTTGCAACAATCCATGCTGACGCGCCATCCATTCTTCTTGTTTTGGACAACCCAAACCTACCAATACAATCGCCGCACCCGAAGCATGAATGCGGTTAACATCGGCGTTTTCTTCTTCTGGAGTCAAAACTCGAAAAGGGGGAGAATAAGTTCCAGAAATTGCCAAAGTAGGAAAACGTTGTTGTAAATTGGTTTGTAACTTAGCCAGCATTATCTCTGTACCGCCGTATAGATAAATCGAGAGGCTTTCAGTAGCAGCTTTTTCACACAATGCCAGCATCAAATTGGGTCCATACACTCTAGGTTGTTTTGAGACTCCTAGCAGCCTTAAAGCCCACACTAAGGGCATTCCATCGGGTGTTACGAGCGCTGCTTTATTGATAATTTGCTGGTAGTGCGATCGCCAGTAAGCCGTCATTACTACATGAACATTAGCTGCCACGATGTAGCAAGAAGTTTTATTTTTAGCCCAAATTGCCATGCGACTTGTTGCGTCTTTATAGCTAGTTGCATGAACTTGGGTAGCTAGAATGTATTTATACGGACTTGAGTGCATTGTTTTTTAAGATCGCTTTAATACTTTTTGATACGCTTGCTCAGTGCGATCGGCGATTTTCTGCCAAGTATAACGCGACTCTACTTTTTGTTTTCCAGCTTCACCCATTGCTTGCGCTTGGCTAGGGTGGAGTAATAAATGCATAATTTTTTCGGCTATTTGTTCGGGATCTTGCTCCACCAAATACCCATCAACGCCATCAGCGATTACTTCCGCTACGGCGGGAATATTGCAGCCAATTACAGGTTTAGCCAAACTCCAAGCTTCTGTATATACTCCCCCAAAGCTTTCTTGAGAGGAGGGAACACAAAGCAATGTTGAAGATGCGATCGCATTTGTTTTTGTTTGTAAGTCTACTTTTCCTAAGCGATGAATCCGCCTGTCGTTTACGGCGGCAAAATATTGTTCTGATTTGCCTACGGGTGGGCCAATAAATACAAAATGTACATCAGGAAGTTTCTGCCAGACTATTTTTGCTGCTTCAATTACTTGCTGATAACCTTTATACGGGTAATGCTGCCCTAAAAATAATACGAAAGGTTCTTCAATTTGATATTTGCTTTTAAATGCTGCGGCTTCTGCTTGAGGGGCTAGAATTGCCCCTATGCCTATAATCGTAATTCTGTCTTCTTTTACACCTAAATCTATCAAAATTTGCTTTTCAGCATTAGTTAAAGCAATTACCGCATCTGCCATTTGATAGAGCTTGATATAGGCTTTGTAGCGCCATCCTACCCAACGCGGATGATGTACGGGAGTAAAAATAAACGGAATATCGTGGTGTTTGGCTGCTTGATAAGAGGCATAACTTAGCCCTTCTCTACCAATTCGCACGTTATGAATTAAATCGGCTTTAGCTGCATAACTAGATAAATGTTGCTCCAAGCAAGCAGCAATAGGCGGTAATGCCACATTCATCAAGGGATAGTATATTAGCACATAAGGAGCGATCCGTATTTTCTCACTTATAGAAAGCCCCAATCGATGTACGCTTATGCCGTCAACTGTGTAGTTGTAGTTTTTAGTAGGTGATCGCACAGTTGTACCCAGCAGCCAATCTGTGCGGTTGGTATCCCATTGACTAACTACTTGAATAGAATGTTGTAATTGTAGCTGTTGGGCGATTAAATGCTGATGAAGTTGAGCGCCACCGATATAAGGCGGATAAGCAGTTAGAGTGTAAAGTAGTTGCATTCTGTAATTATTGACGTTTAATTATTGTGTATTTAATCAAAATAAATTGAACGAGATACCAAGCTGTTTTGACTAAAAATAAAGGTATGCCAAAGAGGAGATTATATTTTTCTATATGATAAAAAAACTGTGCAGGTAAATAGTATTGTGATTTCTTATTCCAGAATAGTTGAGGTAGTTTTATACTACTCATTTGTGACAAGTAGTTAGAAAATGAGTGAATAGCGTTATTTTCTCCTGGCAATATTACTTTAGCTGAACCTAAAATACATACTTTATATTTAGCGTGAGTTGCCTTTAATATATATATTACATCGCCAAAATAATGAGGAAAGTGATCGGCATTAGGCAATCCAATTTTGTTAACTATTGCACTAGAAATTCCTACACAATAACCGCTCAATCCATCTACAAAAATAACTTCTTCAGGGCTTGCTTTTAACCTATTTCGTCCTTTAAAGCCACTTTCTACAGGCTCGTTAGATTCAGGAGTGTAGCAACTAGCACCAACAATTGTCTCTGGATTTATTTTAAGAAAGTTTACTATTAAACTTAAAGTTGCTGTATCGGGAATACAATCATCATTTAGCCAAATTAAGTATTTTGCACCTCTATTAATTGCATACTCCATTCCTTTTTTAATTGCGCCAGTCCACCATAAGTTCCCATCTCCCGATAAAACTATAACTTCTGGATATAAATCTTTAATGGCTTCGGTAGTACCATCGGTAGAGCCATCGTCTATAACTATTAGATGATAACGCTCTAAATCGCCACTCTTGCTCAAATTATAGAGACAACTAAGGGTAATATTTTTGCGATTATGAACAGGAATAATTATATATACAGATTCTTTAGGCAAGCACAGAGTATTGTAGGTAGCCTCTGTATTATCCATAAAAAATTATAAAATACCTATTACATTTATTAAATCCACTCTTGCAATTCATGATTGAAACGGAAAATTCCATTTTGATTAAAAGTTTTTTTGATTTTGCTAGGTAGATACCACAAACCTTTATCTAAACAATACAATACAAAGTCTGATAAATTTGGTTGTACAACTAAATACTGCATCTCTTTATAGTAAGCAGTTAAATTTTCTGATATTTGCCCCTGATGTTTTCTAAATCCTCCCAGATAAGATTCAACAATTTTTAGTTCCTGCGCTTTTGAAAATTGTGACCAAAGATAAAAATCCCCCGCATACTTTAGGGTTGACAAGTAATTACAATCAATTAGTTCGTTTAATGAAGAAGACCAGAAAGTTGATTCTTGTTGGATAAATGGTAATTTAGTTCCGTAGTATCCACAATTGAAAAATCTTTTCCGATAACGATAAGGTAATCTACAATCAACAATATGAAATTGTTCGTTATAAGTAACGCTATATCCAGTTAACCAGTGTGCTTTTTTTTTATCAAAAATTTCTCCTACTACATCAAAAGCATATTTATTATAATAATCTCCCGCATTTAAGTAAGCAATAATATCACCAGATACAATTCTTAGTCCTTTCGTTAATGCCGCATACAATCCTGAATCCTGTTCTGAAATAATTTTTATATGTTTAGATTCAAAAGAGTTTATAATAGCAATTGTTTTGTCTGTTGATTTACCATCACAGATGATATATTCTAATTCAAACTTATTTGCTAAAACCGAAGTTTGCTCAATAACCGATCTAATAGTTTCTTCTATATATTTTTCAGCATTTAAACATGGCGTAATAATTGAAAATTTTTTCATATTTTTGAAGTCTTTAAAATTTAACTAATAATATGATTTCGGACTTTTTTATTAACTATATCTGAGTAAGAGTTTTCATCTGCTAAAAAAAACGACTTCTAAAGCTTTTAATTCACACTATCAACTAAATTAAAACCTATATCAGTCGATCGTAGTTAAATTATTCTAGTAATCAATCGCACCTACACAAAGCTGTAAATATTATTACAACAAAAATACCGATAAGTTATGATGTTTACTTCCTTCGTCATAACTTATCGGCTGTACAATACTATTGCGTTTTAATCGGCGTTAAAGAAAAGTATTTAGGCTTAATACTCGCTTCTTCTAGAAACTCCGCCCTCACGTCGATTTTCTTCTCTGGGTTTAGCTTTGTTTACTCTTAACTGGCGACCCATCCATTCCGCGCCATCTAATTCAGTAATGGCAGTATCTTCTTGGGCATCTTCATTCATATCAACAAAAGCAAACCCGCGCATCCGTCCGGTTTCTCTGTCTGTAGGTAAAACAATTCTTTTGATTGAGCCGTACTCCGCAAATACTGCTCTGAGGTCTTCTTCAGTAGCGCGGTAAGAGAGGTTTCCAACGTAAATAGTCATAGAAGTCGCATTAAGTCTGGACGAGTAGCACAAGCTTCAGACCAGTAGCCGGATAGATGACACAGTGCTAGAAAGTAAAATCTATCTGACTTATCAGTATTAAATCTAGATTTTGTCTAACCCAATAGGTAGCCAGTCTAGACTTCAACCAAAGAGGAATCTGAACTTACACATACCGTCATATCATAACTTATTAGTAAGTTTTTCCAAGGTGATCTGGGCTACAAAACTCTTTACTGTTGCGGTTACTAGCAAGCTAACCGCAATGTTTTATTAGTCAATGGAAATAGATTGAGGCCCTTTACTATTGCCATTGCGATCGCCATCATTGCTAAAGCTACTATAAGTTGTAGTCCCACCTTGCTCAGAGAGCCAACTTTTAACGGGATCGTCATTTAAGTTGAGGCGCAAAAAACCAGAGCAAAGCCCACCTAAAAACGAAACTGGGTGCTGAGTCAATTCTTTAAAAAGGGGTGATAGTTCGTCTAAAAACATTTTCTAAGTCTCCGTGATGCTCTTGGCTGAAATTTTAACGTGTTTGCAAGTAAAATTGGCTGCTCTAGGGGAAGATTCCTATTTAGGTTCTTCTGCTGCAAATAAGCATTTATCGGAATCGCAACCCGCCGGGCCAGCTTCGGTTATTTCGCCAACGTCGTAACGACTCAAAGCGGCGTAAAAATCATCGGTTTGGCGGCGGCTTTTTACTTCTGCCATTAATTGATTGTAAGTTTCTCTAGTAATGGGTTCAAAAGGTAAGCGGGGGAAGGTTTGATGAGCGTCAAATCGAGCCAACAAAGCGGCGGAAATATAACCTTCATCATCCCGGATTGCTTCATAAATGCGCGTTCCCAAGCTTTCAATTTCGTGTTCTCTTAGCTCAATGGTGGCGCTGGTGTTGTGAGCTACATAGTGCTTTTGCACCTGCATATAAAAATCCATTTGAGCAGCAGCGCTAAACTTACTAATATCAATTTCATCTGCCCCTGGTAAATCTGCCCAAGGTACAGCAACGGGAATTTCTACTAGCCATTCGGTACAGCGATTGTCAAAAGGATTATTTAGCAAGTTGCCATTTTCGTCTTTATCAGATTGCGACGGCACAATATTGTAGCCATAATCAATACAAGCTTGGGCTACAGGGTCGTTTTTGCGGAAAGTGATGCGGCGAATAAAACGTTGAGCTTTGGGGGGATGCCAGCCTGGAGACGCGCCTGTGAGTAAAGATTTTGTACCCGATGGTTGTACCGTTGTACAGCGATTTGGACGCTTGAGATTATGGGTGTCGCAATAGCGCCAAACGGCATTATTAACAATTTCTTTCCATCGACTTAAATATTCTTGTTCTTGCTGCTTAAACTCTAATCCTGCCTCGTGCGGTCTTCCAGCTTCCCACCAGCGCAGCCACTCCGTACCAAAAGCATTAACGAAAAAGTCAAATAACCCAGTGAAAGATACGCCCACAATCGGGTCTAATTCCCGTGATCGCTGATATCTTTGTTCGATAAATTGATGATTCAATAAAGCAGCTACAGACAAAGCTCCGGCGGTAAAAGCTTCTTCTTGTTCTTGGCGATCGCGCGGATCGATTTGATTGAGGTGAATCTCCGAAAGATTGCAGTGGAAATTAGCGCCAAGAATTTCTCCGCAATTGTGAGCAACTAAACCGTTCGCATCAAATCTGGCTACTCCAGGAACCGTACAATCATAAACAGATTCTTGACCATCTGATTCAATACTGCAAACTGTGATGCTAAAACGTTCGCGATTAATGTTTCGCTTGTATCCTAATAACAAACTTTGTAAACGTTCAGCCTTTTTAGGTTCTTGAAACCCAATTAGTTTTTGGAAACTAACAATATTGTCGTTAGCTATAACTAATTCATGCTGTGCCTCACAAAAATATTCTGCTAGTTCCCGACTAGAGTCTGGTAACATTCTTACCCCTTCTAATCGGCAATTTTGATAAATACAAGCAGCAATTCCTAAGCGGAGTAGCATCCTTTGTACAGCTTCAAGCAAAGGCAAATTGCTTTGAGCTAATCGTATGCTGACACCTTTATTTTGAGTACCTTGGACGCTACCATCAGCATCAAATATTCCTTGCAGAAAACCACAGTAGAAGTTAAAGCTTGCTTGTTCTATTTCTGGCGTAACTGTCTTGTGTTTAATAGTGATGCCATAATTACGAGCAAGCCCAGCCAAATCCGTAGAGCTTACTTGATAATACTTATGTTGTTTATGGTAAATTCCTGCTAGTTTGTCACTATTTTGAACTGAGCTTTTAACCAAACCAAGAGCATACTCTTTTCTCTTGGAAAGCTCTGTGGAGGGAAACCCTCCCCACAGACTTTCCGCCATTTCTACTTGGTTATCGCCCCAATACCTCAAATGTGCTTGATAGCTGTAGTTAGCCAGATTGTGACTAAAACAACCATCGCCTACCAAGTTACCTAATAGCCAGCCTTCATCTTTTGTCCCTTTGCCATCCCAAGGTGGCAATTCTCGGTGATTGTGGATTGAGATGCGATCGCCTATTTGCAATTTACCCGCTTCAACCCATTCTGTATACTGACTATTTTGAGTTTGAGCGGTGATTTTTAACAGTTGATGATTTTCTGTTAATCGCAGGCTATAACCTTCTTTTGTCCGCAACTTAACCACAGGCTTAACTCCTGTAAAAAAGAAGCCTTGAGGCGTGGTACTAAATAATTCGCCGTTAACATAAGTACCGTGTTGTACGCCGATTAAATTCTTAACTTGCCAAGCACCTTTTTCGGTATGAATCCAGGTATCTGCTGTAACGCAAGGATTCAAAGCATATCTAGAAAGCCGATGATCGACTTCTGTTGCGGGCATTTCGGGAGCGCGATTAAGCAACCAATCCGCCGCCGATGCTTCAGAATTTGCGTAGGTTTTGAGAAAGTCTTTTTTTAGTTCGGGAGTATTTACTATGTCTGCGTTTGCTCGTGCGATCGCTTCTCCCGCCCATTGAATCGCACCTTCTCCAGAATAATACTGCTGTCTTACAGCGTTAATACAGTCTTCTAGGCTTGGTTTGCGGTGAAATACTCGCGTATGGTTTGCCATCCTTAGCGCATCTCGTTCGGGATCGATGCGCCAGTTGCCGTTTTCATCTTGATGCCATAAGTTACCCTTAGCATTAGCAAATAATTCATCTTCGCTAACCCCCTGCCTCATCCCGGCGCTACGACGCACGTTACCCGCTACCACTACTACTGCCGCTTCATCAATTAATAAGCAGCACTCCACAGAATTTAATTGTCGCCCTACAGCCTTATTGAGAATACTGGCACAGCGATCGTACAATTCAGGCAGTTTAACCGGGTTAGCAACGCCGCCAAAGCCTTGTAAGCGCTCTCCTTCGCCCCGAATATCATCAATAACTACTTGAACTATTATGTCACCTGTAAATCTTTCGTCGCTGGAAAGTTCTAATAAAGTTTGATAAGACTTAACCCACCCAGCGCGACTATCGCCAATATAAATTGTAACGATATTGCCATTAATCTTAACTTCTGTTTTTTCCCGTCTCATGGCGGCGGGAGTTGTGCCAATTTTGCCCTGTAGCTGAACGATTAAACGGTTGCGAATTGCTGGCAATTGGTTAATATACTTGGGTTCGAGAACTGCGCCCGTGCCGCAACCCATCATTGCCAAATCCATCATTAACCCAAAAGCTCGCCAATCTACCACATTTGTGCTGGTACAATTGTATGCTCCAGAAAAATTCTCTGGCTTTTCTAGCCATTGCGTCCCCCCTACCCACAACCATCGTCCGCTAGAAAGGGATTTTAGTTGCTGCTGCATTTTGGCAGTTAAAGCCGCTTGGGAGGGGGTAAGCTTGCCCAAAGTGACTAATCCTTCGAGAATGCGATCGCCTACTTGCGACCAAGATTCCCTTCCGACCCTCGTCCGCCGACTGTAAGTCCGATAAAATACCGCTTCGCCAGCCGGGGCAGATTCAGGAAACTTATTACTTTTTTGTACCCGCTCTAAATCTCTCACCATAGGAAAAGTCTGATATTTTGAAGGACAGACTTAAGACTATACGCCATTTAGATATAGCGGACAAGAATTGAAATATTTTGACTTTTGCGCTAGTGATAGAGCCATTATCAATTTTTCGTACCCAAAAGCCTTGACATTTTACCACTCCTAGGCGAGAAATTTGCTGGCGCGTCTTGGGTAGATTCATAAATTATTCGGGAACACTATAACTTGAGGCAACCTCATAAAATTAGTTAAAAAACTGCGATCGCTCATGTTTGCGGATTTTTGACTCTTACTTGTGAAGTAAAGCTATAGTCACGTAGTTACAGCGATTAATTCCACAATTTAGTAAATGTAATCGGTTGATAAAATGTCAGCAAAAAAATCTAATCTTTTATTTCCACTCTTAGCTACGGCGGTAGTTGTAGCCAGTGGAGTCGCTGCTTACGTGTATTTTCGCGGTGGTGGCAATAGTGCAAGCCCTCTAGCTAGTGCCAAAATTGTCCCCGACGAAGCAATAATTGCAAGTTTTATCTCCCCCGATTCTCAAGCTTGGACGCAATTACAAAAATTTGGCACTCCTGAAGCCCAAAACTTAGTAAACAAAGGTTTGCAAGATTTCAACAAACAAGCTTTGGCGGAATCTAATATCGATTTTGAAAAAGACTTAAAACCTTGGGTTGGGGGCGTAATGGTTGCTGTTTTGCCCCCAAACTCAACAAAACCAACCCCAACAAAGCCGGAATCTTTTAACGTGCTGATGGTCGTAAAAATCAAGGATAAAGTCAGTGCTTTAAATTTTGCCAATAAGCTCAAAGAGCGTAAAAACGTTAAAAATATTGAAACAGACTACAAAGGACAAAAAATCACTGAAAGTATTGAAGGAGCGAGCGCTCCAGTCTACAGCAGTATTTTAAATAACGAATATGTAGTAGTTGCTCCAGAGAAAATTGGTGTAGAAAAAGCCATTGATACTTTTAAAGGCGAACCATCTTTTGCAACTAAAAAAGGTGCAAATAGCCTGTTAGCTAAAGGGATAGATTTAACTAATCCAATCGCTCAAATTTATCTCCCAGATTATGGCGTAGCAGTCGAACAACTAATTGCTAATAGTCCCAATGCCTCGCAAATTCCCCCCGAAACTTTGGCGCAATTAAAACAAATCAAATCGGTAATTGCGGGTGTAGGCGTAGATAACGATGGGATGCGGCTAAAAGTTCTCGCTGATGTCGCTCCCCAATTGCTGAAAAATCAGTATCAAGCTTCTTCAGGAAAATTAGTAGACATTCTACCCGCCGAAACTATTGCTTTAATTACTGGTGCGGGAATTAGTAAAAGTTGGGCGGCTTTTAGCCAGCAAGCAAAAAATCTGCCTCAAGTAAGTTTGGGCTTAGATTTAGCTAGAGTCCAACTGCAAAACTATAATTTAGACTTAGATAAAGATATTTTTGGTTGGATGGATGGTGAATTTGCTTTTGCTGCTATTTCGTCTCAGCAAGGCTTACTCGCACCAATTGGATTTGGTGGTGTATTAGTAATTGATACGACAAACCGCCCTGCCGCAGAATCGACTTTAAGTAAATTCGATGGCATTGCTAAAACTTCTCTCGTCAGCGTTGCACCTAGAAATATTGCTAGCACCCAAGTAACTGAATGGCAAATACCAGGTCAAGGCGCGCTACTAGGGCATGGATGGTTAGATAAAGATACGGTATTTATCGCTTTTGGCGGGCCTATTGCCGATGCGATCGCAACTAAACCTAGTCAACTACTAACTGACAGTGATAATTTTAAGGCAGCGATAAGTCCTTTACCTAGATCCAATGCTGGATACTTTTATCTAGATATGGATAAAACTGTAGCCTTGATTAATGCTAATGCCCAAGTAGTTGCTATCGACCCAGAAACAAAAGCTATTCTAGCTTCTATTCGCGGTATTGGTATGAGCGCTAGCAGTCCTAATGATTCTACTAGCCAATTTGAAATGTTGTTAGCTTTAAAACCCAGCAGCAAGTAAGGTTTTTAGCGGACAAGTTACTGACGTTTAGGAGTAGCTATCAATACTAAAGTTATTTAAGTATTAAGTTATTGCGATCGCGTTAGAACTTAAACAAAAAAAACTTGTATAATCCACCTGACTAAACACAGACAAGGACTAAAAACTTATGACCCGTGCTAACAGTGGATTTATAGCGGATTTTCGCAAATTTTTGATGCGTGGTAATGTCATCGATTTAGCTGTTGCAGTAATTATCGGTGCAGCCTTCGGTAAAATTATTACGTCTTTGGTAGAAGATATCATTACCCCGCTAATTTTAACTCCTGCATTGCAAGCTGCGAAGGTTAATGATTTGCAGAATTTGTCTATTAATGGCATCAAATACGGTGTATTTTTAGCGGCAATTATCAACTTTTTGGTAATTGCTTTTTGTATTTTCCTAATTATTCGCGCCTTTGAAAAAGCGCAAAGAAGGTTTGTCCGTAGTGGAGAAGCGGCGGCTGAAGCAGAAGCGGCTCCTTCCGATACTGCTGCTATTGCTCAAGAAAAATTGATAAGCGCTCTAAATCGCCTGACAACTACTATTGAATCGCGGCAAGTTTAATAATTTTTTAGCAAATGCGATCGCATTTGCTAGATTTTGCTACGCCTTAATCTTTTTTAGTTGGCGACGTTTCATAAATGCCCCGAAGCTGAAGGCTGTTAAACCTAGCAAAGTAGCAAAGTAGCTGGTTCTGGGACAGGTTCGCCAGAAGTAAGCGATACATTGTCTATTAATAAGCTAGAAGCAAAACTTTCGTCACCAACATCTAAAACGCCAAACCCGATTGTATAATAACCAGTTGCCGACAAAGACAAGGAAATATTTAGCTCGTCTGTTTCATAAATAAAAGGTGTAAAAGAATTACTGAAACTAGAAAATGTGTCGGCTAATTGAAATACATAAGCTGAAGCATCGTCAAGTTGCAATGTAAAGAAGGCAAGATCGTTAAAGTTACCGTTGGGACGATTATTATAATCGGCAAATACGTCTTCATCTGTGAGAAACTTAAAATCGAAAGCCAAAATGTCGTTAGCATTGCCGTAGAAGGTTTGTGAGATTGCTGAACCCTCAATTACGGTATTAGTAGCGATCGCATCAAAACTACCTGAACTTGACCCTAAAAATGTTTCTAGGTTGGCAGTAGATACCGTAGGATTACCGGAAAAAGTAAAATCTACTTCCGCTCCTGGGGTGTTTGATATTAGCGCTATAGAGTTACCATCACCATAACTACTTTCATAAGCGCCTGTATGAACGATGGTGTCGCCTATGGTGTTATACCCAGTAAATCCATTTTCAAAATCACCATTGATAACTACCGCTTGAGAGCTATGGGCATTAAATAAACCTAACAAGCCCATAACGCTTATTACTGCTGAATGCTGGACAGACTTAAAAGTAAGCATACAAAAATTTTCCTAAAATTTAGGTGTACGGCGATCGCGAAATAGCTAGTAGTGCAGAAAGGTAAAAGTATTAATAAATACTTAACTTTTGCGGATATTGCTGAAGTTACGGCTTCAAGGATCATCTGTTTAGAAGCTTGGCATAGACTTGAGTTTACCCGCTAGTACTTCTAAGTAAATTTACTAAAATAATATAAATTTATTATCAAAAAATACCTTAGTTCCTGGTAGTTTTAGTTGCTGCTTTTAAGTCTTAGCTAAAAATTGTCCTTAGTTAGTTAAGCGAAATTTATGAAGCTAACTTAAAGTTGAGTATACATTGTTACACTAACTAAGACGTACTGAGAAAGCTAGAAGCGCCAATCACTTATGTACTTCAATCTTTAATTAGATAAGTACACCCTAGCAACTTATCTAAAAGGACTTGACACCAACACTTAGCAGCATCTTTTAATAAAGAATAATTTATCAAATCAACATAAAGTAGTTTTTATAACATAGTTTTTATAAAGGCTATTCCCATCTTTAGGTTCT
Organism: Chroococcus sp. CMT-3BRIN-NPC107; assembly: GCA_019359635.1. GTDB lineage: Bacteria > Cyanobacteriota > Cyanobacteriia > Cyanobacteriales > Chroococcidiopsidaceae > Aliterella. The sequence continues at coordinate 23,607 of JAHHGY010000040.1, forward strand.
GGTTATATATTCAACCCGTACACTTAGTATTAATACTGAGCTAAAACTAATAAAAAATGTACTTTACTATACTAAGACTATGGTTAACCGCAGTTTTAGGCTTGTTTAAACCGCGACTACTTAGGAGCAGGGAAGATATACATTTTTCTCGGTATTACTACGTACGTACTATAAATAGTAATTTATGTAGCCTGAAGCGATTTTACAGCCTGGTACTCAAAAACAATTGCAACTGTTGTGAGTAAAAAACAACAGAAACTACCAATCAGCTAAAAGTAGAAATAATCCATGAATAAATACGCAAAAACAAGGTTTCTTGGCAGAACCTCAATTTTCGGTTGGATGAAAATAACGGTAGCAAATTTACTTAGAAAGAGACTAAAAATTGTCGTGTTGTTTGCGATCGCGGCGATCGTTGGGCAAAGTATGTCATTAACACTACAAGCGCAAGAAGTCCCTTCTGTGACACCATCACAACCATTAGCTTCTCTAAAAACCGTATCGATCCCCGAACCCTCAAACTTGGCGGAATTTGTCAGCAATAAAACCGCCGCTTTGGTGTTAGGAAAATCACTATTTTGGGATATGCAAACTGGGAGCGATAATACTCAATCGTGCGCCAGTTGTCATTTTCACGCAGGCGCAGACAATCGATCTAAGCACCAATTGAGTCCTGGACTATTGCGAGTCAATGCTGACGGTAGTCCCAATCCAGACACAAATTTTGAGATTGGCGGGCTAAACTACCAACTTAAAGCTGACGATTACCCATTTCATAAACTTGCAGACATCAATAATCGCAAGTCAGAAGTAATATCTGATAGCAATGATGTGACGGGTTCTCAAGGACTATTTGGCTTTTTGTTTTCCAATATTTTTCTCCGTAAAGCCCAAGAAGCAGGCGTACCAGAGCTAGATCCAGTATTCAGTGTTAACAACACTAATTTACTCCAAGTCACTGCCCGCAATTCACCCAGTGCAATTAATGCAGTCTTCAACTTCCGCAACTTCTGGGATGGTAGAGCGCAAAATGACTTCAATGGCGTTAACCCCTTTGGCTCAAGAGATATCAATGCCAAAGTGATTAAAGCTGAAGCCTTTGGAGACTTGAAAGAAGTGAAGATTAGTTTAGATAATGCTAGTCTTGCGTCTCAAGCAGTAGGGCCACCTGTAAGCGAAGTTGAAATGTCTTATAAAGGCAAACCATTTAGTTTACTTGGGAAGAAAATGCTGCCTTTAATTCCTTTGAATAAGCAGAAAGTACATCCTGATGACAGCGTACTAGGTAGTTATAGTAAGTCGCCCATGCCGGGGATTAGATCGAAATACAAAACCTTAGTACAAGCTGCTTTTCAACCCCAGTGGTGGAATTCTGACCAAATAATCTCTCTCGATCCCAATGGCAAACCAACCTTTACTGGGCTAGTAGGAGCCTCCGATCCTAATTCGGCTACTCAGTTTTCGTTAATGGAATATAATTTTCCCTTGTTTTTCGGACTAGCGGTACAGATGTATGAATCAACCTTAGTTTCTAACGATGCACCCATTGACCGCTACTTGGAAGGTAATTCTAATGCTTTAACTACCCAACAGAAGCGTGGTAAAGAGTTATTTGAAGGCAAAGCTAAGTGTATCAACTGTCATGGCGGCGCAGAATTTACTAACGCTTCCGTCAAAAACGTCAAAAAAGAAAGACTTGAGCGCATGGTCATGGGCAACAATGAAGTTGCTGTTTACGACAACGGTTTTTATAACATTGGCGTAAGACCAACTAGAGAAAACTTAGGTGTGGGTGATAAAGATCCTTTTGGTAATCCTTTATCTGAATCGCGTTTAGCCCAACAAGGCAAGTTTAACGATCCTCACCTCGAACCGCCTGTAAGTCCTAGCGATCGCATCGCCGCCGATGGAGCTTTTAAAACTCCAGGACTAAGAAACGTAGAACTTACAGCCCCTTACTTCCACAACGGCGGACAATTAACCCTGCGTCAAGTAGTTGATTTTTATAATCGTGGTGGCGACTTTCACGAGCAAAATATTAACGATCTCGATCCAGATATTGAGAACTTAGGACTGAGTAATGAGGAAAAAGAGGCGCTAGTTGCGTTTATGAAAGGACTTACCGACGATCGCGTTCGTTACCAAAAAGCACCCTTTGACCATCCCCAATTGTTTATCACTAATGGTCATCTAGGTACTGGAACAGCTATCACTAAAGATAGCAATGGTAAAGCAATAGTCCAAATGAAAGAAATTCCCGCCGTTGGGCGCAATGGTGGGACACCGCTAACTAACTTTTTGGCAAGCAATCCTTAGATTAGTTGCTTGATTTTTGTATCTCTCCCTGATGCTTGATAAAACATCAGGGATTTTTCTTTTTGCAAACAGGCTCTAATGCTTGCAGAATAAGAACAGATAATTTAGCAATTTTTATTATGACGATTAGTGTAAATAATAAACCTGGTTTAGCTTCTCGTTTGGTCAATGGGGTATTGGCGATTAAACCAATTGCCAGTTTAGCGAAACATCAAGCAAGGCAAATGATGATTAAACGGGCAGAAAAAATTGGCGTACCTTGGACAAAAAGGGTACTTGAACTAAAAACCCGCGATTGGGAAACTGATTTAGCCCAAGTTCAAAATCCGCAAGTTGCCTATCCCGATTATTACTTAAAATCTTTTCATGCTTACGAGGAGGGAAATCTTAGTTGGGAAGCCGCAATGGAGGTAGAAGTTGCGGCTCAAGCGGTTCATGCAGGGATTTGGTCTGAATCTGGAGCAAAAGGCGATCGCCTTTTACGTTCTAGCTATCATCAAATCATTACTAGCCAAATTCCTAATCCTCCCCAAACTATTCTAGATTTGGGCTGTAGTGTGGGGATGAGTACCTTTGCTTTGCAAGATGTTTATCCCAATGCCACAATTACCGGATTAGATTTATCTCCTTACTTTCTTGCCGTTGCCAAATATTCCTCTCTGGAGCGCAACACTAACATCAATTGGATTCACGCCACTGCCGAAAACACAACTTTAGCGACTAATTCTTTTGACTTAGTTTCTAGCTTCCTGATGTTTCACGAATTGCCCCAATTGGCGACAGGGCAAATATTTCAGGAGGCGCGACGCTTACTAAAGCCTGGTGGATACTTGACAATTATGGATATGAATCCTAAATCGGAAATCTATGCAAAAATGCCGCCTTATATTTTGAGTTTACTCAAAAGTACCGAGCCATACTTAGACGATTATTTTAGTTTAGATATTGAAAGCGCTTTAATTGCCGCCGAATTTACAAGTCCAACAATTGTTAGCAATACGCCCCGCCATAGAACGATTATTGCGCGTAAGTTGTAGACGATCGCCATGAGTCATAAATCTGCCCGTTCTTACGCTATTTTATCCATTGCCGCCGCGATCGCAACTATAGCTCTAAAGTTTGGCGCTTACTTGCTCACCAATTCTGTAAGTTTATTTTCCGACGCAGCCGAATCGGTTGTAAACTTAGTCGCCGCCGTTTTTGCAGTGTGGGCGCTGTCTCTAGCCGCCCAGCCCCCAGACGAAGAACACACTTTTGGTCATTCTAAAGCTGAATATTTTTCTAGCGGCTTAGAAGGGGCATTAATCTTAATCGCTGCGTTGAGCATTGGGATAGCAGCTATAGATAGGTTAATCCATCCTCAACCTGTAGAAAAAGTAGACATTGGCTTAATTCTTTCTTTAGTTGCTACGGTTATTAATGGCGGAGTAGCAGTAATTTTGTTACGGGCGGGAAAACGATTAAGATCGATTACTTTAAGAGCAGACGCGCATCATTTGCTTACAGATGTTTGGACTTCGGTGGGGGTTGTTGTAGGTTTATTGCTAGTACAACTAACAGGCTGGCTAATTTTAGATCCAATTATTGCTATAGTTGTCGCCGCCAATATAGTTTGGGCAGGTTTTAGACTTTTAAAAGAAACCGGGTATGGCATCATGGATACCGCTTTACCCCTATCCGAGCAAAAAATTATTACCGACTTACTAGCACCTTATTACGATCGCCAAGGGATATTATTTCACGCTATGCGATCGCGCGTGGCAGGTTCGCGCCGCTTCGTTTCTTTTCACATCCTTGTCCCTGGAGAATGGACGGTGCAGCGCGGACACGATTTGTGTGACGAAATTGAAGTCGCAATTAGTAGGGCTTTACCCAGCACTCACATCATTACCCATTTAGAACCATTAGAAGATCCTATATCGTGGCAAGATCAAGGACTAGACCGCTTATCTGACAATAGTTAAGCCGAGTTTTGGGTCACGATAAAGTTGCGAATTAAAGCTATAACTTCAGGGCGAATTTCATGGCCCATATCAAATTCTTGATATTGCACTTTCGCGCCCATAGCTTGTAAATTATCTCGCGCTTTTTGGGCTGCACTTAGGGGAACTACAGAGTCTTGTCTACCATGTACGAGCAAAATCGGTGCAATTGCACTATTTGGTGATTCTGTAATCGGATGCAAATAACCGCTTAATGCCACCAAACCCGCCAATGGTAAATGCAAGCCGACATCTAACGTCATCGCCGCACCTTGGGAAAAACCGCTTAAAATTGTTCGATTTAGGGGAACTCCCGTATCTTTTGCTAAAGAAAGCAGCCAATCGTTGAGTAGTTGCTTGCTTTGATAATAGCCTTGATTATTTTTTTGAAAATCGTACCAGGCTTTACCACCAGCCACTTGAGGATGATTAAAAGGCGCATCTGGCAAAACAAACTGATAATCGGGCAAATTTAAAAAAGGTACAACGGTTGCCAAATCTTGAGCATTTGCACCCCAGCCGTGTAAAACCACAATTAGTCCCGCAGGTTCTTGGCTTGTAGTGGGCGGAACATTAATAACTTGTAAAGGCAGAGACTTTCTCCTATTATAAAAATTCTCTTAATCTATTGTAATAATAACTAATTCCTCGCACTTAGTATTTTTAAAACAAAACTCTAATATATGGCACGTTTAGCACTTCTCAGCGTATCTGACAAAACCGGACTTATTGACTTTGCTCGGACATTGGTTGAAGAATTTAGTTTTGATATTATTAGCAGTGGTGGAACCGCTAAAGCCCTACTAGCGGCAGGAATTTCTGTCACCAAAGTTGCTGATTATACGGGTTCTCCAGAAATTCTAGGCGGGAGAGTAAAAACTTTACATCCTCGGATTCACGGCGGTATTTTGGCGCGGCGCGATGTACCTCAAGACTTAGCAGAACTAGAAAATAATCAAATTCGTCCCATCGATTTAGTTGTAGTCAATTTATATCCTTTCGAGGAAACGATCGCCAAACCAGAGGTAACTTTAGCTGAAGCCATCGAACAAATAGATATTGGCGGCCCAACTTTAATTCGCGCCTCTGCCAAAAACTACGCTCATGTTACCATTCTCAGCAGTCCTACAAACTACGATTCTTATTTGGAGCAGTTGCGCCAAAATCAGGGGGAAGTATCGCTAGAATTTCGGCAACAGTGCGCTCAACAAGCATTTTTACATACAGCTGCTTACGATCGCGCGATCGCGCAAGCGCTGACTGGTCAGTTCGCATCTTATCTAGGTAAAGAAAGTTTTACCCTGACAGGACAAACATTACAACCCTTGCGTTACGGTGAAAACCCCCACCAATCTGCCGCTTGGTATCAAACAGGCGATACGCCTACAGGTTGGGCAACAGCAAGTATATTACAAGGCAAAGAACTTAGCTATAACAACTTAGTCGATTTAGAAGCCGCACAGCGCATAGTTAGCGAGTTTACAGATACCCCCGCCGCCGTAATTATCAAGCATACAAATCCTTGCGGGGTGGCTTTGGCAGATAGTTTAGTAGAAGCTTATAACAAAGCTTTCAACGCCGATTCTGTGTCAGCTTTTGGGGGAATTGTAGCGTTAAATCGTCCTATAGATGCGGCTACAGCTACCGCCCTAACTCAAACTTTTCTAGAATGCGTAGTTGCGCCCGATATTGAAGCCCAAGCAAAAGAAATTATTGCAGCAAAGTCTAAACTTAGAGTTTTACTTTTACCTGATAACACCACTATTAAGCAGACAGTAAAAGTAATCGCTGGTGGTTTTTTAGTTCAAGACGCGGATAATGACATTGCCGATTCTAGCACTTGGCAAGTAGTGAGCGACTTCACTCCTAGTCCTGACGAATTAGCCGAATTACTTTTTGCTTGGAATGTTTGCAAGCACGTCAAATCAAATGCGATCGTTGTTACAAAAAATCGTACCACTACAGGAATCGGGGCGGGACAAATGAACCGCGTAGGCTCTGTAAAAATTGCTTTAGAGCAGGCAGGAAAGAGCGCCAAGGGGGGTTTTCTTGCCAGCGATGGTTTTTTTCCCTTTGACGACTCCGTAAGAGCCGCCGCCGCCGCCGGGATAAATGCGATCGTTCAACCAGGGGGAAGTATGCGCGACGTAGATTCTATCAAAGCCGCTAACGAACTAGGGTTAATTATGGTATTAACTGGGATTCGACACTTTTTGCATTAGACCTTCGATCCAAAGATTCAACTAACTACGTTCTTGGTCTTTAAAACTACTCTTTTCTACCTGACTAATTTCTTGCTCTAAAAAATAATTAAGTAAAGTTCTTAGAAGCACGATCGCTCCTAAGTTTAAAATATCCTGGCGCGTGGGTGCTACGGCGGTGCGGAGAATATCACTAGCAACGGTAAATTCTAGCCCCAAAGTCAGCACTCGTCCTAATTTTAGGCGGATAGATTCAGTAGAATCGTAATGCTGCTTAGAACGGGAAAACAACTGGCGCAAATAGGTACTAATTGCGCGGATGATTGCACCCCCAATTACTAAAGCGGCGGCAATTTCTGCTCCTACGGCGAAGTAGCTAACTAATACCTTAAGCCCTGATTCTAAAGGGTTTATAGTTTCTTCTGAAACGTTAGACGATTCTATATTTAAACTTAAAAGCAGTACCAAACCAAAAATCAATGATATTGGTAGCAGAATATTAGCTAAAGAATCGCGCGAATTCTCTTGTTTCATTCTTTTGTATAAATTGTTGCTTCTAACTAACCGCCGATTTGTACGCATTAGAGCTAGTAATTGGCATTAAGTTTTCTTAAGTCGGTAGGTTGTAAATAATTTAGACAACGCCGCAGAAAGTACAACCAATTTAGTAGCAGTTGGGCATACTGGAGTAAATCCATTGATTACTCGTAGCTTTTTCATGACAGATAAAAAATTATCACCACGACAAGCATTAAATAAAGCGTTCCTCAAGGTTAAGCCAATTAGAGAAAATATTGAAACTTTCAAGACTAACTTAATTAAACTACTTAACCAAATTAATGAGGCTGAATCAGAGGAATTTCATAAAAATCTTGTTGCTGATTTTTTAAAGAATACCTATTATAGTCCAAGTCATTTTATCAATACTCAAGGGCGTAATGACCTAGTTATTCATAATGGCAAAGATGCTAAAAGCAGTATTGGTGTAATTGTGGAAGCCAAGAAGCCAACAAATAAAGGCGAGATGCTGGCGGTTGACAATCTCAATACTAAGGCTTTTCAGGAATTGGTTTTGTACTTTTTGCGAGAAAGAATTACAGGCAATAATCTTGAAATTAGATATTTAATTGCAAATAATATTTACAGGTGGTTTATTTTTGATGCAACGGTTTTTGAACAGCTATTTGTCCAAGACAAAGCACTGGTAAAGCAATTTATTGATTTTGAAGCCGGGAGACTGAGTGGTAAAAAAACAGATTTTTTCTATAAAGAAGTTGCAGAAAATGCGATCGCACTCATCGAAAAGGAGATCGTGTTTACGCATTTTGATATCCGCGACTACGACGGGTTTTTGAGGAATAGTGACGAGGAAAGCGATCGTCAACTGATTGCGTTATTTAAGCTACTTTCGCCAGAACATTTATTAAAATTGCCTTTTGCTAACGATAGCAACAGACTGGACAAGGCTTTTTATAACGAGTTATTGTATATCATCGGTTTGACGGAAACAAAGGAAGGTAGCAAAAAGCTGATCGGACGAAGAAAAGAAAGCGATCGCTTTGCAGGTTCTTTGATTGAAAATGCCATTAATCAGCTTGATAGTTTAGACAAAATTTCCCAACTAGATAATCTTGCACAGGGCGATACTTACCAAGACAAACTTTTCAATGTTGGCTTAGAATTGGTAATTACTTGGATAAATCGAGTTCTTTTCCTGAAATTATTAGAAGCGCAATTAATCAAATATCATAAAGGCGATAATTTTTTTACATTTTTAAGCTTGACAAAGATTAAGGACTATGCTGATCTAGATAGGCTTTTCTTTGATGTATTAGCTCGTAAACTAAGCGATCGCAATGCAAGTATAAAAGATATTTTTGCTAATGTTCCTTATTTAAATAGTTCGCTGTTTGAGATAACCGATATAGAACAGAAAGCCATTGTTATTAGCAATCTTAGAGATGAGAATCTTTCTATTTTTGCATCTAGTGTTTTGAAAGATAGCAATGGCAAAAGGAGAATTGGTAATCTTAATACTTTAGAATATCTCTTTGAATTTCTCAATGCTTATGACTTTAGTAGTGAAGGTTCGGAGGAAATTCAAGAAGAAAATAAAACACTAATTAATGCTTCGGTGCTTAGGTTAATTTTTGAGAAAATTAACGGTTATAAAGATGGTTCTTTCTTTACACCGGGCTTTATTACAATGTATATGTGCCGCGAGACAATTCGTAAGGCAATAGTGCAGAAATTTAATGAATTTAACGGCTGGGATTGTCAAAATATCGATCAACTGGATGAAAAAATTACAGACAAAAAAGCAGCTAACAAAATTATTAATAGTTTAAAAATTTGCGATCCGGCGGTGGGTTCAGGTCACTTTTTAGTTTCGGCTCTAAATGAAATAATTACAATCAAAAGTGAACTAAAAATTCTGCTTGATAGAAATGGAAAAACGCTAAGAGATTATCAAGTTGAAGTTGCTAATGATGAGTTGATTGTCATTGATGATGATGGAAAATTATTTGAATACAATCCAAAAATTAAGGAAAGCCAGCGTATACAAGAGACGCTTTTCACGAGAAACAAACAATTATTGAAAACTGTCTATTTGGTGTAGATATTAACCCAAATTCAGTAAAGATTTGTCGTTTGCGGCTATGGATTGAGCTTTTAAAAAATGCTTATTATCGGGTAGAAAGTAATTGCACGGAGTTGGAGACTCTGCCAAATATTGATATTAATATAAAGTGCGGTAATTCTTTGATTAGTCGGTTTGCGTTGGATACTGATTTGCGACTAGCTTTAAATAAAAGCAAACACAGTATAGATAGTTATAGAAATGCTGTGCAAACTTACCGCAATGCTGAAAGTAAAGAGCAGAAGCGGAAAATGGAAAGATTAATTAAAGATATCAAAGGTAGTTTTAAGACAACGCTGCAAGGAATCGATCCAAATAAAACCAAATTAAGAAATTTAGAAGGTGAAATTAACGGTTTGGAACAGCCATTGTTAGTTGAGGAAACAAAAGCAGCTAAAAAAGCGCGGGAACAAAAGATCGCCAAGTTAAATAATGAAATTGATAAACTAATACCAATTCTTTATAAAGCTGCGCTAAAGTAGGTAAACGTGTGCGGAAGGTAAGAGTGATGGGTCGTCCGTTCCAAGTAGAGATAGTTGAAAGCCAAGAAAAGTTAGAGAAAGACCTCAAAC
>JAHHGY010000041.1 GCA_019359635.1 Chroococcus sp. CMT-3BRIN-NPC107
AAAAGTTTGGTCAAGAATTTTGAAAGAACTCTCGCTCACGCCACCACCAAGGTTAATCTTTGTTTTGTTCGACTGATGCTTCAAAGATTGGCGACTGGTTAAATAGATCCCAAATGGGTTCTATAGAATAACTCCTAACTCGGCATCAAGCAATGTTTTTAAGATGGAAGCTGTGAGTTTGCGAATTATTAATCAGTATTACAGCCAGGCTCCACAACACATTCAGTCATCGAAAAAAGAAAGTTTATCTTCTCTATACCAATATCTAATTTATAAAGTATTTGAAGAACCTGCCGAACCCCAAAAAGGTTTAAAAGCAGGTAAATTGCTTTGGGGTTTCATTAAAAATGACACTTCTAAGCATCGACAATTTCGCCTCAAGTTTTCTTTGTTATCTAAAGTTGTAGCAACAATTCTACTACCTAAATACCAGCCTGACTCGAATTGGTAAAATATGTAGCTATTGGCGATCGCATACATCACATAAATAAGTTGTAAATACAAATTAATTAGTAAAAATTGCGCCGCAACTTACTAATTCTTGACGCTGTTTATTTGTAATGCCTATCCCCGTACCAAAGTTACAGTTTTCTAAAATGGCACTATTCCATACAGTTTCGTTTAAAGTTGCCCCTTGCAAATTAGTATTACTTAAGTTTGCCCCAGCAAAATTAGCAAATATCAAATCTGCATCAACCAAGCTACTATTACTTAAATTTGCTCCCGATAAATCGCCACGAATAAAGTTTACTCTATTTAAAACTAAACCAGATAGTTCCGTGCCTTGTAAATTGGGAAACTTAGCCTTACTCGGACTACTAAAAAAACGCATTATGCAGGCTATATTAGCTTCGGCAACGGGCATAATAGTTAAAAAATCTGCATAACGGGCTAAACCCATTTCTTTAAGAATTAGCAGGCGTTTCTCTGGGAGTTGTTCTAAAAATTCTGTACTTATTTGATAAAGATTTTGAGTTAGCATTAATTTGATATTCAACTTGCTGCTAATAAACTAAATTCAGACTCCGCCGTTGCTAAATGCTTAATAAGTGTAGATTTTGGCAAAGCTATTTGTAAGTGTTCCCAAGGTAATATCTGCTCAGTAGACCAAGTTTTATAAACATAAAATTCTATCTCAGGAATTTGCCCTTTTAACTCCTTGAAAGCACGACGATAACTACCCAAAGAATCTCCATAATGCCGCGTCAATTCTAGCAAATAAGACAATCGGCGATCGCCTCTAGACAATAATGCTTGTATAACCGACCAATTATAGCTTTCTGGGCGAAAATCTATCCCTTGGGGTTTCAACTGTTTTTGCAGTAATTGCAAGCGTTTCTCAGCTTGAGGATTGATACCAAACCACTGAAAAGGTGTATGAGCTTTAGGTACAAAGGTGCTGCATCCCAAGGTTAAACGCAAGCCAGGAGCAGCTTTTTTGATTGACCTCATCATCGCTACGGTTTGTTCTACGTCTTCTAGTTCTTCCCCAGGTACTCCTACCATTCCATAAAGCTTTAAAGCGCTTAATCCCCCTGCTTTAGCGTTGATGGCGGCGGTGATGATTTCATCGTTATTTAGTTTTTTATTGATAATTTGGCGAATACGAGGAGATCCGCTTTCTACGGCAATTGTAAGCGATCGCGTATCTCGTTTTGCTAAAGTTTCGGCTAATTTTTGAGTAACAGTATTTGTACGCACCGAAGCAATGCTTAAACGCACGTTATCGTATTGCGGTTTACTTAAATAATCGAGCAAAGTTGTAAACTCTGGATGTTGAGTAACGGACGCACCCAGCAAACCCAATCTATTTGTTACAGCTAATCCGCGCTCAATGGCGGGAATTAAAGAAGCTTCCAAACTTGCAGTCCGAAAAGGTAAAGTTAAGTAACTTGCAAGACAAAAACGGCACATTTCTGGACAACTACGTACAACTTCTACCATGTAAATGTTTTCCCAAGCGGCTTTCTCGGTAACTACTGTAGAAGCTGATAAAACATTCCCTCGATAAGTCTGTTTATCTACATAGCTGGGGATGGCATTTGTAACGGGTTGAATCGATTTTATATCACCTGTGCGATCGTTGTAAGTTACCTCATACAAACTCGGAATATACACCCCTGGTATTTGGGCGAGATGAATTAATTGCGTTTTTTTATCGGCATTTCTAACTTGCTTGTATGCGTCTAAAAAGTTACCTAACAAATTTTCCCCATCACCTAATAAGATAATGTCAAAAAAATCTGCAAAAGGTTCGGGATTAGCACTAAATACAGTACCACCACCAAAAACTAAAGGATGATTTTCGTTTCTGTTAGTTGCTCTAACTGGGATTTGGAGAGATTCAAGCAAATTGAGGATATTAACGTAATCTAACTCCCAAGAGCAAGAAAAACCAACTAATTCCGGCGAACGAGGTAATTGTTCGCGAGTATCCGTAAATAAGCGACTAACCGCTACATCCGAACGCATAGCCAAAGTAGCCCATACTACTTGATAACCTAAGCTAGTAATGCCTACCGTGTATTCGTTTGGGAAGGCAAAAATAGTTGGTATAGCGTCGGTTTCGGGAGTAGCTGGCGTAAATAGCAATCGTTCAGCAGCAAAAACAGTCACAATATTTTTTAAAATTAGATATCACTTATATTTAATTTTAAGCCATACAATTATCATGTTGAAAATCAAAGTAAATAAATTCGCCAAAATAATGGGTAAGGCGTTAAGGTAAATACCGTAAATTAGCCAGAGAAAGATACCTATATTGAAAAAAATTAAGGTATTAAAAGAAATATCTTTAGCCGATTTAGTCTGCCAGGTTTTAAATAATTGAGGTATAAAAGCAAGAGTTGTTAGCGTACCAGCAACTAATCCCAAAATTGTAATTAAATCCATTTAAAAAAATTGTAAGCATTCCCCATCTATAAAAAACTTTGAAACAACAATCTCGCTTGTTTTAAAGCTAATGTATAAATTTAAGGTAACACCTTACACTGTCCATAATGGCGTAATAAATGATCGCATAATACCAAAGCCACCATCGATTCTACCATCGGAACGGCTCTAGGAAGTACGCAAGGATCGTGTCTACCTTTGCCTTTTAACAGCATTTCTTCGCCTTCTTTATTTACAGTGCGCTGCTCTTTGCGGATAGTTGCTGTTGGCTTAAAAGCTACCCGTAAAATAATATTTTCACCGTTAGAAATGCCACCTTGAACGCCACCAGAACGATTAGTTACTGTGCGAATTTTACCATTTTCATCAGTATAAAATTCGTCGTTGTGTTCGCTCCCATTTAGCAGAGTTCCTGCAAAACCCGAACCAATTTCAAACCCTTTAGTTGCTGGGAGAGACATTACACCTTTGGCAATATCCGCCTCTATTCTATCAAACACTGGCGAACCTAAACCTTTTGGCACATGACGAGCGACACACTCTACCACACCGCCAACGGAATCGCCTTGTCTTCCCACTAGCTCGATAAGTTCAATCATCCGCTCGGCAGATTCCGCATCAGGACAGCGTACAATGTTACTTTCGACTTGCTCTAAAGTTACCGTATTAGGATCGATTACCGCTTCTAAATCTTTAATCCGCTTAACGTAGCCAATAACTTCTACATTAGCAAAGGTAGCCAGAATTTTTTTAGCGATCGCACCTGCAGCTACTCGTCCGATAGTTTCCCTAGCCGAAGAACGTCCGCCACCTTGCCAATTACGGATTCCGTACTTAGCATCGTAGGTAGCATCAGCGTGGGAAGGTCGATAACTTTGCGCCATCTCATCATAATCTTGAGGGCGAGTATCTTTGTTTCGGACTAGAATAGAAATCGGCGTACCTAACGTTTTGCCTTCAAATATTCCCGACAGAATCTCACAAGTATCAGCTTCTTTACGCGGTGTCGTAATTTTGCTTTGTCCCGGTCGTCTACGGTCTAATTCCTTCTGTATTTCCTCGGCTGTAATTTCCAATCGTGGCGGACAACCATCTATTGTTACCCCAACACCACCGCCGTGAGACTCACCAAAAGTAGTGACTCGAAACAAATGCCCAAAAGTATTACCCATGATGCGTCTTTAAGATAGCCTAATGTTTTCTAGCATAAACAAGTTGCAAGTCAAAAGTCAGAAGTTTTAGTCTAAAAGTATGCATTTAATTGAATAATTTTTAGGTATTTAGATAAACCATGCAGATTATTGAGTGTTTCCATACCGCCTTGCTGATAACAGACTTACAAAAAGCTGAGGATTTTTATAGCAATGTCCTGGGATTAACCAAAATAGACCGAAGTCTTAATTATCCTGGTACTTGGTATCAAATCGGTAACTTTCAACTCCACCTTATAGTTGACTCATCCATCTCAACAGACATCCACAACTTCCAAAAACTGGGACGCAACCCCCACTTAGCATTTAAAGTTGCAGACTTAGAAGCCGCCAAAAGTCAACTAATCGCTCACAATTGCTTTATTCAAAGTAGCGCTTCTGGTAGAGCGGCTTTATTTACCAAAGATCCAGACAACAATATTATAGAACTCACCCAAAACTAAATTTCTAGTACGGTTTGTTGATGAAAATTATCGCCTACACCTATACAAACCCCCTTTTAGAACCCGCACCAGAGCCGAATTTGTGGGGATGGGAGCTAGATAAACTGTATCAAGACATGGGAAAGAGATCGCAATTGCTGCAACTGTTGCGTGACGCAAAAACCGAAAGAGCAGACTATCTTTTAATTCGCCGCATTGAGGAACTTGGCGATTCTATCCCAGAAATTAACAGCCGATTAAGCGAACTTGTAGCGCTCAATATCAAGCTAATTACTACCGAACAAACGGCAGATATGCAAGCTGACTTAGTGCAACTGCAACAAATTCAATACGAACAACGCAGTCGCAGCATCCGCCAAGGACACGCCCGCAACCGCCTAAACGCCCTCACCCCACCCGGTAAAGTTCCCTACGGCTACCGCCGAATCAAAGATCGTTATGCTATAGATCGTACTACATCCCCTGTAGTTAAAGACTTTTTCGATCGCTTTCTTCTTTACGGATCTTTGCGAGGTGCGGTGCGTTATTTAGCCCAAAAATACGGCAAAAAAATCTCTGTAACTACTGGAAAACGTTGGTTAATTAATCCCGTTTATCGTGGCGATACGGCTTACCAAAACAAACAAACTTTATCGGATACTCATGCGCCAATTATTTCTAGAGAAGAAGCCGCCCAAATCGATCGCTTATTGCGCCGCAATCGTCGCTTACCCCCGCGTACCGCCAGCGCCAACCGTTCTTTAGCAGGATTAGTTAGTTGCACTTCATGCTCGTCACCAATGACTGTTGTTAGCGTTACCAAACCCCGCAAACCTAACGAGTATCTTTACTTGCGCCCTACTTCTTGCCCTAAGAAACCTAAATGTCGCTCTTTAGCTTACGAGGAAGTATTGCAGCAAACAATTCAAACAATTTGCCGCGATTTGCCTTTAGCGGTAAATGGCATGAATTTCAGTCAGTTAGATGGGGTAAAAAATTTTTGGTTAACAGAAATTGCGACTAAGCAAGAAATTCTCGCCCAACTACCAGATTTAATTGACAATGGCATTTTAGATGTAGAAACGGCGACTTTACGCTCTTACAACCTTCGTATCGAAATTTCGGAATTACAGGGAAAATTAGCAACTTTGCCACCTGTAAATTTGCGCTCTGTAGCTCAATTGGTTTCTATTCCTCAGTTTTGGTTCGATTTGTCTGAATCGGAACGGCGATTTTATTTTAGGGAGTTTATTCGCCAAGTTGAAATAATACGCCATGATATTAGTTGGCAGTTACAAATTATCTTTATATTTTAAACATCGCTTCCAAACCTACATGGCTCGTTTGCGTTATAAAAATTTTACTCAAAAACTCCGCCCGTTCGATTGGTTATGGTTTCTTGGGTTATTAATCGCCGCCCTCCTACTGTTTACGCTCAATTTGGGCGGTGTAGCATTGCGAGACTGGGATGAGGGTACAGTTGCACAAGTAGCGCGGGAAATTTCTCGCCATCCTATTGCTTCAAAAGCTTGGATTTATCCCACTCTTGGCGGCGAACCTTATCTAAATAAACCGCCGCTTATCCATTGGCTAATTGCTTTGGCTTACCGCACTTTTGGCGTAAATGAATGGACCTCGCGCCTACCGGGAGCAATTTTAACGGCGTTTTCTGTACCGCTACTTTACAGCATTGGGCAAGAAATATTCCCGCGAAGAATAACGGCTATTTTTGCTAGTTTAGTTTACTTGACAATGCTGCCAATGGTGCGTCACGGGCGACTAGCAATGTTAGATGGTGCGGTAGTAAGTTTTTTTATATTTACAATTTGGTGCGTGTTGCGAAGTCGGCGGAACCTGAGCTACTGCTTGGGTGTAGGCGTTGGCTTAGGGTTAATCTGCTTTACTAAGGGGCTTTTGGGCTTATTATTAGGTGCGATCGCTTTATTATTTCTGTTATGGGATACACCGCGCCTACTCACAAGTTGGTATCTGTGGCTAGGATTAGCAATTGGTACGGCTCCTGTTTTTAGTTGGTATACTGCCCAATGGCTGCATTATGGAAACTTGTTTACTCAAACTGCTATAGTCAATCAATCTCTCAGTCGGATTTGGCAAGGGGTAGAAAATCACGCCCAGCCATCCTGGTATTACCTATTAGAAATTGTTAAATATTCTTTCCCTTGGCTGCTGTTTCTACCCCAAGGGTTTCGTTTTGCTTGGACTAATAGCAATATTAGTTACTCTAGGCTAATTGTAGTTTGGCTAGGAATTTACCTGCTGGCAATTTCGGTAATGACAACTAAGTTGCCGTGGTACGTTTTACCTATTTACCCCGCCTTTGCTTTAGCGGTGGGAGTGCAGCTAACCCACATTTGGCAGAAACCACGGTTATATTATTCTAAAAGCGCGATCGCAGTTCTGACATTATTGGCAATAATTACCTGGGTTGGTAGCTTTTACTTTAGCCCTCTAAGTCCTGCCAAAGACTTGCAAGTACAAATAATTTCTACTTGTGTGGCTTTAACTATGACCATTGCAGCAGTTTTAGCCCAAGAACGCGATCGCCAATTTATTGTAATTTTATTTTGGGGTTGCTATCTTTCCCTAGCTTTATTTGTCACTTCTCGTCATTGGGTATGGGAATTAGCAGAAGCATATTCGGTAAAACCTGTAGCTGCAATGATTCAAAGCAATACAACTATAAATCAGAAAATTTATACTTCTTTTCTCTATCATCGACCATCATTAGACTTTTATAGCGATCGCCAAATTAACCCTGCCACTAATGACGAACTAAAACTATACTGGCAACAGCAAACAAAAGCTTACTTTCTTCTAGATGATGCTACATTAAAAAATCTCCAGTTAAAATCGGTTCAAAAACTAGGGAAAACCGAAGGTTGGAGCTTGGTTAAACTAAAAGACAATAGGTAAAAGCTGTTATTGTGCGATCGTTAGGAATTGGTCAAGGGGAACCTATTTAATTACCCATTACAAGTTTGGTGGATTATTCTCGTTAATTTCTTCTACAACTCGATTAATTGGATTCTGCTGGTGGTTAACATTTTCTACGGTAAAAATACTAGCACCCAGAACTAATACGCCTACGGCAATACACATAAAAGGACGCTTGATTGAACCTAGGTCGCGAATGATTCTAGCCCAAGGATTGCTTTGACGGCGCAGCAGTTGAGCAACTAACACTTGTTTACCACTAAAAGGGTCGCGGACGTAATGACCGCTCCAAGTCACTACTAATTTTTCTTGGCATGAATTGCAAGTAAACAATCCCTTGCACATCTTCACCAATTTTAGGTTACTGGTTTGTTGACAAATTGGGCAAGTAGTATAATGATTGTTACCAAATGTGTGAGTGTTCATACATCAACCTAGTTTACGTGAGTCGCTTTGCTCCAACAGAATTTATTGAGCGTCCTAACTAAAGTATTGCCCTTTTTTGTTTAGATTGCGCTGTTTGAATTTTATTCAACGCCGCAGTCTCTTAAGTTATCGTAGTAGATTTTTATTTCTCTGCACCCCATGAAACGCTATCTACAGGTGACAGCGATGCCTGGTAAAAGCTCTTTCTTAGTGTAAACATTCTTTACAGCAATATTGAGCAATTTTTGAGTTTTATCCTCTTGCCTTAAGCACTTTCCAAGCATACTTGTTGGACGGCTGGGCAAGCTCGTCTTGCTTGCAGTTGGCAACAAAAATTAAGATTATGTTAGCTACAAAGCAAAATTTATCAACATAGCGCAGTTGCTACAAGATTAGAATAATTACTATCTACTCACAAGCTCTGTCTTGTATATCCTTCTACTTTCGATATTGGATACTTTTAGCTCTGCCCTCAGTTATGCGTTTGTTGCATAGATTTAATGCGATTATGTCTTGTCGATATTTCAAACAAGTTTAAGGTATCAAAATAAAGTTTTCTGATAAAAAACTTTATTTTAGAGGGCAGAGTAAAGATTGTAACCCCTAGAGATATTTCTCAGCCTAATCAAACGTTTTTCAGCTTACTAGGTAGTTTGGCAGCAACAAATAATCTTTTTATTTATTGCTGATTCCTACTTTGTTAGTGAAAATATTACTTCAATTGGTAGATGCGAGCAGATTTTTGATGAGAAGGAGGAATCAATATTATGGTTTGGTAAAGACCATACTCCTCTTTTTTAGCCTTTTAAGCGGTAGCTTCAGCATCGTCCTCTCTGTCTACTTGCTGCAACCTAATATGTTTGCGCCCTAAAGTTATTTTAAATTCATCTCCTGGCTCTAAGCCCATTTGTTTTGTGTAGGCTGAACCTATTAGCAAATTTTGATTTCTCTGCACGCTAATTTTATAGCTGGCACTACGTCCTCCCCGCCCATCAGAAGTGCTGTTACTATCTAATTCAATGCCTTCTGCATCAATTAGAGCATTAAGGAACTTCATCATATTGACTCGTTCAACACCGTTTTTAGTAACTGTGTAGTAGCCACATTCTTTAGCTTTTTCTTCTTTGCTGATGCTCTCTAGCTCTTTAACTTTGTCTAGAAGTTCTTGCCCGGTTAATGGCTCTATCTTTTTCTTTTTATTCATCGATTTAACTGAAGAAACTAATGGGTGTAATTTTTCGGCTAGTTTGTATTTTAGCTAATAAGGACTTCAAAGCAATAGATTTTATAGTTTAAGTCAGTAAAAGCAATTAAAATTCTGCACTCGAATAGAACGAATTTTAGGCTTTTTTTCTATCTTCCCTCGTGCCTAAACCCTGTCAAAATTGGCTTTTGTTAAGGTTCTGATATTCCTTAGTCGTACGCTAGCTTAACAAATTATAATACACTAATTTCTATTTTAAAATGAAGATATTACTGATATTTTTTAAAGAAAAATCATATATAAACAGTGCTTGTAATGGCAAATACTAGCAATAATCCAATAATATTTAGGTATCTGCTCTAGAAAGTAACGCTCCCCTTGGCTCGATACATTTCATCAAGGAAGCAAGTTGACTGAAATTATCAACTGAGAAAAAATAAAATTCATGATGAGCTATGGCAAAAAAACCTAAAGATTCTGATTTTCACAGAAAAAAACGCAAAATAAACCAGAAAACAGAAAATTAGCCGAAAATTTTGACTTGTGAGCAAATATTTTTAGTAGCCGTAGGCAAAAAAACCTTAATTCATTGAATAGCGAGGAATTTGGCATAATATGTTTAGTTGTGTCTATCTGCTGATAAATATATTAGGTTGAGATTGAAGTAACTGGAAACAAATTTGCTTGACTTGCGATCGCATTGCGCTAATATTTAGCTATTAAATGAAATTAACTACTCGCGGACACTACAGCGTCAAAGCATTACTCGATTTGAGCTTGCAACCAATAGGAGAGCCAGTAGCTGTAAAAACCATTGCTTCGCGGCAAAATATTCCCGCACCTTATTTAGAAAAATTATTAATAGAGATGCGTCGGGGGGGGTTAGTAGAATCAGTACGCGGTGCTGCCGGGGGGTATAAATTAGCCAAGCCGCCCGAAAAAATATCTTTAGGACAGATTCTTGCGTCGGTAGGGGAAACTATTGACCCATTACCTCATCACAATCCTACCGCCGCCCAAGCTGAAGATTGGGTTACGTTTACGTTATGGCAAAGATTGCACCAAAAATTAAAAGAAGCACTGTATGCTATAACTCTTGCCGACCTTTATTATGATGCTCGAAGTTGGCAAGCATCGCAAGGGGAATCTACGAGTTTTGTTGTGTAATGGGGATTGGCAATTGGTGGCTAACCAATCAACGCTCGCTTTAGTTGTGGCGGCGGTTTTAGATTATTTAATTGGCGATCCTTGGAGTTGGCTGCATCCAGTACAGGTGATGGGTTGGGTTATAAATCGCTTTATTGGGCTACTTGGATTTAAGGAATGCGATCGCCCTTTACTACAACACTGTTGCGGAACATTCTTAGGGCTAAGTTTAATAATTGGTAGTGGTGTATTTGGTTGGGCAATGTCTTCGGGGGCATACTTAATTCATCCCCTATTCGGCATTGTTACTGAAAGTATTATTGTAGCTAGTTGCTTGGCGCTAAACAGCTTACAAAAAGCCGCAGATACAGTTTTGCAAGTATTAGCAGCAGGTAATTTAGCTCAAGCTCGACAGAGTTTGAGTTTATACGTGGGCAGAGATACTCAAAGCCTCACAGAGGCAGAAATTTTACGGGCGGTAATGGAAACTGTAACCGAAAATGCCACCGATGGGGTAATGGCTCCCTTATTTTATGCAATTGTTGGGGCATTCACACCCCTTGGTAGCGCTGCTTTGGCTTTAGCTTACAAAGCTGCTAGTACCTTAGATTCAACAATTGGCTACATTGAAGCACCTTATACTTATATAGGCTGGTTTAGCGCCAAAATTGAAGATTATCTTACTTGGCTTCCTTGTCGCTTAACGGTTGTAACGTTGGCTTTATTGTCTAGTAAACCTAGAAAAGTTTGGCAAATTTGTTTTCGCGACGGGGTAAAAGATGCTAGTCCCAATTCTGGCTGGAGCGAGGGCGCTTACGCGGCGGTGTTGGGCGTACAAGTAGGTGGAACAAATTGGTATCGTGGAGTAGCTAAACCCAAACCTTTAATTGGCGATGCGGTGTATCCGATTACGTCAGAACGAATTTACCAAGCGTTGCAACTAACACAGTATTGTTTTTTCACTTGGCTAATAATTGCGATCGCACTTGTTATTATTAAATACTTAAATTACTCTACCTAGTAAGCAGGGATTGATAACTATGGCGGCTAAAGTCGTTGAAATTTTATCCTCTGAAGAAATCCGGCGGACGATGACGCGTCTAGCTTCTCAAGTTATTGAAAGATCCCGCGATTTGTCTAACTTAGTAATTTTGGGTGTTTATACTAGAGGTGTAGTTTTAGCGGCAAATTTAGCTAAACAAATTGAAATTCTAGAAGGTGTAACTATTCCGGTGGGGGCGATAGATATTACCTTTTATCGAGACGATTTAGACCAAATTGGCGTAAGGACTCCCGCTAAAACCGATATTCCTTTTGATTTGACCGGAAAGACGGTTTTACTCGTAGATGATGTAATTTACAAAGGGCGGACAATTCGCGCTGCTTTGAATGCCGTTAATGAGTATGGTAGACCAGCGACTATTTGGTTAGCGGTACTTGTAGATAGAGGTCATCGGGAATTACCAATTCACCCAGATTTTACGGGAAAAAAGCTACCTACTTCTAAAGATGAAAAAGTCAAAGTTTACGTACAGGGATTTGATAACCGAGATGGAGTGGAATTGATTAGCAATTAGAGCTAATTCAACATAAATAGTGGCGATAGTTTTGATTGTCGCGTCAAACTAGATAAAACAATATCAATATTTTTAGGTATGCAAACTCTCGAAAAAACTCACCCCAAACTGCAAGAATTAAAAACTCGCTTGGCGGAGGTTAACGATATTGAATCCGCCGCTTCTTTGCTGTACTGGGATCAGGCTACTTATATGCCTTCTGGTGGTGCGGCGGCGCGGGGTAGACAAATAGCTACTTTGAGACATATTGCCCATACCAAGTTTACTAATCCTGAAATTGGACAACTTTTAGAAGATTTGCGGGATTACCAAAGCGATTGTGGTTATGATTCCGATGAAGCTAGTTTAATTCGGATTACCCGTCACGACTACGATCGCTCAGTCAAAATTCCCCCAGATTTTACAGCCAGATTTTCTCAACACAGCGCTGACTGTTACGAGGCTTGGGCAAAAGCTCGACCCGAAAATAATTTTCAGGCGATCGCGCCTTTTTTACAAAAAACCTTAGATTTTAGCCGGGAAATGGCAAACTATTTTCCTGGCTACCAGCATATCGCCGATCCTTTAATTGATGAGTCCGATTATGGAATGAATGCCGAATCGGTAAGAGTTTTGTTTGCACAATTACGCCAGCAATTATTCCCCATAGTTGCGGCTATTTCTTCCCAACCCTTAGCTGATGCGTCCTGTTTGCATCAACATTTTCCTGAAAGCAAACAATTAGCCTTTAGCCTCAAAGTTATTCAGCAGCTAGGTTACGACTTTAATAGAGGCAGACAAGATAAAACTTTGCATCCTTTTATGACTAAGTTCTCTACCGGAGACGTGCGAATTACTACCCGCGTCCGAGAAAATGACTTAAATGAAGGGTTGTTTAGCACTATTCACGAAACCGGACACGCCCTTTACGAGCAAGGTATAGCTAGGAGATTTGAAGCAAGTCCGCTTGCTGGCGGGACATCTTCAGGAGTTCACGAGAGTCAATCTCGCCTATGGGAAAACTTGGTCGGACGCAGCCGTAATTTTTGGCAGTTTTTCTATCCTCAGTTGCAAGAGGCTTTTCCTAGTCAGTTTCAGCAAGTATCTTTAGAAACTTTTTACCGCGCCATTAATAAAGTCGAGCGCAGTTTGATTCGCACTGACGCAGATGAAGTTACTTACAACTTGCACGTCATGATTCGCTTTGACTTAGAATTAGCATTACTTGAAGACAAGTTAGCCGTCCACGACCTGCCTGACGCTTGGAACGAGCGCTATCGTTCGGATTTGGGCATTGTACCTCCTAGCGATACCAATGGTGTATTGCAAGATGTGCATTGGTATGGAGGAATGATAGGCGGAATGTTTCAAGGTTATACTCTAGGAAACTTGATGAGCGCTCAATTTTTTACGGCGGCGATTGAAGCTAATGAAAACATTCCTAGCCAAATTGAGCAAGGTAAGTTTAATTTGCTGCACGATTGGCTTAAGCAAAATATCTACCAACACGGACGTAAATATACGGCGGCGGAACTCATCGAACGGGCAACAGGTAAACCATTAAGTATTGACCCTTTTATTAGTTACGTCAAGCAGAAATTCGGGCAACTGTACGCTCTCTAAAAGTTTGGGGTTAGGACAATTTGTCTAACCCTTTCTTATTCCTTAGAGAGAAGCAGAAACTCGTAAAATTTTGTAACTTAATGGTTTGATAGTCATTAATTTATTGTAGGAGATACTATGTCAGCAGAATTGATCCAGACTGCGATCGCTGAAGAAAAAAGTGACTTGCGCTCTTTTCTTAGCGAGATGCGCCATCAGGAAAAAAAATACTTATTACGCAATGATATTCTTAACGCCTACAGCGATTATTGTACTAAATACCAAAAGAGCGAAGAATATTACCGATCTTCCAATTTAGGTAAATTAATTTATTATACTCAAGAAATTATCCGCGAAAATGGTAGCGTTTGCCTGATTTTACGCTCAAAAATTGCTAGTCAAGAAGTCTTTAGAATAACAGAAGAATTAAATATTGAGACATTGAGCGTACAAGAATTGTTAGATGTACGCGATCGCTTTGTCAACCATTATCACCCCAACGAAGGCAATATTTTAGAGCTAGATTTCCAGCCTTTTTACGACTATACTCCCACAATCCGCGATGCTAAAAACATTGGTAAAGGTGTAGAATTTCTCAATCGCTATTTATCTAGCAAACTATTTCAAGATCCAAAACAATGGCTAGAGAGTTTATTTGACTTCTTGCGCTTACACAAATACGATAATACTCCATTATTAATTAACGGTAGGATTCAATCTCAACAACAATTATCAGAGAAAATTAAAAAAGCTTTAACCTTTGTTGGGGATCTCGATATTGACGAACCCTATGAAAAATTCCGTTTTGTATTGCAATTGATGGGCTTAGAAGCTGGCTGGGGTAATACGGCGGGGCGAGTTAGAGAGACGTTAGAAATTTTAGATGAATTGATCGATTCTCCCGACCACCAAACCTTAGAAGCGTTTATTTCTCGCATTCCAATGGTTTTTAGAATTGTCCTAGTATCTCCTCATGGCTGGTTTGGTCAAGAGGGAGTTTTGGGGCGACCAGATACGGGAGGTCAAGTAGTTTATGTTCTCGACCAAGCAAAAAGTTTAGAAAAACAATTGCAGGAAGATGTAACTTTAGCGGGACTAGATGTACTTGGAGTTAAACCCAAAGTAATTATTTTAACTCGTTTAATTCCTAATAGCGATGGTACGCTTTGCAACCAACGTTTAGAAAAAGTCCACGATACTGATAATGCTTGGATTTTGCGCGTACCATTGCGAGAATTTAATCCAAATATGACACAAAGTTGGATCTCTCGGTTTGAGTTTTGGCCCTATTTAGAAACCTACGCGATCGATGCTGAAAAAGAACTATTAGCAGAGTTTAAAGGTGCGCCAGACTTGATTATTGGTAATTATTCTGATGGTAACTTGGTAGCATTTCTTTTAGCACGACGCTTAAAAGTAACGCAGTGCAATATTGCTCATGCTTTGGAAAAATCAAAGTATTTGTTTAGCAATCTTTACTGGCAAGAACTTGATGATAAATATCATTTTTCTTTACAGTTTACTGCCGATTTAATTGCGATGAATGCAGCTAATTTTATTATTAGCAGCACCTACCAAGAAATTGTTGGTACGCCTGATAGTATCGGACAATACGAGTCTTACCAATCGTTTACAATGCCAGAACTATATCATGTAGTAAGTGGCGTTGAATTATTTAGTCCTAAGTTTAACGTCGTACCGCCAGGAGTAAATGAAAAAGCTTATTTTCCATACTCGAGGTCAGACGAGCGAGTAATTAGCGATCGCACTCAGCTAGAAGAATTACTTTTTACGTTAGAAGATTCCTCGCAAATATTTGGTAAGCTTGACGACCTCAACAAACGCCCAATCTTTTCTATGGCGCGGCTTGACAGAATTAAAAACATGACTGGGTTAGCTGAATGTTTTGGTAAAAGTTCAGCTTTGCAAGAGCATTGTAATTTAATTTTAGTTGCGGGAAAATTGCGCGTAGAAGAATCGGGAGATAATGAAGAAAGAGAGGAAATAGAGAAGCTTTATCGAGTTATTGAGCAATACAATTTGTATGGCAAAATTCGCTGGCTAGGGGTGCGTCTTTCTAAGTCTCAATCGGGAGAAATTTACCGAGTCATTGCTGACCATCAGGGAATATTTGTCCAACCAGCATTATTTGAGGCTTTTGGGTTAACAATTTTGGAAGCAATGATTTCAGGACTGCCAACTTTTGCAACTCAATTTGGCGGGCCTTTAGAGATTATTCAAAATAAAGTTAATGGTTTTTACATTAATCCCACAAACTTAGAAGAAACTGCGGAAAGAATTATTGATTTTGTAACCAAATGCAACCAAAACCCAAATTACTGGTATGAAATTTCTACAAGAGCTATTGACCGAGTTTATAGTACTTATACTTGGAAAATTCATACTACAAAATTGCTAACTTTGGCGCGGATTTATGGTTTTTGGAACTTTACATCTAAAGAAAATCGCGAAGACTTATTGCGTTACATTGAGGCGTTGTTTTATTTAATTTACAAGCCAAGAGCGCAAGCTCTTTTAGCCCAGCATGCTCATCGATAAATTGCCAAAAAATTAAATTAGTGTTGTGGGTAAATGTCCATGACACTAAAAACTATAAAACTATCAATCGTTATCAGTTAATTTATATTTTGACGGGCTTTTTGAATGCGATCGCGAAACAAACA
This sequence comes from Chroococcus sp. CMT-3BRIN-NPC107, assembly GCA_019359635.1. GTDB lineage: Bacteria > Cyanobacteriota > Cyanobacteriia > Cyanobacteriales > Chroococcidiopsidaceae > Aliterella. The sequence continues at coordinate 16,099 of JAHHGY010000041.1, forward strand.
AACGGCGGTTCTTTGACCAATAGTTTTAGCTTGTTCGATAAAACTAGAAACTTCAGCAATTGGTAAAAAGGGAAAAGCAATACTTGTAGGCGATAATTCGTATTTGTCGCCGACAAGATGATAAACCTCTAAGGTTTGGTTTTGATAACGCCAAAGTTCGGGAACGCCAATAGCAGCGTAGATATTAAATTTATTTAGAGAAGAATTGGTATAGTCGGACTCTATAACTAAATCTGGTGGAGGGTCGGCAGGTAACTTAATGCTTTTGCCCCTCACTATTGATTCATTTTGAATGTAAAAGCAACTATCGGGTTCAACCGCACGGCTTAAATCTTCTCTTTCTAGCAATAACGCGCCAAGCTTCATTGCTTCAATTTCTAGTTCATCAACTATTGCTTCTATGAAACTTTCTAGTAGCCTTTTAGGCACTTCGTGTTGTTGGAGTGGCATTCTAATTTCTAAGATCCCTCGGTCATAAGCAATTCTAGAGGCGCGACTGTCGCCAATATCTACAAGTAATGCTTTAAAAGTCTGCCAGCTAACACCTTCTAATACTACAAGTCTTTCTACAACGATCCGCTGTTCGGGGGTAGGGACGATTAATATATTTGCATTCATTGTTATGGGTGTAATAAAAAACTAGAAAATTATCCGAATATAATTAGATTAATTATCCAAAGCCTAGCTCAAATACTTATACAGTCGCCAATTATATGAATAACTCCTTCCTTTCTCGACTCCATAGTAAAAGTCGCCCAGTTATTGTATTTGATGGGGCGATGGGTACATCTTTGCAAACGCAAAACTTGACGGCGGAAGACTTTGGCGGCGCGGAGTACGAAGGATGCAATGAGTATTTGGTGCATACTAAGCCTGAAGCTGTTAAAAAAGTGCATTACGACTTTCTGGTTGCTGGAGCAGATGTAATTGAAACAGATACTTTTGGCGGTACTTCTATTACACTTGCAGAGTTCGATTTAGCGGGCCAAGCGTACAGCCTTAATAAAACTGCCGCAGAACTTGCTAAAAGCGTTACTGCCGAATTTTCTACTTCCGAAAAGCCGAGGTTTGTAGCGGGTTCGATGGGCCCTGGAACTAAGCTACCAACGCTAGGACACATTGATTATGACTCTTTAGAATCTGCCTTTGCCGAGCAAGCAGAAGGGTTGTATGACGGTGGAGTAGATTTGTTTATCGTCGAGACTTGTCAAGATGTTTTGCAAATAAAAGCGGCGCTAAATGGCATTGAAAAGGTTTTTCAGCAAAAAGGCAATCGCAGACCGATAATGGTTTCGGTAACAATGGAAGTACAAGGGACAATGCTTGTAGGAACAGAAATCGGCGCTGTATTGTCGATTTTGGAGCCTTACCCCATCGATATATTAGGGCTAAATTGCGCTACTGGGCCCGATCGCATGGCAGAACATATCAAGTATTTAGCTCAACATTCGCCTTTTGTGGTTTCTTGTATTCCTAACGCTGGTTTGCCGGAAAATGTCGGCGGTCACGCTCACTATAAATTAACGCCTATAGAATTAAAAATGGCGTTGATGCACTTTATTGAAGATTTGGGAGTGCAGGTAATTGGCGGCTGTTGCGGAACTAGACCCGATCATATTCAACAATTAGCCGAAATAGGTACAACTTTAAAACCTAAACAGCGAGAATCTCAATACGAACCAGCGGCGGCTTCTATTTACAGCGCCCAGCCTTACGAGCAAGATAACTCATTTTTAATTGTTGGCGAAAGACTTAATGCTAGTGGTTCTAAAAAGTGCCGCGATTTATTAAATGCGGAAGATTGGGACGGACTTGTAGCCTTGGGTAAGGCGCAAGTTAAAGAGGGGGCGCATATATTAGATGTCAACGTCGATTATGTGGGACGCGATGGCGTGCGCGATATGCACGAACTAGCATCTCGCTTAGTAACCAACGTGACTTTACCTTTGATGCTGGACTCTACCGAATGGGAAAAAATGGAGGCTGGTTTAAAAGTATCTGGTGGTAAGTGTTTGCTCAATTCTACTAACTACGAAGACGGCGAACCCCGGTTTTTAAAAGTGTTGGAGTTGGCGAAAAAGTACGGCGCAGGGATAGTAATTGGGACAATTGATGAGGATGGAATGGCGCGGACAGCCGATAAAAAGTTTGCGATCGCCGAGCGGGCTTATCGTCAAGCGGTAGAATATGGCATTGCACCTTATGAAATATTTTTTGATACGCTAGCTTTACCGATTTCTACGGGAATTGAGGAAGATAGAGCTAATGGCAGCGCCACTATTGAATCTATTAAGCGCATTCGCCAAGAATTGCCCGGATGTCACGTTATTTTAGGTGTTTCTAACGTTTCCTTTGGTTTGAACCCCGCCGCGCGAGTTGTCCTAAATTCGATGTTTCTGCATTATGCAACCGCAGCCGGGATGGATGCAGCCATTGTTAGCGCTAGTAAAATTTTACCTTTGGCGCGAATTGAAGATAAGCATCAAGAAGTTTGTCGTCAGTTAATTTTTGACGAGCGCAAATTTGACGGCGATATCTGCGTTTACGATCCGTTGACCCAATTAACGACATTATTTGAAGGTGCAACTACAAAACGCGATCGCACCGAAGACGAAAATTTACCTGTAGAAGAACGCTTGAAGCGCCACATCATCGACGGTGAAAGGATTGGTTTAGAAGAACAACTAAAAAAAGCTCTAGAAAATCATCCACCGTTAGAGATTATCAACGTTTTCTTGCTCGATGGCATGAAAGTTGTGGGCGAACTTTTTGGTTCGGGACAAATGCAATTACCCTTTGTATTGCAGTCGGCGGAGACTATGAAGGCGGCGGTAGCATTTTTAGAACCGTTTATGGAGAAAAAAGCAGGCGAAGTCAGCACCAAAGGTACAGTTGTAATTGCTACCGTTAAAGGCGATGTCCACGATATTGGCAAAAATCTTGTAGATATTATTTTGTCAAATAACGGCTACAAAGTAGTCAATTTAGGCATCAAACAACCTGTAGATACAATTATTGACGCTTGCTTGCAACACGAAGCCGATTGCATTGCTATGAGCGGTTTATTGGTTAAATCTACCGCTTTCATGAAAGAAAACTTGCAAGTATTTAACGATCACGGTATTACAACTCCAGTGATTCTAGGCGGTGCGGCACTGACACCTAAGTTTGTTTACGAAGATTGTCAAAACACCTACAAGGGTCAAGTCATTTATGGTAAAGATGCTTTTTCTGACTTGCATTTTATGGACAAATTAATGCCTGCAAAGTTACAAGATAAATGGAGCGATCGCGCTGGTTTTTTAGATGGTACGGCGATAGAAGTTGAAGAAAACGGCTCTAAGCCCGTCGTAGATGTAGCTGAAACTGTTGTTGAAATTGAAAACCTCCCTGTAGATACTCGCCGTTCGGAAGCGGTAGCGGTGGATATAAAACGTCCTACACCGCCATTTTGGGGAACCCAGTTGTTGCAAGGTGCTGATATCGATTTAGAGGAAATTTTTGGGTATTTGGACTTACAAGCCCTAATTGCCGGACAATGGCAGTTCCGCAAACCCAGAGAGCAATCTAAGGAAGAATACGAGACATTTTTGGCAGAAAAAGTTTACCCAGTTTTGGCGCAATGGAAGCAGCGAGTAGTAGAGGAAAAATTATTGCAACCTCAAATAGTCTACGGGTATTTTCCTTGTCAGTCGGAAGAAAATTCTTTGTATATTTATGAGCCAGAGAGCAAAGAAAAAGTTGCAAGCTTTGACTTTCCGCGTCAAAAGTCCCTAAGAAGGCTGTGTATTGCTGACTTTTTTGCTCCGGTAGAATCGGGAATTATCGATGTATTTCCAATGCAGGCGGTGACAGTAGGAGAAGTTGCAACCGAGTTTGCTAAATCCTTATTTGACGAGCATAAATATACAGATTATCTCTACTTTCATGGGTTGGCGGTATCGGTGGCGGAAGCTTTGGCTGAATGGGTACACGCTCGAATTCGGCGCGAGTTGGGTTTAGGTGAAGAGCCAAATAATATTCGAGATATTTTAGCTCAACGCTATCCTGGTTCTCGTTACAGTTTTGGTTATCCTGCTTGTCCAAATATTCAGGATCAATACAAGTTGTTGGATTTATTAAAGTGCGATCGCATCAACCTACATATGGATGAAAGCGAACAACTATATCCAGAACAATCAACCACTGCGATCGTTGCCTATCACCCAACAGCTAAATACTTTAGCGCTTAATAAATTGAAATTCTAGTAGAGATGTTCTGGTGGAACGTCTCTATTTGTTTTTTATATCCCTTGTTATTGTCGATCGAAGTTCTCATCAGGTTTCACCCCAAGAGCGCGTAATTGTGCCATTAATCTTTCGGTGCGTTGTCTTTCTCGTTCCGCGCGTTCTCTCTGGGCTTATTCTGGAGTCAAAGCCCAGTTAGCTGTCGCATCATACCAGCGCAACCAATTCTAGGTAAAGTTTCTATACAATAAAAAAGCACCTTTTACAAAGTGCTTTTTAACTTTATTAAATTGTCATCAGCTAAATAATTTAATAATTGCCATTTGTTCTAGGCTTACGTGCGCCTGCTGCTGAACCAATCATTGCCGCCGCTAAACCTAGTAAAGAGCCAAATACAAATGACCATAGCCCTCTAGTTGCTCCTTCAGCGATCGCGCGAGCTTCGTTTGCACTCACATTCGGCGCTGGAGGTACGTTTACGCCACCTTGTTGTTGCACTTGGTCTGAGATCGCACCTGCTGCATTAGCCGCCGCATTAGTCACTAAACCAAAAGCACCGCTAACTCCACTCGCTAGCAACCAAGAACTAAGAGCTAAAGTTGTTGCCCACAAAATTGTGCCATTGAGTAATGCTGTTTTCCGGTTCATAGGTCCGCAAGCTTGCGCTGTAAACCAACCACCGAGAAACAAAGAAATTAGTAAAGCAATAATCGCACTGATTCCTGCTGTAGCGCCAGCATTATCGGCGTTCGATCTAGGTGCGCCGGAATCAGAAATAAAGCCTGTAGTAATTGCCCCAATTAGCGCTGTTAGAACTAACTGAGTTGCTAAAGCTACTACTAACCCTGAGAAGATTGGACCCCATCTAACGCGATCATGATAGTCAACTACTTTGCCAGTAATTCCCGGCTCTGTAATTACATCGTCAATTGGTCTATTTACGTAAGACATAACTCAATTTTTCCTGTTAATAACTTGATAAGAATTACTTAGTTTTTTTTACTTCAGAGTTTCATTTAATTACAAAAACCCTAATTTCACTATCTATCACTAGAAAGACTTTAATTGTCTACCTTTAGACATAAGTTAAAAAATTTATAATTGAATAATTTTTTGTTTTCGCAATAAATAGTTTTAGGAATTTTATTAAGTTTCAACCGTTACTAGGAATTTTAAAAATTTATTTTATTTTGATGACTATTCCTAAAAACTTGATAAAATGATTGGGATCTTGCTTAGGCTGGTAAAAGGTTAACTTATAAATGAGATTAAACTTTCAAATAATAACTTTTTGACCAATAAGAAATAATTGATTACTTGGCGGCTATTTAAAAAATTAAACAAATTTAACCTTTACAGTTTGCAAATCTGCCGATTTCTGATTTAATGTAAAAATCGTTGAAGGAAATGTAAAAATTTGTAAATACATAGAGAAATATAGGTTATAGGCTAGTGCAAAAGTCAAAGTTGTTAGGAATTAGTTTAGTCCTGTTAGGAGGTTTAGCGGTCGTAATACCAACGGTAGCTACGGCAGAAACACTGGTAGTGCAAAAAAATCGCAGCAAGCAAGCTATCAGCCAACAGTTAAACAAATTGCTAGTACAAGGGCGTAAACTGGTAGATGCGGGCAACTGGTCAGGAGCGATCGCTCTCTATCAAAAAGCAGCAAAACTAGAACAAAATAATCCCCGCATCTTTTCTGGTATAGGTTACTTACAAGGATTAAAAGGAGATTTTGCCTCCGCCGCCGTAGCCTACCGTCAAGCAGTAGCACTAGAACCAGAAAACCCCGACTTTCACTATGCTTTGGCTTATAGCTTGGGAAAATTGGGTGAGAATGCCGCAGCAGCCCAAGCTTATAGTCGCACTATAGAGCTAGATCGAGAAAACCCTAATGCTTACTTAGGGCTTGGAGTAGTGATGTTACGCCAGGGAAACTACAATAGCGCGATCGCCGCCTACGAAAAAGCTTTAGCTCTCGATCCTGACAATGCAAGCGCTTACGGCTTTTTAGGAGAGATACTGTTGAGGCAAGGGCGCTCTTTAGAAGCGATTCCTATGTTGCAAAAGTCCGCAAAAATAGAACCTGATAATAGCAACGTATTGTTATCTTTAGCCGATGCTTGGGGGAAACAAGGTAACGATACTGCCAAACTACTAACGTTGCAACAAGTCGCTAAGTTAGAACCAGACAATGCTAAAGTCCATCTAGCAATTGGCAATATGCTGTTAGCAGAAAAAGACTTTGATAATGCTTTGCTTGCTTACGAAAAAGCTTTAACCGTACAGCCAAACTTAGTTACAGCCCAAGAAGCGATTGGAAATATTTTACTAATGAGAGGAGAATTAAAGCCAGCAATTAGAGCTTACAAGCGGCTAATTGTTTTATCGCCACAAAATGGTAATGCTTACTATAGCTTGGGTGTAGCATTGCAACAGCAGCAGCAAATACCCGATGCGATCGCAGCTTTTAGCCGCGCCCGCGAATTATACCAGCAAAGAGGACAAGTAGAGGGCTTGAGAAAAGCTGAAGCTGCGTTAAAACAGTTGCAGACGTAGCTTGTATGAGTTTTTTAAGTTTTTAAGCTGTTTCCTCTAAATATTTATGAGCAAAAGTAACAGCCATCGCACCTTCATCTACTTAAGTTGAGATTGAAACAGCACTTCGATGTTGCTGGTATTGGTAATTCGGTTGATTAAATAATGCGATAAAGTTGCAGCTAAATTATGGTCGCCACGAACTAGCAAAGCTTTACTTTCTTTTGATTGGCTTCGGAGTTGTTTAGTTGGGTCATTTTAGTTTTTTGGGATTGCTTTTAAGATGGGTAAAATTTTTTAGGATGGCAATGTAAAGTTAAAAGAGCGATCGCACTTAATACAAATACGCTGCTCAATAATTTAATTTAAGTTGATTACTAAAATAGTGCGATCGACTCCTTTGTAAAATGAAAAAGTGCGTGATGATTAATCTAAATTATGCCAATGACAATAAAACTGATGGCATAACTTAAAATATGGGGTAAAACTTGGAGAAGTTTGGTAATTACTTCTGATGAGATGGCTTGAGTTAAGTCGGGGCTTTGATTTCGATCGTAAGTAAAGTTACAGCGAAGCTCTTTCAGAGCCGCTTCGCTAACGCAAATACTCCATCACTAAAGGCTTCAAAACGGTTCAAACTTATCAAAGGAGCTTGTTTTGTACTCTCCGATTGCACCGATTATCAACAATTTTTTTATTCAGTATCCCGAAGTAAAGCTTGATTTGAGATTGAGCGATGGATTGTCTAACTTAGTGGAAGAAGATTTAGATGTTGTAATTCGGATCGGCAATCTCGATAGGTCTGGAGCAAATCTAATTTTACATAAAATTGGCTCGTATACGCGCCTTGTTTGCGGTAGTTCAACATATTTTGCTAAACATGGCAAACCCCAACATCCAGACGACTTGGCAAATCATAATTGCCTGTTGTTTACTTACTTTGTGGGTTATGATGTCTGGCGATTCAAAAGAGATACTGAAGTTTGCGAGATTAAAGTAAGTGGCTATTTGATATCAGGTAATTCTGAGGTACTTCGTCAAGTTTGCTTAGATGGGGCGAGTTTGATTTTGATGCCAACTTAGTTAATTGGTGAAGATATCCGCAGAGAAAGTTTGCAAGCAGTGCTAACCGATTTTCAAGTCTATCCCCACAGTACAGATATGGGCATTTACGCGCTTTATTTGCCCTCTCGCAAAAATTTGTTGAGGGTAAAAGCATTTATCGATTTTTTAATTAAACGGTTTGGTAATCCGCCTTACTGGGAAGAAACCAGGCTTTGAAAAAGCTCTAATCAAGCTGTCGCCCCGTCAGTTCGACAAAAATATCCTCCAAATTGGCTGGGCGCACCATCATCCCAGTTTTATCAGTCTGGCTGTTGAGGTAGGCGTTTGCATCGGTTAAATGGGGGAAAAACTTATACTCCCAGCGATCGCCTACTTGTTTCATTACTAATCCTTCGCCGTACTGAGATTTTAGTTGTTGTAATGTACCTAAAGAGATAAGTTTACCGCCGTCCATAATCCCAATGCGATCGCACAAGTACTCAACTTCATCCATATAGTGCGTTGTGAGTAGCATTGTCATTCCTTGCTTATTTAAGTCAAGAATAATCTCCCACAACCGCCGCCTTGTTTGCGGATCTAAACCTACCGTTGGTTCATCTAAAAACAATATTTTTGGTTCGTGTAGTAGCGCTCTAGCAATCTGTAAGCGGCGTTTCATCCCACCAGAAAGCGTTTTAACTAAATCCTTGCGCCGCTCAATTAATTCTACATATTCTAGCCAGCGATTAATTGATTGTTGGCGTTGAGGATTGGGTAAATGATGCAAGCGCCCGTGCAACTCCATATTTTCCCACACGCTCAAATCTGCGTCTACGCTAGTTTGCTGTAAAACTACACCAATATTTTGCTTGGCTAGTAGTGGTTGGCGAGTTACGTCAAAACCAGCTACTTCAATGTGTCCTTGAGTAGGTTTAGTTAAAGTTGTCAGCATCCGAATGGTGGTAGATTTACCTGCACCATTAGGTCCAAGTAAACCGAACATTTCTCCAGACTGGATTGTAAAAGATAAATCGTTAACTACAGGGGTGTTGTTATAAACTTTGTGGACGTTTTGGAGAGAGACAGCGACAGTCATGAATGCGGCGCTATAGGCTTATCTTTCTTTACACTAGCATTGCTGCTGGCGCGATCGCTAAATTAAGGCAACTTCTGTGACTTATTATCTGATCTTCGTCTACTATATATTTCCTTTAAATCCATCAGCTATAGCAATCCCGAATCAATCATGAACTTATAAAGGTGCAAGGCATTGCGCCCCTACTGAAAATGATAAAGTCCACAGGTGCAGGCTTTTTTTCACTTATGAATTGGCGAGCAATAGTTTTGGTTGATTGGTGCTTGCATCTATCCACTTATTAGCAATTGGCATTCGCCAACCCGTACCAAAAGCGCGATCGGTAATCTTCAATCCTGGGGGTGCTTGGCGGCGTTTAAACTCCGATCGCGCTACCAATGCCAAAATCCGCGTAACCGTTGCCTTGTCGTGTCCCGCCGCCACAATTTGCGCCGCCGATTGATAATTATGAATCGATCGCTGCAAAATATCGTCCAAGATATCGTAAGGCGGTAAAGAATCCGCGTCAACTTGTCCCGGTTTGAGTTCGGCGCTGGGAGGCTTGGTTAAAATGTTTTTGGGAATAATTTCAGTGGTGCGATTTAGCCAGTTACAGATGGAATAGACGCGAGTTTTGGGAACATCTGCGATCGCCGCGAGTCCGCCATTCATGTCACCATACAAAGTACAGTAACCTACTGCCATTTCAGACTTATTGCCTGTAGAAAGTAGTAAGTAACCGAACTTGTTAGCGATCGCCATTAATAAGTTACCCCGAATCCGCGATTGAATGTTCTCCTCCGCTAATCCAAAAGGTGTATCGGCAAATAATGGCGCTAAAGTTTTGTCATAACCTTGCATTAAGTCGCCAATCGGTAGAGTTTGGGTAGCAATTCCTAAGTTTTTTGCTAAGAGTAGCGCATCTTTTACTGAATGGTCTGAACTATAAGGAGAAGGCATTAATATCACTAAAACGTTCTCTTTTCCCAATGCAGAAGCGGCAATTTGGGTAACTAATGCTGAATCTACACCACCGCTTAAACCGATAACTACTTTAGAAAAACCACACTTGCGGCTATAGTCACGAACGCCTAATACTAAAGCTTTCCAGATTTCTTCGTCGTCATTTTCTGGCATAGGTGCGATTACCTGGGAGGCTACCCCCTGGGTAATCGCCCTTGGTTGCAATTCTGGCAACTTTTCGTCAAATTCTACTACGACTAAATCAGTTTCAAAAGCACTAGCGCGACAAATTACTTCACCTTTGCAGTTAAACCCTACACTACAACCATCAAAAATTAAGTCATCGTTTGCGCCTACTTGGTTAGCGTAAATAATTGGTTTTTGATAGCGGATTGCAGCGTGTCGCAGCATTGCTTCTCTTAAATGGGGTTTAGCAGCGCTATAGGGAGACGCAGATAGATTGACGATTAAATCTACATTCAAAGCCGCCAAGTCTGCGATCGGATTAGTTGCATAACTGCGCTTTCCCCAAAAGTCTTCATCATTCCAGAAGTCTTCACAGATAGAGACACCAATTTTTATTGAGGAAAAGCTAAAGCAATTAGTTTGCAATCCTGGTTCAAAATAACGGTGTTCGTCAAATACATCGTAATTAGGTAAAAGCCGCTTGTGAAAAACTTGCTCAACTTTGCCTTGGTGAAGTAAAGCCGCGCTATTAAATAATGGTTTTCCCCCTGATTGATGAAAATTATGATTTATTTGCACGCAACCTATCAAAACCGCCATATTTTGGGGCAAATCTCGCGCTAACTGCTCTAAAGTCGCCGCCATGTCGTTGATAAAACTCGCATTAAGTAGCAGATCTTTGGGTGGATAGCCACATAAAGATAGTTCTGAGGTTAGGAGTAAAGAGACATTTTGCTGCTGTGCTTGTTGGGCAAATTGGAGGATTTGACAAGCATTTCCAGCTAATTCGCCAATAGTAGGATTGGTTTGGGCGATCGCAATTTTCATAATTTCAATCTAAATAAACACCAAAGGCCGATCTTTAAACGGTGCAAAAGCATCCGCATCAAACCGATACAATGTAGCTGGACGACCTGCACCCCGCGATACTTTAACTTTGGTGTCTGCCAAAAATCCCAATTTCAGCAACCGCGCTCGAAAGTTGGAATAATCAGAGAAGTTATCGCCCAACACCGTAGAATAAAGCTGATAAAGATCGCTTAAAGTAAATAATTCGGGTAACACTTCAAAAGCCACCGGACTGTACTCTAGTTTATTTTTCAATCTTCTATGTCCGTAAGCCAAAATCTCTTGATGATCGAAAGCTAGTTGCGGTACTTCTTTCACCGGATACCAAGCAATTCCACTCACGCCATCAGCAATTAATTCTGCTTCTTCAAACCGCACCAAAGCAAAATAACTTACCGACAAATAACGAACTCCATAACAATCCATCGCTTCACGAGGATCGCGGTTTGGACCGCCAAAAGTATATAGTTGCTCCAAATACAAATTTTTAGCGCGAATTTTCTCCGCCAAAATCCGATAAGCACCATCTTCTAGCGATTCCCCCTGACGCACCAAAGTACCGGGAAGTCCCCAATAATCTAGAAACGGCTCTTGGTGTCGCATTACTAATAGAACTAATAGCCGATTTTGCGAGGTATCGACAGAAAAAATTACATTATCAACCCCAACCTTAAAATCAGCTAAAGGTTGTTTGTTTAGTGAGTTGGCAAACTTTTTCTGGATAGGTGCTGGCACTTGTACAAATGCTCTTGATGAATATAGGCTTGAATTGGAGGAGTTATAACATGGTCATCGCCGTAGTCGCGGTACGCTGTGGAAGATACATCTAGCCCGGTTAAACCAGCAACTTCTACACCCAGCGCTAAATCTTTTAATTTTTGTAAATCCTCATTTTCCAGTGTATAACCTGGTCGAGGCACAACCAAAATTTGAACTTGCTGTAATAATTCCTCAGCTTTATACCAATGGGGTAATTGGTTGACCAAATCTGCACCAATAACTAAGGTAAAATCAACCTTTTCAGAACTCCACAACTTCTTAGCTTTTTCTAGGGTTTCTAAGGTGCGACGGCTACTAAGTTCGGGATAAAACCCAATATTATGTCGTGGTGGGCGCATTTCTTCAATCAACAAACGCAGCATTGTACTACGATGCGCTAAAGCCGTTTGATGAGATTTTAAGGGATTATCCGCCGCCCAAACTGCTACCCAGTCGTAATGCTCGGAAAGCCAACTAAGAATTTTTTGATGTCCAGAAGTTGGAGGATCGGCGCTTGTACCAAATAATGCAACTCTCATCTTTTGTTGTCACTTACTTTTTGAGTTAACTTCTGCAAATCAGGAGAAATATTTACTTTACAACTTACAGGAGCATTGATATTTCTACATTCTGGGGGCAAACTAGCTACAGAATTTGTAGTACGCGATCGCATTTGGGCTAAACTTTCTGGTAATTGTAACCTTTGTCCCTGCTTAACTACCAACTGCAATAATGGTTGAGATGATGGCGGTTTTGCCTCTGTAATTAGTCCCAATTCGTCGTGCTGTACTATTCCATCTACATAAGTTCGCCAAATTTGCTTGCGTCCTGGATAAGTTGCTTTACTTTTAGAATTTTTCATTACGGGGATACCGTCAATTTCTACTAACTTATACACTCCATTTACTGGCGCTCCTGTAACTAATTTTGTGCCGATTCCATAACCATCAATGCAAGCACCGTTAGCTTTTAGCCTGGCAATTTCGGTTTCGTCAATGTCGCCACTGGCAATAATCGGTACTTTTGGTAAAAGATTTCGCACTGTTTTAGATATATGCTCTAAATCTCCTGAATCTATCCGTACTCCCGCTAACTCTATTTCTCCAGCATTAACCCTTTGCGCTAATCTTTCCGCCGCCGCGACTGTATCGAAAGTATCGATTAACAACGTACCACCAGGAAAATAACGTTGAAATGCGCTAAAGGCTTGCTCCTCTGTACCTTCTAAGGCAGTCAGCGCCATAACTAAAGCATGAGCCATTGTACCACTAGGCTTTTGTCCTAATTTCAACGCCGCTAATACGTTTGATGTTGCATCAAATCCTGCTGCTAAAGCCGCCCGTGCCGCCCACAAAGAGCCTTGGGGACTAAAAGCTCGGCGCGTACCAAATTCTAGTAAAGTTGCCTCCGCCCCTGCTACATCGCGCAGACGAGCCGCTTTTGTAGCTACTAAAGTTTGGTAATTTAAAGTATTAAGTAAGTAAGTTTCTACTAATTGAGCTTGCCATAATGGGGCTTCTACCCGTAATAATGGCTCGTTAGCAAAAACTGCCGTCCCTTCTGGTACAGCCCAAACATCGCCTGTAAACCGCGCACTAGCAAGTAGCGACCAAAATTTATCGGGTGCATGGACAAAAATTCCCGTTGCTTTTAATGCTTCCAATCCCGCAGCGCTAAAACAAAACTTTTCTAAGTATTCTAAGGCTTGCGCCAAACCCATAGCGATTAAATAGCCAAACCCTTCGGGCAATTTGCGCGCGAATAATTCAAAGCTGGCTTGTTTTGTTTCTACACCCTCGCCTACATAGCTGGCTGCCATTGTAAGCTGGTAAAGGTCTGTTAATAAACTGTAATCTTGTCCTTCCGTTAAAGTTAATTCTTGAGTTGGTGCGATTGGTTGCAGGTGGTTATCTTGCAGACACTCCCAATTAGGGGAAGTAGTCATGGCGCAGCTACCTCGATAGTTTTTTTAATTATAGTACATTTCACCAAAATACCAATAAATTTTTGGTATTATTCGGTACAAATATAGAAAATAGTTAGCTTGTTAACTTTTCTTTATGGTAGTTTGTGATGAAAATAACGATATAAAGTAATGCGAATATAAGCAAACAAATACTGAGAATGCTTGCAAATGATTACGATAAAAGTGTTTTACTCATCTTTGACTTTAGAATGCAACTAACAACATTCCTTAACATTTGCTTAGAGGTTTGGTTTTATGAATATTTCTCAAAGAGTTATCAGCAGCATTCAATATTTATTTGAAGGCGTAGCACGAATTTTTAGTCTGAGTGACGATGAATATCCTTTAATTGGCGTACAACCTTTCGCAGGTGAGCCTTTTAAAACTGGTACTAATTGGGACTAAAAAATTAGTTTGAGTAAAATACTTAAAAAGGCTAGTGAAAATAGCTTTATTCACCAACCTTTTTTATGTGAATAAAATGACTCACTTGCGCGATTACGCAAAGCGTAGCGCCAAGGGCGATCGCAGTTTCGGTTGATAAATTTACTTAACCTGAGCGCTAGTTATTTTAGGCTGTTCTGATGGACAGTTTAATGTCCCTTCAATAACTATAAAGTGGGGGAAACGATAAAAACCCCACACCACTATTTACCAACAGAAACTATCAATCAATGGCAAGATATGCGATCGCTTGTTCCTTAGACATCGTTCTCCTTTAGGAAGCAACTAGCAGGACAAACAGCAAAAAGCCTGCCACAACCGAGCAAAATAAATAAATAATTATCTGTGTTGCTTGTACTAATTTTCTATACAAATTCCTTTTATTTAATCAATCAAAAGAGCTAATAAGTTTATGTATTTAAGTAGCCTTTGAGTAGATGTAAAAATTGGTGCAACTACTTTTGGGGAGAGATTAGAGGAATGCGAGCGCCTTCTTCCTTCTCTAAGTAGATACTTTATCCCAAATAACGGGGCAATTCTTCAATTAATAAAAAGCCTAAAGCCGCGCTACCCAAAGGTACAGTTAAGTTATCGATCCCATAAACAGAAAAAGCTTCTAAAATTGTTGCCAAGAGTGCAACTATTATTGATACTATCCAAGTTTGCCAATTATTCCCTTGGACGCTCAAAAAAATTAAACTAGAAACAATAAAGCTAACTCCAGCCATTGTGCCAGAACCTTCCCAGCTTTTTTGATTATCCCAAATTTTATAGGGATGTTTGCCAAACTTTTGACCAATTAAAGCCGCTAAACCATCTCCCCAAGCCATGACTAATACGCCTAAAGCTGCATATTGGGGTTTATTTATACTCCAAAACCAAGCAACTAATATACCAATACTTACCGCATAAAAGAACGTACCCAAGCTTTTGCGCCCTACACTATTAATTCCCGGTAAAATTGGCAAACGGTACGACAAAAAAGTAACTATACTCGCCAAAATTGAAGCGCCAACGCCAACAAAAGCGGGAATATGCAGCCACCACGCAAATAAAATTACATTCCCCGTACCAATATGGACAACTTTGCGGATAAGTTCAGAATTACCCGTGCCAAAGCGACTTAACAAAGATGCTACAAGTAAAAGTAAGCCTACCCAAAGTACAACGATCGCAATTTGCAGACTTATTGGCGAAAGTGAAGTATCCAAAGTGTTTACGGTAAAAAATAAGCTCTTTATATAAATGTAGTAGATTCTGAATGATGAAAATCTTGCTGTTATGGCTAATTCGTGGCTATCGGTTATTTATATCGCCTTTGTTTGCGCCTACTTGTCGGTTTCACCCAACGTGTTCGATGTACGCTATAGAAGCTATAGAGAGATTTGGGGCTATAAAAGGTAGTTTTATGGCAATTAAGCGAATTTTGCGTTGTCATCCCTTACATCCGGGTGGTTACGATCCTGTCCCTTCGTTACCAGAAAAAGTTATAAAATGAAACCATACCAGCAAATTGCGATCGCAGAATGTAACGAGGCGCTAGTACCGATTCCTTTAGAAATATTTGCTGTAGAATCTCCTCATCCTTATCAGCTATTAGGCGCAACTTATGCAGAAATGTCACCTTATTATCTGCGTCAAGGCGTACTCGATAGTTTAATTAAGGCGCAAGTATATTTACAGTTAAAGCGTATTGGTTGGCGGATTCAAATTTTTGATGCTTATCGCCCGGTTGCTGTACAGCAGTTTATGGTAGATTACACTTTTTTCCAAGTAGCTGAGGCACAAAAGCTGGATATACCTAATTTATCACCAACTGAGATTCAAGATATTTGGCAACAAGTTTATCAAATTTGGGCAGTACCAAGCTTAGATCCCCTTACTCCACCACCCCATAGTACGGGCGCAGCAATTGATATTACTTTAGTAGATGGTGTGGGTAAGGTAATAAACATGGGTTCGCCTATAGATGAATTATCGCCGCGATCGCATCCCGATTATTTTGCTAATAGTAATTTACCCGAACATCAACAGTATCATCGCGATCGCCAACTATTACGAGAAGTGATGGAATACGCAGGTTTTGCGCGTCATCCTGACGAATGGTGGCATTTTTGCCAAGGGGATCAAATGTGGGCGTGGTTGAGTTCTACGCCTATAGAAGCGCGTTACGGGCGGGTTAAAATTTACTAATTTCAGGCACAGTTAATACTTTTGCCTAAGTCTTAACGTGGTTTCTTATTCCCATTTTTTGGCAATAGCCGCAGTTATTAAATCTTTAACTGTAATTGTCTCTAGCTTTTGTTTGGGTTCGTTAAAAATTATTGACCCTATCGTTAACAATAACAATGGATTAAAGCTTGCTTCAGTTCCAAAGTATTTGCCAAAATGAAAGTTCGATAAATCTACTTGAAATTCTTGAGAGAAGTTTTCAAAAAATTCTAAAGCATCGTCCCCATCAACGCCCAAATCCTCGCTTAATCTAGTTTTCAAACAACTTTTTTCTAAATTAGCATTTGTTTGTTCAACTATAAAAATGGGTGGTGTTATAGATCAGTTGTTTGGCTATAATCAGTAAGGAGTAACGAGTAGAGAGCTTAGTAAAGTATTATGACCGTTTGGCTACCCGTTGAATGTCCTCATTGCCACAGCACTGAAGTTGT
>JAHHGY010000042.1 GCA_019359635.1 Chroococcus sp. CMT-3BRIN-NPC107
TCAAAAAAACCAGAGCTAAGTTTCCGTCCAAGAAACCGATTCACAAGAGAGCAGGGGACAAACTCGAACCACTCACCTTTTCTATACTCAATACTGCTTAGACCTTAACCGAACCGTATTGGATGTGCAAGTCGGTCAAACTAAGATTCTGCGGCAAAAACGACGCTTATGGGGGCATTGGGTTTATATTGCAGCAACCCGCTTAACCGATGGCGGACTCCTTGTGGTGGCAACCCAAAGTGCTCCTTCTTCTGCTATTGCCGATTATGCCAAGCGTTGGGGAATTGAAACGCTATTCGGCATCTTTAAGACAAGGGGCTTCTGTTTAGAATTAACTCACCTAACTGATGCCAAGCGCTTGAGCAAACTCCTAGCGCTTCTCTCATTAGCCTTGTGTTGGGCAATCTTAGCCGGAGAGTGGCTGCACCAACATAAGCCCCTGAAGCTGAAAAAGCATGGACGCAAAGCCAAAAGCATCTTTCGCTATGGCTTGGATCATCTACGTAATATCCTACTCAACCTCGACCAGAAAATGAGTGAGTTTATGCAAGTGCTACAGTTTTTGTCCTGTACTTAGAGACTCTGCAAGGACACGATCGTTTTGTTTGGTCTATTAAAGTGTTACGAGAGCAACTAATTATTAGTGCCAGCCAAGACAATACTATCAAGTTTTAGGACATCAAAAGCGGCGCTTGCTTGAATACATTGGGAGTACCTAGACCTTACGAAGGGGCTAATATTATTGGTGTTGCAGGTTTAACAGAGTCTCAAGCTATCTCACTAAAGCTTCTAGGTGCGGTGGAAATAAAGCAAAATTTTGTTGCTTAATGGGTAAGCAAGAGTTTCTAATGCGAACAATAAAAATCATCGCCCCAAAGCTGACAAATCATAAGCTCTGCAATACACTAACGCGACACTCGTCCATTGACTTAACTGCCAAACTAACAATTTGCACGGCACAGGCTTTTAATTCTGGCTGCAAAGAACTAGGACAAGCTATGGGATGAGTGAGGGCGTTGGCTTCCGATTTTTCTGCCCACAAGTAGCCCCAGTGCATCGGCACAAAAACTGTGTTAGGCGCGATCGCTTTGGTAATTCTAGCAGGGAACTGAGCTATCCCTCGACGACTTCGTACTTCTACCCATTGATTGTCTTCAATGCCTAGTTTACGCGCATCGTGGGGATGAATTTCGATAAAGGGTTCTGGGTGCATCTGCTTAATTTTATCAATGCGTCCAGTACGGGTTTGGGTATGCCAATGTCCGTATAATCTGCCTGTAGTCAACACAAAAGGATATTCAGGATCGGGAGGTTCCGCAAGTCCCCGCGAGTGACAATCAGTAAACTTAGCCCGTCCGTCGGCGGTGGGAAAGCGCAAATCGGTATAAAGGCGTTTTGGGGAAATATTGCCTTTGTCGGCACAGGGCCATTGCATAGCACCTTCCGTTAAGAGCCTTTGGTGGCTTAGTCCTGTCATGTCGCAAGGGCGATCGCGCGTCACTTGGACGTACTCATCGTATACTTGGGCAGAGCTAGTAAATTCAAACTTATCCGCAAATCCGAGCTTTTTTGCAACTTGGGTGATAATGTCCCAGTCAGCTTTTGCTTCGCCCACCGGAGGCCGAAAAGCCGAACACAAAGTTACTACTCGTTCAGAATTAGTCATTGTCCCAGTTTTTTCGCCCCATTGCGCCGCAGGTAATAAAACATGAGCGTAGGCGGTAGTTTCGGTGGGGTAGTAAGCGTCTTGACAGATGGTGAAGGGCGATTTTTTTAAAGCTGCTTTAACGCGCTCTAAGTCGGGTAAGCTAACGGCGGGATTTGTGGCTACAACCCATAAAAACTGAACTTCTCCCGTTTCTAGCCCTGTAATAATATCCCAAGCGGTGCGACCGGGATGAGACGAAATCTGTCCTGGTAAAAGTTGCCAAAATTGTTCTAATTCTTGCCGATGCTGGGCATTGCTTACCGACCGATAGCCCGGTAATAGGTGCGCAAGTCCCCCCACTTCCCTGCCACCCATCGCGTTTGGTTGTCCAGTGAGGGAGAAAGGGCCGCATCCCGGCTTGCCAATTTGTCCGGTAAGTAGGTGTAAATTAATTAAACTGCATACTTTAGCTGTGCCTTCGGAAGACTGGTTTATTCCTTGCGACCACAAAGATAAAACTCGCTTCGATTGACTCCAGTAACGCGCCGCAAGTTCGAGATCCCTTACAGAAATTCCACAGCGTTTAGCCACTTCTTGGGGTGGATAATGAGAGACAGCTTCGACAAAATCAGAAAATTGGCTAGTACATTCATCAATAAAACTTGTATCGCTTTCTCCCCAATGCAGCAGCAAATAAGCAATGCCATTAAGCAAATCAATATCTGTGCCTGGTTGAATAGCTAAGTGCAAGTCGGCAACTTCGGCTGTCGGAGTGCGCCGAGGATCGACAACAATTAGTTTGACCTGATTAGAGTTGCGTTTGTGGTGTTTTTGCAGGCGGTTAAAAACAATCGGGTGGCACTCTGCCGCATTTGCACCAATAATAAAAGCACAATCTGTTAATTCTAAGTCGTCGTAGCAGCAGGGCGGCCCGTCAGAACCCAGGCTTTGCACGTAACCCGCTACTGCCGAAGACATACACAAGCGAGAATTAGAATCAAAATTATTTGTACCTAAGCAGCCTTTAAGCAGTTTTTGGGCAACGTAGTAGTCCTCGGTTTGCATTTGCCCAGAACCATACATACAAACGGCATCGCCGCCGGACTTTTCGTAGACCGATTTTAAGCGACTGGCAACTAAATTTAGGGCTTCATCCCAACTAACGCGGCGAAAGGGTTGGTTCAAAGAGTCGCGCACCATCGGATAACGCTGGCGATCGCGATCTATCGATTCAGTAATTGTTGCGCCTTTTACACAAACCATTCCAAGACTTGAGGGATGAGTGCGATCGCCTTTTACTTTCCAAATTGGGTTGCCTAAACTATCTCGATTAATTGCTTTTCCGGGGGCGGCGGGGGGCGACACTTCCAAACCACAGCCTACACCACAGTAAGGACATAGTGTTTTAGTGATATCTGTCACCGTTTGTTACCTCTTTATACTTCCACTACCATTTTTTGTAAGGTAGAAATTTTCCTGACATGGTAATTTTGACGCGAGTCTCCTTCAGAGAGGCTTCGCCAACGCCTTTTGGATCTGCTTCTTTCTCGACCTTAAGCGTAAAGTCTATAGCGCTCATAATCCCATCGCCAAATTCTTCTTGAATTAAGGCTTTAAGCGGCATTCCATAAACCTGCATAATTTCGTAGAACCGATAAATCAACGGATCTGTAGGAATTATCGGGTCGAGAGAGCCTTTAACGGGAAATTCTGTGAGTTTTTGGGTTATTTCTGGCGATAAATCTAAAGCTTGAGCTAATTTGCTGGCTTCATCTGCCGAGGCTGTGGCTTGACGATAAATTAAGGCAGCAACCCACATCGGATCGCGCCCTAATACTTTGCCCAAGTCTTGAAAGCTTAATTGATTGACTTGTTTAGCCGTTAATAATTTTTCAGTAATTTCTAAGTTCATTTACTATCTCTATTAATCGTCATCGTGAGCAAAACGGCGGAATAGAAAGTCAAGGGCGTAGTTACGCAAGTTGTAGTATTCGGGATCTTCCAACATCTGGGCGCGATTGCGGGGACGAGGGAAGGGAATATTTAATATTTCGCCAATTTTTGCCGATGGGCCATTGGTCATCATTACTAACCGATCTGCCAAAAACAGCGCTTCGTCGATGTCGTGGGTAATCATCAGCACCGTTACTTGATGTTCTTGCCAAATTTTCAATAGTTCTTCTTGCAATTCCTCTTTAGTAATTGCATCCAATGCCCCAAAAGGTTCGTCTAGAATCAATACTTGGGGGCGAATGGATAGCGCGCGGGCGATCGCAACTCTTTGTTTCATCCCTCCCGATAGCTGAGGCGGCTTTTTATCGGCGGATTCTGTTAACCCTACCATTGCCAAATTGTCGTTGACAATTGCTCTTTTTTGTGCTTCTGGCTTATTGGGATAAACAGAGTCTACAGCTAAATAAACATTCTCAAAAGCAGTCATCCAAGGCAACAAGCAATAGTTTTGAAACACCATCATCCGGTCGGGACCGGGTTCGGTAATTGCTTTTGAATTTAGTCTCACTTCACCATCGGAAGGGGTATTAAAACCTGACACCATATTTAGCAGCGTTGATTTGCCACAGCCAGAGTGACCGATGAGGCAAACAAATTCACCTTCACCAACGCTAAGTTCAACGCCATCTAAAACTGTGTACGGACCTGTGGGGGTGGGATAGATTTTTGAGACATTCTCAATAACTAAGAAAGATTCTTTTTTAGTTATTGTCGTAGTTCTTGAAGAAGTTGCTCGATCAGTTTTAAGTATTTGCATAGTTTTGGAGGATTGAAAGTTAAATTGTGCGGTTAAGTAAGTTTTAGTGCAGGTTCGCCGATCTGCTGGCGGTTAAATCAAACATATTTCTTGAATTTGTAAAGGCTGTTTGATTTCCAGACTGTTGAGATACTTAATTGGCTCTTCTGGATCGAAGACAATCTCATCAAATATCATTGTGTGCGGGTCGCGTCCAGTATCTAAAAAGCCTAATTCTCTAGCGGCTTCACCAAATATATCCGCACGGCAAACGCGATCGAGGATTTCTTGCCAGTTTTTGGGAAAGGGTGCTAAACCCCAACGGGCTAATTGCGTCATCATCCATAGCCTTTCTGCCCGATCTGGATAGTTGGTTTTGTTGACGTAAAATTGGTTAAAGGTATACATTTGCACGGGTTCTGTGCCATCACCGCGATTGTAAGCATCAAGAAAACCGGGGCGCGTATATTCCGGCGCTGAACCAACGTATTCCGGGCGGCAGAGAAGCTCGATAATTTCCTCTCGATTACGCCAGTCGTCGCAGTATTCGCAGGCTTCGAGTAGGGCCTTGACTAAGGCTAAATGAGTTTGGGGATGTTTATTTGCCCATTCTTCTGTTACACCTAAAACTTTTTCTGGATGTCCCGCCCAAATTTCTAAATCTGTTGCAATTACAAAGCCCAAATCTTCGTAAACGGCGCGAGAATTCCAAGGTTCACCACAGCAGTAACCATCAATATTGCCAGCTTTGAGGTTTGATACCATCTGGGGCGGCGGAATGACTGTTAAGTTGACATCTTTATCGGGGTCGATGCCGCCAGAGGCTAACCAGTAACGCAATAGCAAATTGTGCATCGAGGCAGGATGCACCATACCTAAAGTGTGGATTTTATCAGGAGAGTGAGCGATCGCATCTTTGAAGTCAGCGAGAGTTCTTACCCCTTGGTCGTATAGTTTTTTGCTAAATGTAATCGCGTTACCATTACGCGACAAGTTCATGGCGCTAACTACGGGAATTGGTGGTTTATCTCCTGCACCCAATGTCAAAGCTAAGGGCATTGCCGCCACCATTTGGGCGGCATCGAGTCTCCCTGTCCCTACACCTTTAGCGATTTCTTTCCAACTCGGTTCGCGGCTTAAAACTACTTCTGTTAAACCGTATTTTTCAAAAAAGCCTTTTTCTTTAGCAACGGCTAAAGGGGCGCAATCTGTTAAAGGAATAAAGCCAAGTTCTAAATTTACCTTCTCTAAACCATTACCTGCTACAACTACTTTCTGCTTGGCTTTGCGCTGCTTTGCGCGTTTTTGTTGGTTGAGGAAGTAAATTATTTCGTTCCGCAAACCGTAGTAACTAGGATGGTTAACTACTTCTAATTTTTGGCGGGGACGAGGAATTTCAACGTCGAGAATCTGACCAATTTGGGCTTCTGGCCCGTTAGTTAACATGACAATGCGATCGCTTAATAGCAATGCTTCATCTACATCGTGAGTCACCATCACGCAAGTTAAGTTACTTTCGTTGCAGATTTTCATCAATTGTTCTTGCAAACCACCCCGCGTCAAAGCATCTAGCGCCCCAAAAGGTTCGTCTAGGAGCAATAATTTGGGACGGATTGCTAAAGCCCGCGCGATCGCAACTCTTTGTTTCATCCCCCCAGATAGCTGTCCTGGGCGCTTATTAGCGGCAGCGCGTAAACCCACTAAATCGATGTGATGTTCTACAATCGATTTGCGTTCGCCTTTAGGTTTATGTTGATAAACTTCATCTACTGCCAAGCTAATATTTTCCAATACGCTTAACCAAGGCAATAAAGAGTAGTTTTGAAACACTACCATGCGATCGGGGCCTGGTTCTCTAACTTCGCGCCCTTCGAGAATTACTCCGCCAGAAGTTGCTCTATCTAATCCAGCAATAATGTTTAGTAAAGTGGATTTGCCACAACCAGAGTGTCCAATCAAAGAAACAAATTCTCCTTGAGGGATTTTGAGGTCGATATTTTTTAGGGCGATGTAGCTGTTGCCATTGGGCAAGGGAAAGATGCGATCGATGTGGTCTACTTCAACAAAAGACATGATTTATTTAAGGCAGAAGGGTAAAAGCTACTAACAGAAATTTGATGTACGCAATATATGCGTAAACTACTGTATTTGTGTTACTTATTTCTGTTCTTCTGGAACTACTTTGCTGGCAACAAATGCTACCAAGCGATCTAGCAGTAGACCAATAACACCGACATAGATTAATGCCAAGATAATTTGGCTGAGAAGCGAGCTATTGTAAGCATCCCAGATAAAAAAGCCAATACCCACGCCACCAACTAGCATTTCGGCAGCAACGATCGCTAACCAAGATAAACCAATTCCAATTCTTAAGCCAGTAAAAATATAAGGAACGGTAGCCGGAAACAAGATTTTGAAGAAATACTTAGAACCGGACAGTTTCAACACTCTAGCCACATTGCGGTAGTCTTGGGGCAATTGCTGAACCCCTACGGTTGTGTTGATAATAATTGGCCAAATCGACGTAATGAAGATAACGAAAATTGCTGAAGGGTTAGATTGCTGAAAAGCGGCTAAAGAAATCGGCAACCATGCCAACGGGGGAACAGTCCGCAATACTTGGAACAAAGGGTCTACAGCGTTATAAACCCAAACATTAGCACCAATTAAAATCCCTAAGATAATGCCGACAATTGCTGACAAGGAAAAACCTACAGCTACCCTTTTTAAGCTTTCAAATAGCTGCCAACCAAGTCCTTTATCTGTACCGCCGTTATCAAAGAAAGGATTGATAATAAAAGGATCCCAAGTTTCTTTAACCATCGTAATCGGCGATGGCAGTCTAGGATTATCACCTGTAGTTAGCAATAGCCAAATAGCTACAAATATAGCGATCGCAATTATAGGCGGTAGAATTTTTTTAGTAAAAATTGCCGCAATTTCTTTTTGGGCAGTTTTCTTTTTGCTTTTAGTGCGAATGGGAAGGGTTACGGTCATCCTCTAACTTCTCCTAGGTGTGGTGGTTTTCAGCAATGGGAATCAGTGCGGCAGTTTTATGTACCGCACTAATTAAAGGATTTAGGCTTTCTTAATCTTGAGAGACTTCAAGTAGGCGGCGGGGTTTTCAGGATCGAAGGTGACACCATCAAAAAACTTTTCTACCCCACGCGACGTACTTGTGGGAATTTCGGCGGCGGGAACTCCTAATTCTTTAGCGGCGGCTTTCCACAAATCTTCGCGGTTTACTTGGTCGATAATTTTCTTGGTATCCGTATCGGCGGGAATGTAACCCCAACGGATATTTTCGGTCAAAAACCATAGATCGTGGCTCTTGTAGGGGTAAGAAGCATTATCTGCCCAAAACTTCATTTTGTAGGGGTAGTCTTGGACTGTACGACCATCACCGTAGTCAATATTGCCTTTGGAGCGTTCGATAATATCTTTAGCGGGAACTTTAAACCACTTTTGTTTGGAGATAATTTCGATCATCTCCTCTTTGTTTTCAGCTTTTTCGCACCACTGTTGCGCTTCTTGAACTGCCATTAGCATTGCTTTGGCAGAGTTAGGATTTTTATCTACCCAATCGCCACGCATCGCAAAAGCTTTTTCGGGGTGATCGTTCCATAGTTCACCAGTAACTAAAGCGGAGTATCCTTGCTTTTGGTTAACTAGCTGGGCGTTCCAAGGTTCGCCCACGCAGAAAGCTTCCATGTTGCCTACCTTCATGTTGGCAACCATTTGGGGCGGTGGTACGGGAACTACAGAAATTTCTCCATTAGGATCTACTCCTCCGGCGGCTAACCAGTAGCGCATCCAAAGGTCGTGCGTACCACCAGGAAAGGTCATTGCGGCTTTAAGTTCTTTACCAGAGGCTTTAGATTTGCTAAAAGCATCTTTTAGCGGTGCGCTATCTAAGCCCACTTTCATATCCTTATAGGTGTTAGCAACGGAAATTCCCTGTCCGTTAGTATTTAGCCGCGCCAAAATGTACATCGGTATTGGCTTACCTTGGGTAATTGTTCCTAATGCCATCATGTAAGGGATGGGCGACAGTATATGCGCTCCATCAATACCCCCACCACCGGAACCCAATACCAAGTTATCGCGGGTTACGGGCCAAGATGCTTGTTTTTCTACTTTTACATCCGTCATGCCGTACTTGGCATAAATTCCCTTTTCTAGCGCCACAATTAGCGGAGCGGAATCTGTAAGGGCAATAAATCCCAACTTCGCACTTGTTGTTTCTACTTTTGGGGCATTAGTGGCGGTAGTCACATTGGCAACGGAGCTTGCACTTCCACCACTATTAGCTGTGTCTGTTGGCCCAGACGAGCAGCCATGAGCTAATAGAGAACCTGCGGTGGCCGCGCCTGCGGTGATGATAAATTGTCTTCTAGAAATCTGTGTCATGGTTTGGTATTGATTTAAGTGCTGTAAGTTATTTAAGGGGTTTGTACTTTTGACTTCAGGTAGAAACTAAAGCTTTTTCTCTGGGTTTGGCTTGAAAATGCTCGATGAGCAAGTCGCGCAATACAGGTTGCAAGTCTTCGCAGGCAATGCCTTTAGTTACGCAAGTTCCCAAATGCGCGTCTTTACCAACTGTTCCACCCATGTAAATGTCAACACCTTCTACGGGTTTGCCATTTTTGCGCGCTTTGGTTCCCATCAAGCCGATGTCTGCTACTTGGGGTTGGCCGCAAGAATTTGGGCAACCAGTCCAGTGAATGCGAACGGGGCGGGTTAGCTGCACTTCTTGGGCTAAAGATGCAATTTCTTTTAGGGCGCGATTTTTAGTTTCTATTAAGGCAAAGTTGCAAAATTGCGCTCCCGTACAAGAAACTAATCCTCGCATTAATTGTTCTGGATTAACCGAAAATTTTGCTAATACTGGTTCCTTTAGCAATACTTCTAAGCGCGAGTTTGAAACATTGGTAATAATGACGTTTTGCTCAACACTAAACCGAATTTCGCTACTACCATATACTTCCGCCAGCCGTGCTAGTTCAAACATATCTTGGGCCTCCAAGCGTCCGACGGGAATATGCAAGCCTACATAGTTCAATCCCGGTTGCTTTTGGCTATAAACGCCGATATGATCGCGTTTTTCCCAATCTATTTCGTCTTTGGCGGCGGCGCTAATTAAGGTTTTACCTAATTGCTTTTCCACCTCTGTGCGAAACTTCTCAAGTCCCCATTCATCGATTAGCCACATTAATCGAGATTTTTGCCGATTGGCTCGCAAGCCATTGTCGCGGTAAACTTCTAAAACTGCTCTACATACAGCGACTACATCCTCTGGTGCTACCCAAGCATTTAAAGGAATCGCCGCATCGCAGCGTTTAGCAGAGAAAAAGCCACCAACTAGGACATTAAAGCCAAATTTATCGTTTTTAAACGCAGGAATAAAAGCTAAATCGTTGATTTCGGCGTGAATTGAATTATCTCGCCCGCCAGAAATAGCGATATTGAACTTTCTCGGCAAGTTGGTAAATTCTAAATTACCTTCGCCGTTATTCGTAATCATGTCTTGAATTTGATTTGCTAGTTCCCGCGTATCAAATAGCTCATCCGAGTCTAAGCCAGCGATGGGATCTCCGGTAATATTGCGAACGTTATCCATTCCTGACTGGATGCTGGTTAAGCCTACTTGCTGCATTTTGTTAAAAATATCTGGCAAGTCTTCTATTCTTACGCCGCGCAGTTGAATGTTTTGTCTAGTCGTAATATCCGCGCAACCATCATCGCCGTAGCGTTCGACTATTTCGCCTAATACTCGTAACTGATGGCTATTTATAATCCCATTGGGTAATCGCAGGCGCATCATAAATTTGCCGGGAGTGACGGGACGAAAAAATACGCCCAGCCATTTTAGTCGATGTTCCCTATCCGTATCGTCCATTGCTTCCCAGCCGATAGACGCAAATTGTGCTAGTTCTGCTTTTACGGCTAATCCATCTTTTTCGCTTTTAAATTTTTCAAATTTATTTAAGCTTGTTTTGGCGATCGCATCTGCTGTCATGAACTAAACCTTATATTTTCTTTTGCCTAGCAAGGCTCAAAATTGCCTAGATTTAAAAAAAATTGCTAATTGCTGCTAGGTTATTAAACTTCAAGCCCTCAGTTCGTATCTTGCGCTACACCATTTAGGCGAACTAGATTTGAGTAGAGTTTGTTAGATAATCTTTGAGTGCTTGTTAGTATTCAAGTTATGATTAATTAACACTTAGTTTCGTATCTTTAGTAACAAAATATTGCGTAATATGACTAAAACGCATGAAATTTATGTATTTTTTTCATGAAATACCTATCAAAAGAAAGATGAATGGGTGAGATATCAGCTAAAAGACTGAAGACTGTTTTAATTTTTGTAAAGTTTTATATATTCCAATTGAAGTAGAATGCTGTGGATAGACGAACTTTTTTAAACTGGGTGGGTGTAGGTTTGTTAGCAAGTTCTTTGCCTGTAGCGATCGCAGCCTGTTCTTCTCAAACGACCCAAGCCGAATCTACTAATAATAAAGGTGGGTTTAAGGTGGTGGGGAAAGTATCACAGTTAAGCAAAAATGATCGATTACTTAACAAAAATTCTCCTGTTGGGGCAGTTTTAGTAGTTCGCACCAGTCCAACTAGCAATCTCAGCGCCGTAAATCCTACCTGTACTCATAAAGGTTGTACGGTAGATTGGGCAGCTAAGTCACAAAAATTTGTTTGCCCTTGCCATGCTGCAGAATATGGAATTGATGGCAAAGTTTTAAAAGGGCCTGCTTCCCAACCCTTGAAAACTTACAAAGCTAAAATTGAGGGCGATTCGGTGTTGGTGAGTTCATAAATAAGCACTAATCAGTTCTTTGATAAACCGGATGTAAAAATACTTAAAGGTAGACTTGACTACACGAGGCATTCCAAAATCAATCGGCATTAACGTATCTGGTAGCCGCCAATCATCTCTATAATGCAACTTGCAACATCAATGGAGTTATTCGATCTTTAATTAAATAATCTTCTGCATTGCTTTTAATTGCTTGCGCTGCAACGGCTTCACTGCCTTGTCCTATATTAAAACAGTGCGGTGTTGCTTAATCATTATAACGCCGCACTTCTTGAATTTTATTATCCTCGTTCACTAAAACAACGGTAGGACAGTAGGTTTGAAGCTCTTGCTCGTCAAGTTGAGCGTAAGTCATAATAATAACGCGATCGCCTGCCATACCAAGCCGTGCGGCGGCTCCATTTAATTCAATGGCTCCAGAATTGGCGGGAGATGCGATCGCATAAGTAATTAATCGTTCGCCATTGGCAATATTTACTACTTGCACCTGTTCGTAAGGTAAAATTCCCGCAGCATCTAGTAGAGTGCGATCGATGCTAATACTACCTACATAATTAAGGTGGGCAGCCGTGAGGGTGCAACTATGAATTTTGGCGCTAAGAAATGTTCGTTGCATTGTCATGGGGCGATGGAGCAAGAGGAAAGATGTATTTCTCTCCTCTTACATTTTAGACTTGTCGGCGCAACCGACTGACTTAAGTCGTTTCCGAATCCGAATCTCTACCTTGTTCGCTACCAGCTTTGATACACTTTTCTACTAAAGGCATGACAAATTCTACATCTTGCCAGCCGCGAATCTCTGTGACTTTTTTTTCTAAATTTTTATAACTGCGAAAAAACTCGGCAATTTCATCTAACCGATGCGGTGCAATGTCTTTGAGAGACTTTACATGAGCGTAGCGAGGATCTTTATCGGGGACGCAAAGAATTTTCTCATCGCGATCGCCACCGTCAATCATTTCTAACATTCCAATGGGTCTGGCGGCAATTACACAGCCAGGAAATGTTGGCTCGTCCATTAGCACTATTCCGTCTAAAGGATCGCCATCATCGGCTAAGGTATTGGGTACAAAGCCATAGTCGTAAGGATATTTTACCGACGAATAAAGCACCCGATCCAAAGCAAAGGCGTGTAAATCCTTATCGTACTCGTACTTATTTTTGCTTCCCGCAGCAATTTCAATCAATACGTTGATTAACCCTGGCTTGGGTTGGGCTGGAATCCGGTCTAAATCCACAAAATTTCTCCACTTGAGATTAGGTAATAGAGCGATCGCTCCCTTGGAATCGCATTCTAAGATAAAATGGACACTTGCGAGAATAGAATTAGGACAAAATGCCGATTTTATAAGCGATCGCACGTATTTTAGCTGTACCATGCAATTTAACGCAGGTATAAGTTATGAGACTAAAAAACCTATTTAGGCAAATTATAGAGACAGGTAAAGATGACAATTTTCTTCACCTAGTTCACTACGTAGAAAAAATTGTGTCTAAGCTGCTCGCTATAGCGATGTTACTTGTAATTCTTATTGCCATAGTTGATCTAGGGATACTTTTATTTAGAGAGTTACTTACTGAACCTGTAGGGTTTTTTAATACAACCCTAATTGAACTATTTGGCTTATTTTTAAATATTTTAGTTGCTTTAGAACTACTAGAAAATATTACAGCTTACTTAGAAAAAAATGTTATTCAAGTTGAATTAGTAATAGTTACATCTTTAATTGCAGTGGCGCGAAAACTGATTATCCTAGACTTAGACAAAACTTCTGGTAGCCAATTAATCGGGCTGGCGATCGCAATTTTTGCCTTGTCGGTTAGTTATTGGATTGTCCGCCGCAGCAATCTTAAACCATCTTAATCAAAAATACTATGACTTTTTTTGAATTTGAAGCCGATTTTGTCGATAATCTCCGTTGTATTCCCATGCAAGTACGTTTTAAACTAGACACTTGTGGAATTAAGCTTAAACTATCAGATTGGACGCATTTTAGCGAAGCAGAACGTCAAGCATTGGTAGAGCAACCTTGCACTACGACCAGCGAAATTCAAACCTATTGCCAAAAGTTGCAAATTTTGGTGCAAAAACACACTGGTAGCCAAGCTAAAGATATACAAGTAGACGCAAACCCCGAATGGACGAATTCTACTAATATTTCGCCTAATGTACAAGAAAAAGCTCAAGAATTAGGGGTAATTTTGACAGTGCAGCAATGGCAAGCTTTGACTCCTTTACAGCGATTTGCTTTAATTAAACTCAGTCGTCCCAGTCATGAAAATAAGAATTTTCTTCCTGCACTGCAAGAATTTTATCTAGTTTAAAGACTAACAACTTACTTCAGCATAGAACCTATTTAGAACGGAGATTTTTTGCAAATATTTCAAGGAATAAATTTTTATCTTCACATCAATTTCATGGGAATTTAAACTAAAAAACATAAATCAGAGTAAATACGGTACTTTACTCTATGAAGCTTAATTAGCTCAAAAATTTCTGTAATTACACGAATTGCGGAGAGACAGCAGTATTTGTTAAAAAATTAAGGTATGTCTACTAATCTTGATTTGAGGTATTAAGGGCAAAAATTGGCTTTTTATAATTTTGACAATGAAGATGTAATTTTTGGATGTGTAACTAGCTATTAAAACATGAAAGTTTGAATATTAATTTAATTAAAAAATTAGGTAATAAGTTATGAATAATATTAGGCGTGATTTTTCTCCAACTCAAAAGCAAATTTTAGACCTTTCTTTGTTAACTGCGGGAGAGAAAGAACAGCTATTACAGAAGTGGAATAACACGAAAACTAACTATCCTCAAGATCGATGTATTCATCAACTTTTTGAGGAACAAGTAAAAAAAACGCCTCATAAAATAGCTGTCAGCTTTGAAAATCAGCAACTTACTTACCAACAATTAAACCAACGCGCCAATCAACTAGCTCGTTACTTACAAAAAGCAAATGTCAGACCCGAAACTATGGTAGGAATTTGCCTAGAACGAAGTTTGGATTTAATCGTTGGCTTGCTCGGCATTCTTAAAGCAGGCGGTTCTTACGTACCATTAGATCCTGCCTATCCCTACGATCGCTTGGCATTTATGTTGCAAGACTTGCAGCTTCCAATATTGTTAACAAAAATTGGTTGTTTAGAGCGCTTACCCCAACATTTTGGCGATACGGTACTTATGGATATAGAGGAGGACGCGATCGCACTTTTAAGCGACTCAAACCCCCAAAGCACCATCACCGCCGAAAACTTAGCTTACACTATTTATAACTCTGGCACGGGTAAACCTAAAGGCATACAAATTAGCCATCACGCGGTAGTCAATTTCTTATCTTCTATGAGTAAAGAGCCAGGAATGAGCGATCGAGATGTCATGCTGGCTACCACTACCATCTGTTTTAATATTGCCAGCTTAGAAATTTACCTGCCGCTCGTAGTAGGGGCAGAAATTGCTTTAGTTAGCCGCGAAGTTGCTGCCAACCCAGTGCGGCTAGCACAGAGCATAGTTGAGAAGATTACAGTTATGCAAGCAATTCCTAGCACTTGGCGGAGTCTTTTAGCCTCTGGCTGGAATGGTAGCAAACACTTAAAAGCTCTTTGCGGTGGCGAAGCATTGCCTAAAGGGCTAGCAAGGCAGCTATTAGACAAAGTAGGGTCACTATGGAATATGTACGGCGCTCCTGAAACTACAAGTTGGGCGACAGTTTGCAAAGTGGAGCCAAATCAAACACTAATTTCTATAGGTAGACCAATTGCGAATACGCAAATTTATATACTAGATCGTTTTTTGAGGCGCAAAAGCGATCCCGTCACGCCAGTACCAATTGGAGTCGTAGGAGAAATGTGGATTGGTGGGGCTTGTTTAGCTCGTGGATACTTTAATAGCGAACAAACCTCAGACAAATTTGTACCTAATCCGTTTACTGACACCAATTCTCGCCTGTACAAAACTGGAGACTTGGCTCGTTATCTTCCAGATGGGAAAATTGAGTTTGTGGGGAGACTAGATAATCAAGTAAAAATTTGCGGTTTCCGCGTAGAGCTAGAGGATGTTGAAGCTACTTTATGTCAGCATTTGGCGATCGCCGAAGCTGTAGTTGTTGTCCGCGAAAATTTAGTTTCAAAAGATAAATATTTAGCAGCTTATGTAGTTTTGCAGCCGCAATTTTTGCAGATGTTTCAGCAAAAAGCCGCAGTAGACAACACTGAAAGAAGTTTTCCATTGCCAAACCTTTACAATCAACCTGCTCTAATTTTTGACCCAGTATTTAATAGCAATAGCTTCACAATACCTAATGATGCTTTAAAAGCTATGCCAATGTTAAATAGTTGCGCCGATAGTTTTGGAGAGCAACAAATCAATCAGCTATCAAAGCAGCTAAAATCTTTCCTTCAAGAGGAGCTAGACGAATACGCCATTCCATCGGTTTATATTGTTCTAGAAGCCCTGCCAGTTACTTCTAATGGCAAAGTAGATCGGCGAGCTCTACCTGAACCAGATTATTTAGATTGAACTTTAGTAACCCTCCGGCACGAAGCAAAGTCTCAGTATGTATATAAGGAACAACTCTTGAAAAATGCTTGATTGTAGTTGGCATTTGTCCCCAAACCAGTTATTAGTTAATAAAAATGAAGTTCATATCTGGCGTTCTACTCTCAACTTACCTAGAGAAAAAGTAGAAATATTAGCTCAAACTTTGTCTGCCGACGAACTTAAGAGGGCGCAAAAGTTTCACTTTGAGCAAGATCGGCAAAGGTTTATGGTGGCGCGGGGATTGCTGAGAACAATTTTAGGTAACTATTTAGCTGTACCCGCAGCTTTATTAGAGTTTAACTATGGGCAGCATGGCAAGCCTGCAATTAGAGACACTTTCTTGCGGTTTAACTTGTCTCACTCCGAAAATTTGGTGTTGTACGCCATAACGCGCGATCGCAACTTGGGAATAGATTTAGAATTTATCCGCCCGATGAAAGAAGCAGAACAAATCGCCAAGCGATACTTTTCCCTTCAAGAAAATGCAATTTTTCAAGCACTTTCCCCCGACGAAAAACCCGCAGGCTTTTTTTACCACTGGACGCGCAAAGAAGCTTATTTAAAGGCGGTAGGGGATGGCTTGGCGGCGGGTAATAATGATTTTGATGATACTGTAGCAACAAAGAGCGATCGCGCCAAACAATGGTTTCTGCGATCTTTTGCTCCTGCCCCAAATTACCTAGCTACGGTAGCTGTAGAAGGTAACGATTGGAATATTCTCTATTTAGAACCATTTACTTTACTGTAGAGACGTGGCGCTAAAACGTCTTCTCCAATTACGTCGATCAAAACCATCCTTCTTGTTCTAAAGTTTCAATTAGCTGCAAGCCGCGAGGATCGCCCACGCCCAATAATGCCGCCTTAGAATCTTCCCTAACTCCTAAATCCTTATCTTCGGCAAAAGCTTGAATTAAAGCATCAATCGCTGTGGCGTAAACCACGTTAGAAGGCAATTCGCGGCATAGTTGCCCGATCGCCCAAGCGCAATTACTCCGCACGGCGGCAACAGGATCGTTAACTAATGCTTCCACTAAGGGCGGGATTGCGCCCACAACTCCTTCATAACTTACCCCTGCGATCTGCGCCAAAGAACTTGCCGCCCACAAGCGCACGGCAGAAATGTCGGTTTTTAAAGCCTCAGCTAAAGGCACTAAAGATCGGCGATCGCGGCAGTTTCCCAGTGCCCACACGATACCTTTACGAACGTAACCATTCCAATCAGCACTTAGCTGTTCTATTAGCGGTTCTACAGCATTGGCGTGAGGGTTGCGTCCAATAGCGTAGGCTGCACTAACTCTAACTAAGGGACAAGTATCGGTTAATAGGTGAATTAAATGAGGGGTAGCGCGTTTGTCTTCTAGTTCGCAAAAAGCCCTAGCCGCTAACATCCTTTGCTGAGTTTGCGGATCTTCTAGCAGAGCTAACATTGCGTCAGGATTTGGTTTGTATTCCTCGACTTCTCCCGTTAGAGGTTCAAGGCGATCTAAGGGGCTTTCTAATTCTTCCCCTGCCAATAAGCTAATTAAGTCTTCGTCGTCATACATAACTATTCAAGCTACCACAACCATTAGCAGTCAGCTTTGTTTAGTATATCTATTTCAGTGGTTTTACCATCGATAGCGATTGAGTTTGATAGCCTAAATGGTTGTAAAGATTTAAGGCGAAGTCATTGGTTTGAAATACTTGCAACCCAATTGCGGGAAATCTTTTGGCAATTGCCCAAGTTTCTACTTGGTTCATCAAAGCCTTGGCAATGCCTTTACATCTATGTTCTGGAGTTACGTAAAGTAAAAAAATATGAGCAATGCGATCGCCTGTAATTTGGTCTATAGCGTTTCCTGCCCATAAACAACCAACAACAGCGCGATCGCATTCTACCCACCATAAAGGCGTTTCTCTAGACAAATATTGTTCCACCGTCAGGGCTAAATGAGAAAAATCTTGCTTCGGCGATAGTTCCTGATAAGTTTTTTGCATAAACTTGACTAGCAATGCTCGATCTAAGCTCGATCCAGCCCGAACTGTGTAGCCCTGTATTAGTTCCACATTTAGTTAATCGTCATGCGGAACTGATCGGACAGTGCCAAATCGTCCGGTATACCTTTGACCAACATAGAAAGCCCTGGAGGTAATTGCACGTTTGCTTTTTGGGGTAAATTAATTTCTTCAATGGGCGCGGGTGCAGCCATATCGGTAGGCAGAAATATCCGGGCGCTAACTGCTACAAGGGCAATAAAAAACACAAACACGATCGCAAAGGGAAGCACGTATTGACGGAAGATAGCCATGTTGGTAGCCAAAAGAAGCAAAGGTAGTATGAGAACGAAACTAAAGAATTGTTAAGCTTTCTCTTATCTTACAACTTAATTTATTAATAATCATCCTCATTTAGCCCTGGTTTTGCTAATGCTACAGTGGGGAGGTTCCAAGGTGCAACAAAGGGTAAAAGTGCGAGTCCCGGAATTGCAGCGACGATAGAAAGCAAGAAAAATGTTGACCAGCCTGTAATGACTGCTAATTGTCCGGCGGGGGCAGAAAGAATGTCACGACTAATCGCAACTAAGCTAGAGAATAAGGCAAATTGGGTAGTTGTAAAGCTGTGATTGCAAAGACTCATTAAATAAGCAACGGTAACAACCGTAACAAAACCCGCGCACAAATTTTCGATATTAATGGCTAGGACGAGGAGAGAATAATTTTTTCCGGCGATCGCTAAAGCGTAATAACCTAAGTTACTCACCAATTGCAGAATCCCAAAAATCCATAGGGCGCGATTGATACCAATTTTAGTTAAGATAGCGCCGCCGACTAATACTCCTACAGTTGTTGCAATAAAACCCATTCCGCCCTGTACGGCGGCAATTTCAGATTTTGTAAAAGTTATTTCTCGTAAAAATAAATTAGCGGTAATTCCTACCAAAGAATCGCCCAGTTTGTAGAGTAAGATAAAAGCTAAAATTAAACTTGCTTGCGTTAGCCCAAACCGCCCGAAAAACTCTTGGAAAGGCAGAATAACCGCATCTTGCAATGATTGTGGCGGACGAGCTTCAGTAGGATTATTTAGTTGCCTTTTTGGTAATACAAAAGCTGAGACTAGCCAAATAGCAAGTATACCCGCAATTAACCAATATAGAGTAGGTAGAGGAATATAGCCTGTAATTACTCCGCCCACTAGCCCCGCGAGGATTGCTACAAATAATAATAGAAAAATCCCATCTTTGCTAGACATGGGTGCAGAAGCTTGTTCTCCTTCTAGCACGGGTTCTGTGGGTGCAAACAAGGTGCTAACTATGCCAACACCCATAAAAGCCGCCATGATTAAATAAACGACATTCCAGGGAATATAGTCGGCTAAAATCAAAGCCAAAAAGCTAGTTACTAGCAGCGCCAACCGATAGCCAAGCACCCAAACCGATGCACCAGCTTCTAATTCAAGGGGCGATAAAACATCTGTGCGGTAAGCATCGCCAGCAATATCTTGAGTAGCACTTAAAAAAGTAACAATTAAGGCGGTGATGGCGAATAATTGCAATACTTGCAGGTTCTGGGCGGGTTGTTGTAGTGCCATCGCTGCGATCGCTAAAACCAACCCTATTTGAGTTATTATTAGCCAACTGCGCCGCCGTCCGAGAAAGGGCGGGACAAATCGGTCTAATAAAGGCGACCATAAAAATTTGAGAGAATAAGGAACGCTAACTAAACCAAACAGAGTAATTGCGCCTAATTCAACCCCAGCGTCTTGCATCCATAGTTGCAAAGTTCTACTGGTGAGAAATAACGGTAAACCAGAGGAGAAGCCCAAAAATAGCAATACTGCCATTTTGCGGCTTTGAAAAACTTGTAAAAGATTGCGCGTTGCATTCACTTGCGAAAAACCCCTGACTGAGCATAACTTTAAGCTGAAGTCATGATGCCACAGTCGGGGATATTTCAATAAATGCGCTTTATTAATTAAGAAGCGGTATCTTGGGGTTTGTCGGCGGATTGTTTGGCAGCAACCGCAGCTTGTTGTTCCTCTGCTCTTTGTTGGCGTTTTTTGCGCTCGGCGGCTAACATATCTTCCATAACAACTAAAGCTTGATTCATTTTTTCGACGTTACCGCGATACAACTCCAAGTCTTTGTTGAGCTTATCTTCGGGTAAGTGCAAGCTGCTAGAAATTTGCTTGAAGGCTTCTACACGCTTGGTTTCGTCTTTGACTAATTCTGGGTCGGATAATTCTAGTAAACTAAATACACCGATCGCCAACAAACGGCTGTATTTAAATTTTTGGTTAGTGGCTATTTGTTTAATTTGTTCTTGCAAGTCGCTATTACCATCTACCGACTTTTCACCACTTAGCCATTGGATTAAGTCTTGGGATGACAAACTTTTAGCGAAATTGCCCAATCGTTCGGCATCTTGGCGATACTGATGAGGGTCGTTACCTATCGCTTGACACAAAGCTTGAAAAATTGAGTCTTTGTCCCGTTCTGGTTGATAGCCTTGCATAAAGCGCTCGTAGGAAGTGACGACACCTAGTGCGTATATGGGGTTGTAGCTAAAATCAGCGTTGACAGAGAGTAAGTGCATTTCTACCATTAATTCCTCAACTACGCGGCGATAAATAGTGTTTATCGGGCGGGTGTGAGTAGAATAGAATGCTCTTTTGGTATCGGAAACAGTACGAACAGTGTTCACAGGTTGAGAATTAACGGGAGATATATTAACTATTGTCTCGCTTAACTGCAACTTTGCCAAGGGAGGAAGTTTTGCTCAAGAGGTTAAATACCTATTTAATTCTTTGGCTAATGCTTGAACGTTGGGGGTTTTGAGCATGGTTAAATGATTGCCAGGAACAGAGTGCAGCATTACATTTGTTAATTGACTCCAGCCTAAAGTTGGGTCAGTGGTGGTTAGGGGTGCATTACTTTTAAATAAAGCGATCGCACCTGGGTAGTTTTGGGGTGCATAATTTAATGTGGCTTGACTATTTGCCCAAAAAATCCTCATTATTCGCTCAATAGTTAATTCGTCTAGCATTCTTAATTTAGTTTCTTGCGGAAAAAGACTGTTAATAGTTGCCTTTTCTAGCAATGAAGTCCACTTTTGAGGCGAAAAAATTTGCTCAAGGGTGCTAGGAATACTGTAAGCGTCGCAAATTAGCTCCCAGTAATCTAGTACAAATGGATAAATAGAGCCGGGTACAGTGGTTAAAAGAAAGTTCAAACTATCCCACAATGATGGTTGATTGCTAGGTATGGGTGCAAGAGTATCGAAAATTACAAGTTTACTTACTTCTTCCCCTGCTTGGTGTAATTGTTGCGCGATTTCAAACGCAACTAAGCCACCAAAAGACCAGCCGCCTAGTTGATACGAGCCTTTTGGTTGAATTTGACGTAAGGCTTTAATATAGTAAGTTGCCATTTCTGTAATGCTAGTTAGTGGTGGCTGCAAACCATCTAAACCGTAGGGTTGGAGGGCGTAAAATGGTTGATTTTTGCCTAAATGGGTTGCTAATTCGTAATAGGGTAAAACAACGCCGAAAATGGGATGAATGCAGAAGAATGGCTTTTTACCGCCTTGGGGTTGAAGCGGGACTAACGGCGACCAATTGTAGGTTTTTTCAATGTTTGGCGCGAATTGTTCGACAGTTGGCGCACTAAAAAGCGCGGATAATGGCAGCTTTTGCTGATAATGCTGGTTTATTTGGTCTAATAGTTGAACGGCTAGTAGAGAATCTCCACCTAATTCAAAAAAGCTATCTTGGGTTCCCACTCTCTCCAGTTTGAGAGTTTGCGCCCAAAATCTTGTTAAGGTCGATTCTGTGGCATTGCGGGCCGCTACAAAAGATTGTTTTATTGTGTTAGTAGCACTTTTTAAGGCATTTCGATCTATTTTACCATTGGGTGTTAGGGGTAAAGAGGACAGGATAATGAAAGTTGAAGGGATGGAATAGTCGGGTAATTTTGCTTTGAGAAAGTTGTGTAATTGAGCGGTAGAAGGGTTTAAGTTGGGTTTGAAGACTATATAAGCTATCAGTTGAGTATTAGCAGCAGTTTCTTGAGTAATTACGGTGACAGCTTGAATTGCTGGATGTTGAAGCAATAGGCTTTCAATTTCTTCTAACTCTATTCGATAGCCGCGAATTTTAACTTGTCGGTCGATGCGTCCTAAAAATTCTAAATTACCATCAGGAAGATAGCGGACTAAATCGCCAGTTTTGTAAAGATTATTTGAAGTGTCAAAAGGGTTGGGAATAAACCTTTTAGCCGTTAATTCAAGGCGATGGAGATAACCTCTGGCTATACCAACTCCACCTATGTATAATTCGCCGGGAATCTTGATTGGAACTGGCTGATAATTAGAGTCTAGGACGTAAAGTTGGGTATTAGCGATCGCACTTCCTATAGAAATACTATCTTTTATCTGGGCGATCGTAGACCAAATGGTTGTCTCTGTTAATCCGTAGGCATTAAATAAACGTCTTCCTTTTCCCCATATAGCCATGTCTCCTGTACAAGCTTCACCCGCTAAAATCAGGGTTTGCAATGCTGGTAATTCTGTCGGTACAAGGGTTTTTAAGACTGCTGGGGGTAAGGTTGCGTGAGTGATGGAGCAAAGACGCAAATAGTTAGTTAACGACGCTCCTAGGCGCGATTGTTCTGGGATTAGATAGAGTGTTGCGCCGTTAGTTAATGCCATAACTATTTCAAAAATAGACGCATCAAAGTTAATAGAGGCAAATTGTAAAATCCGGTGTTGGGGTTTTAAGTCAAAAATCTGCCTCTGCGCGTGGACTACATTACTTAAGCCGCGATGTTCGATTAAAACGCCTTTGGGTTGTCCTGTAGAGCCAGAAGTGTACATTGCGTAAGCTAGATTTGTGGCATTTACAAGACTTGTAGGATTGTATTTATTTTGAAGTGCGATCGCGCGATCGTCAATGAAGACTAATTTATGCTCCCACTCCTCGGTAAATAAAGAGTTTTGAGTTATTAAAATAGTTATTTGCGAGTCTTCTAGCATAAAGCGCGACTTCTCTTTGGGATACTCTGGATCTATTGGTAAATAAGCGCCTCCAGCTTTGAGTATTCCTAAAATTGCGACGATGATTAAAGGCGACTTTTTTAAGCAAATACCGATGATTGCATCGGGTACAACCCCAAGGCTTTGTAAGTAATGGGCGATTTGATTGCTTTGCTCGTTTAGTTGCTGGTAGGTTAGTTGCTCGTTGTTGTGTACAAGTGCGATCGCATTGGGATTATTATTTACTTGCTCCTCAAATAGCTGCTGGATACATTTATCGCCATAGTTTTGTTGGGTATTATTCCAGTCAATAAGCAACTGTTGGCTTTCGGTGGCGGTCAAAACTGGTAATTGAGCTAGTTTTTGTTGGGAGTCATTAATAATTCCTGCGAGCAGAGTTTGCAAGTGTCCAGCCATGCGGAGGATGGTAGAGCGATCGAATAAATCGGTACTATAAATTATCTGAGCTTCTAATCCGGCGGAACTTTGCCAAAAATGCAACTCCAAATCTAGCTTACTTGTGCCATTTTCAATCTCAAAGGGATTTAAGATAATTCCAGGTAATTCTAAAGCTGTAATCGGCGTATTTTGCAGAGAAACCGCAACTTGAAATAATGGATGCTTGCTTAAATCTCGCGCTGGTTGAAGTTCTTGTACTAGCTTTTCAAAGGGTAAATCTTGATGGGCGTAAGCATCTAAAGTTACTTGTTTTACCTTTGCTAATAATTCTTGAAAAGTAAGGCTACTAGATAGCTGAACTCGCAACACCAAACTATTGACAAAAAAACCAATTAATGGTTCTAATTCGGCTCGATTACGATTGGCAATGGGAGAACCTATAGCAATATCTTCTTGTCCTGTGTAGCGATATAGCAGCGTTTGTAAGGCTGCTAAAACTGTCATAAATAGTGTTACGCCTTTTTGCTGGTTAAAGGCTGCTAAAGATGCGCTTAGGTTGGGGGAAAGGACTAAAAAGTTGTAAGTTGCACCTCTATAATCTTGGGTAGAATTGCGAAGGCGATTTCCTTCGGGATAGCTCTGCTTCACGCACGGCAAATTTAAGCTTGGTAAATCGGCGAGTTGTGTTTTCCAATAAGGTAGTTGTGACTCGATTATTTTTGGTAACTCTTGATTTTGCCAAGCGGCAAAATCAGCATATTGGATTGGTAAATCGGGTAATAAAGAAGTATTAGTACAAAAAGCAGCGTAGAGAGCGGTAATTTCTTTGATTAAAACACCAATTGACCAACCATCAGCAATAATGTGATGCAGACTTAATAGCAAAATAGAATCGCTGAAATCTAGTTGAAATATGGTTACTCTTAGTAGCAAGTCTGTACTAAGGTTGAAGGGAAGATAAGAAAATGCGATCGCTTTTTGTCTTGCGCTAGTTTCTCGCTCAATCGCTGGTAGATGTTGCAAGTCTACAATTTTTAACTTTATGGTTACATTTTCGGCAATTACTTGATTTAGCTGTCCCTCTACCATTTCAAAGGTTGTCCGCAAAACCTCATGACGGCGGATTATTTCGTTAAAGGTTTGCCGTAGCGCTGTTAAATTTAAGTTTCCAGTTAGACGCATCGCCGCAGATACGTTATAAAAAGGATTATTCGGTGCTAATTGGCTGAGAAACCACAGCCGTTGTTGGGCGAAAGAAGCAGGAAAAACAAAAACTTCATCGTTGTTAAAAATAGCTGGAGTATGCAAGTAGTTTTATCTCCCTAAATTTTCAGGATTTTTGAGAGACGATCGCAAGCGGCGGTGAGCGTCGCGAGAAAGCGGTACAATTCCTATAGCTGGTAGAGTTTTGTTACTGCTTTGCAAGATTTCAATAGCTTTAGCTAGGGGCGCAATTTGGGGAGTTTCAAAAACTTTTTGCAAAGGTAATTCGACGCTGAAAGTATCGCGGATGCGGGAAATTAGTTGCGTAGCTAGTAAGGAATGTCCCCCTAAATGAAAGAAATTATCTTCAATGCTGACATTTTTTAGTCCTAGCAAATCTGCCCAAATATTTGCTAGTTTTTGTTCAGTGGGTGATGTGGGTGCGATTGCGTATGGCGCAGCGCTAAGAGCGATCGCATTTCTTCCCCAATTTGGCGTAGGAAGGGCGCGGCGATTGACTTTACCGTTGGTTGTTAAAGGAATTTTCTCTAACGCTACAAAGGCAGCAGGTATCATATAATCGGGTAGATTTTGCTGGAGATAGCTTTGCAATTGCGGGATGAGATGACGCGCTAATTGTGCTTGTAAAGGATTGTTTGCATTAGTTTTTGCTGGGTAATTTTTATTTGCAACTTCTATGTCAAAGATTGCTTTTTGGCTAAGGCATTGAAAAATAACATCGTAGCAACCTGTAGCATCGGTATTTATCCAACTTACCTCGACAGTGTAAGGGAGTTTGTTTAACCTATACCAATCTTCCGGCTCAATACCTTCAGTTTCTAATTGTTGCACTTCGCGCATTTGACTAATATTTTGCAGCGATTCTGTACCGTTAGTTAGCCATTGAGCGGTTTTGACGGCTGCTATTACACGAGAGTTGGGAATTTTTGCTACTTGTAAAACGGCTGGCTGATTTTCGACTAAATATCGCTCTACTTTAGAAAGATTTAAGTTATCTTGCTCCCAATCAAGCTTGCAATTGCAAACAGTGGTTTTTTGGGCTTCAATGTGCAAGATGGCGTTGTAGCGAAATTGGGTTAATTCATTGCGATCTTCTCCTCGTGTAAGCTGTACTTGAACGTGGCTAATTCTTGAAAATTGCTGTTTCAACGTTGCAAAGAAAGCCGGATCGATGACTAATTCCGTCTCTTGAAATATTGCTATCTGCAACTGTTGCTGTAACTGCTCTTGAGACAAATCCCCCTCCGAGCGATGTAGTTGTACGGCAGCATGAAAAGCTGATAATAGTTGTAAATTCCGTACATCCCCAATAAATATAAAACCTCCAGGAGCGACAGTTTCAATTGCTTGCTTTAATACTTGCAACAGGTAATCGAGACTAGGAAAATATTGGACGACAGAGTTAAGAATTAAGCAGTCAAAAGAGCTTGCAGCTATACCTGTAAAATCTGTGGCTACTCTTTGCAGCAATTTAACTTGAGGTAATGGTTGTAATAACGGCTCCAAATATTGAATTGATGCGGCGGAAAAATCGGTTGCTATATATTCGGTGCAATAAGGCGCAATTTGAAACAGTAATAAGCCCGTACCGCAACCAATTTCTAATACTCGCTGTGGTTGCAATGTTAAAATCTGAAGGGCGCGGCTTTTTACCCATGTCTGCATTTGCTTGGTGGGAAGGGGAAGCCCTGTATAACTACTATTCCAACCGATAATATTAAAAGTTGGTTCGTTTGCAGATTGGCTATAAGTGCGATTGTAGAGATTTTCCCATTGTTTTACTTGCTCTAGTTGCAACTGCTTTTCTACGGTTGGTTGAGGGACAATGTAAGCAATTAGACGATCTTTATTTGCAAGGGCGATCGCATTTTCTACCATCGGATGCTTTTTTAACACTGTCTCAATCTCACCTAACTCGACCCGAAACCCGCGAATTTTTACTTGTTCGTCTATGCGTCCAATAAATTCTAAACTTTTATCATGACGATAACGAGCCAGATCCCCGGTTTTATATAAACGATTGGTTGCAAAAGGATTATCAATAAACCTCTGCGCTGTCAATTCTTCTTGATTTAAGTAACCCCGCGCTACACCATCTCCAGCAATATAAACTTCTCCAACAACGCCAATAGGTACGGGGTGGAAAAATTCGTCTAATATATAAATCTGAGTATTCGCCACTGGACGACCGATAGAGGGTCGATCGCTAGAAATAGTTAATCGTCCTACTGTTGCCCATATTGTTGCTTCTGTTGGGCCATAGGCATTGAAGAAGCGACGATTTTTAGCCCATTGTTGGACAATTTCCGTTGTACAAGCTTCACCACCAGCAATAACGGTTTGCAATGCGGGTAATTCGGTGGCGGCTAAAACGGCTAAAACGGCTGGAGATATAATCGTCGTATCGATCGCGTTTGCTTGTAAAAACTCTACTAAATCCTTTCCTGGTAATTGGGCTTTTTTGGGGGGAATGTAGAGACTTGCGCCAACTCCAAAAGCAAGCAGCATCTCAAAA
Source organism: Chroococcus sp. CMT-3BRIN-NPC107 (assembly GCA_019359635.1). Taxonomy (GTDB): domain Bacteria; phylum Cyanobacteriota; class Cyanobacteriia; order Cyanobacteriales; family Chroococcidiopsidaceae; genus Aliterella. Next base: position 26,919 of record JAHHGY010000042.1, read on the forward strand.
ATAAACGCATCGAAACTAAGAGAGCTAAATTGTAAAATTCGATTAGGCGATCGCAATTCAAAAGTTTGTATCTGTGCTGCAATTACATTACATAGTCCGCGATGTTCGATTAAAACTCCTTTTGGTGTTCCGGTCGAGCCAGATGTATAAATAACGTAGGCTAGATTATCTTGATTTACGCTGCTGGTGGGATTTTCGGCGGTGCAAGTGGCGATATGCTCGTCTGTATCCAAACAGATTAGTTTGATGTTTGCAAATAGAGATGTTAAAGACTGCTGAGTTAAGACTATTTTTACTTGGGTATCTGCAAGCATAAACTCTCGGCGGCTTTGAGGATAACTTGGATCTATTGGTACATAAGCGCCTCCTGCTTTGAAAATTCCTAGTATCCCAACAATCGCTTCTAAAGACTTGTCAACGCAAATTCCGACTAAACTTTCTGGCTTAATCTCCAACTCTTGTAAATAATGAGCTAATTGATTTGCGCGTTGATTTAATTGTTGGTAGGTTAGTTGTTGACTATCAAATACTACAGCGATCACGTTTGGTGTTTTTGCAGCTTGCAATTCAAACAGTTGATGGAATAATTTATCTGAGTAATTACAGCTAGTTTGATTCCATTGCTCTAATAACTGATGGCTTTCTGTAGCACTCAATAAAGGTAAATCAGCGATAGGAATATCGGGATTTGCAATAATTCCTGTAAGTAACGTTTGAAAATGAGCGAGAAATTGAGAGATTGTGCTTTCATCAAACAAATCGGTACTGTAAGCCAAAAAACCGCTAATTCCCTCTGCTTTTTCTGACCAGAACCCGCTTAAACCAAAACCTTGCTCCCACAAATGCAACTCTAAATCAAATCTTGTAGTAGTCACCTCAAACTTCAAAGGATTTAGAGTTATTCCTGGTAAGTTTAAAGGTTGCATTGGAGCATTTTGTAAGGCAAAAACTACCTGAAATAAAGGGTTTCGGCTCAAATCTCGCTCAGGGTGCAATTCTTCTACTAGCTTCTCAAAAGGTAAGTCTTGGCGATCGTAAGCTGCTATTGCTGTTTCCCTTACTTGTCCTAGTAATTCCCTAAATGTTGGATTATGAGATAAATCTGTACGCAATACTAAACTATTGACAAAGAAGCCAATTAAAGGTTCTAATTGCGCTCGGTTACGATTTGCAATCGGCGATCCAACTACGATATCTTTTTGTCCTGTATAGCAACACAGCAATACTTGAAAAGCTGCAAGCATTGTCATAAATAACGTTGCGTTTGCTTGCTTGCTTAAATTTTCTAAACTAGCAGTTAAAGCCGGAGATAAAGAGATATTTTGCGTTGCACCTCGGTAGCTTTGCACGCTTTTTCGCGGCTTTGTGGGCAAATTTAGGAGCGGAAGATCCGCAAGTTGCGATTTCCAGTAAGATAGTTGACTTTCTAATACTTCTCCTTGCAAATATTTTCTTTGCCAAAATGCGAAGTCTGCGTATTGAATAGGTAAGGGCGGTAAAGGATTATTTGTATAAAGTAGTCCAATTTCCCGAATTAATACCCCCAATGACCAACCATCAGCAACGATATGGTGGAGATTGAGGAGTAAAACATATTCATTTGGATCTAAATGCAATAACTTAACGCGCAGCAACAACTCATTGGACAAGTTAAACGGATGCTGGGCTTCTTGAGTCGCAATGTTTTGGGCGACTGCTTGTTTTTCGGTAGCAGGTAAATGCTGCAAATCTACCACAGGCAAAGATACATCAAATTGAGGAGATGCGATCGCCTCTGGCGCTGCGCTCCGCGCAATCGCTTTTGGTTGTCCGTTAACTTCAATAAAGTTGGTACGCAAAGCTTCGTGACGTTGGACAATAGTGTTAAATGCTTGTTTTAAAGCTAAATAATCGAGATTTCCGGTAAGACGCAGCGCGGCAGGTATATTGTAAAAAGGATTTTGAGGAATAAGCTTATCTAAAAACCACAACCTTTGTTGTGCAAAAGATAAACAAGTACGATTAGTTTGAGTTACAAGCGGCGGTGCTGGACGTAGTAAGGCGATTAATTGCGACTTGTATTTAGTTATTTGCGATCGCATTTCTGCCGTTAAAATGCCTTGAGGAGCGTTACATTGCAAGCTTTCTCCTTCAACAACAACTTGAATATCTAAACGTCGTAAATTTGCCAACAATTTTGCAGCGCTCAAAACTCCACCTCCTCACGATTAGTAGCATTTTTGCTACTGGCTATATACTCCGCCAATCCACCAATTGTTGGCGTTTCAAACACTCTCCCAAGGGGTACTTGTACGCCAAAACTCTCGCGGATTCTAGAAACTAGCGCAGTTGCGAGTAAAGAATGTCCCCCCAATTCAAAGAAGTTATCATCAATACCAGCTTTAACTCCTAGTAATCCATCCCATAGTTGCAATAATTGGGCTTCTATAGAATTACGCGGAGTTTTGTCAGAGATATGGGTAAAATCCGGTGTAGGCAAGGCGCGACGGTCTACTTTACCATTAAGTGTTAAAGGTAATCTCTCCAAAAATACAAAAACCGCCGGAATTGAGTAGTTTGGTAACTTAGCTTGCAAAAACTCTTTCAATTCTTGGCTTTTTAGCTTTAAATTCTTCTGAGTAACAACATAAGCAACTAAACTGTCTTTTTTTACTACAACTACAGTTTCGCGGACTTTGGGATGTTGATTTAATACCGTTTCAACTTCCCCTAACTCAATGCGAAAACCCCGCAATTTTACTAAATCGTCTCTGCGTCCAATAAATTCTAAATTTCCATCAGGTAAATAACGAGCAAAATCACCAGTTTTGTACAAACGCGCTGATTTTAGCCAAGGATGAGGAATAAATTGTTTAGCCGTCAATTCAGGACGATTGAAATAGCCTTGTGCTAAACCATCGCCACCAATGTATATTTCTCCTGAAACTCCTACAGGTACGGGGTTTAAGTAGTTATCTAGTAGATATATTTGCGTATTTGCGATCGCTTTTCCAATTGGGATAGTCTTTACTTGCGCTACATTCTCCACTTCGTACCAAGTAGTAAAAGTAGTATTTTCTGTGGGCCCATAAACGTGTAACAAGTGCTGGGGTTTGCTTTCAAACACTGCTTGCACCGATTTTACATCTACCACTTCACCGCCAAATAGCAAATATTTCAAACAGCTAAAAGCCGACGGAATTTCTCGCGCTACTTGGTTAAATAAAGCAGTAGTCAGAAATAAAACATCAATCTCTTGCTGTTGGAGAGTTTGGGCAAAATCTGGAGGAGAAAGCAAGGTTTCTCTATCAATTCCCACTAATTGCGCTCCGTTTAAAAGTGCGCCCCAAATCTCAAAAGTCGCCGCATCAAAGGAAATATTGGCACATTGAGCAACTTTATCGCATCCTTTCCAAGTAATGTAATTAGAATCAATTAATCTATTTACCGCTTGATGAGTTACAGCTACACCTTTAGGAAGACCTGTAGAGCCAGAAGTATAAACTATATAAGCTACAGTTTCGGTGGTGGATTGATTAGGGAGATTCTCATCGCTTTGGAGAGCGACTTTTTGCCAATCTCTTTCTAAGCAAATAATTTGGGTGTTAAAAAATAGGTGAGTAAAGCTACTTTGAGTAAAAATCGCACTCAATCCCGTATCTTCTACCATAAACTGAAGTCGCTCTACAGGATAAGCTGGATCTATAGGCACATAAGCACCTCCAGCTTTAATAATACCGAGCATTGCCGCGATCGCTACTGGGCTTGATTCTAAGCAAATTCCTACTAATGAGTTTTTACCCACACCTAGTTTTTGCAAATAACGCGCTAGTTGATTGCTACCGTTATTTAGTTGCTGATAAGTAATTTGGCGATTTTTATAGTTAAGGGCGATCGCATTAGGATTATTATTTACCTGAATCTCAAATAACTTTTGAATAGATAGATGTTTTTGATAATCGCGCTGCGTCTGATTCCATTCCCCCAAAATTTGCTGTTTTTCGGCGGCGCTCAACAAAGGTAAATCGGCTAACTTAGTATCAACATTCTCAAGTGCGCCCGTTAACAAAATTTGAAAATGCTGAAGTAATAAAGAAGTCGTCTCTCCATCAAATAAAGCAGTATTGTAAACTAAAACTCCCCGCAATCCTGCCGATTGTTGCCATTTATCTCCCCACAAGCTTCTAAAATCTTCGCCGCATTCCCACAAATAAAGCTCCAAATCAAACCTAGCCGTTGTAGTCTCAATTTCTTTAAAAGCCGAAAGCGTCAACCCCGGTAGTTCTAATTGCTTCATAGGGGCATTTTGCAGCGCGATCGTCACTTGAAACAGAGGATTTTGATTTAAACTTCGTTCTGGGTGCAACTGCTCTACTAGCTTTTCGAAAGGCAAATCTTGATGAGCGTAAGCGTCTATTGCAACTTGCTTAACTCTAGCTAACAATTCTTTAAAACTAGGATTTGCTGATAAATCCGTGCGAATAACTAAACTATTAGCAAAAAAACCAATTGCATTTTCCAATTCTCGGCGATTGCGGTTTGCAATGGGAGATCCTACAACAATATCTGTTTGTCCGGTGTAACGATACAGTAAAGCCTGAAAAGCTGCAAGCAATATCATATATAGCGTAACGCCTTCTTGCTGACTGACTAAAGCGATTTTTTGCGCTAAATCTTGAGGTAATTCTATTAACTTCGTTGCTCCTTGATAACTATGCTGCAAAGAACGATTTGGGGCTATTTCAAGCTCAGGCAAGTTTTGTAATTGCGATTTCCAGTAAGCTAGTTGTTTTTCTAACACATCCCCTTGCAAATATTCTCGCTGCCAATGGGCAAAGTCTGCATACTGAATTGTGACTTCCTCTAACGGTGAAGGTTTACCTGCACAAAAAGCCGTATAAAGCAATCCTAATTCTTGAATTAGTAAAGCGCTCGACCATTCATCAAAGATTATGTGGTGTAATGCGATCGCTAATATATATTCTTCTGCCTCAATTTGCCACAACTTTACTCTTAATAGCGCTCCATACTCCAAATTAAAAGGTTTCTGACTAAATGCCGCAATTTCCTGCTGCGCTGCGGCTTCTCTTTCCTTTTTAGGCAAAGTTTGTGAATCAATTAATGGGATAGATATTTTTAAATTTGGTAAAACTAGCTGTACAGGTTTTCCTTCTACAGTGTCAAAATTAGTTCGTAATACTTCATGACGGCGGACAATTTCATTAAAGCTTTTTTCTAAAGCGGCGATATCTAGCAAACCCATAAGGTGCAAGACATTCACCACGTTGTAGCCAGAAGAATTGGGAAATAGGCGATCGAGAAACCACAGCCGTTGTTGTCCAAAGGATGCAGGAAAAACAAAAACTTCTTCTTCAGAAATATTGTGGGGATCCGATCCTGCTAAAGTCATTAGTTAATTTACTGGCGTATAGCTAACTCTTTTTAACGGAGTTACAACGAAAATAGCTCTACATTTAGATAGATTAAGCTACAGCTAACTAACAATGATTTCTGCCGATTTAAAAACTCTTGCTGACTATATGACTGGTGAATTTGACAACCAAAAGCAAGAACCTATCCCACTAATAAAATTCTATTAATCCAAATGTGAATTGTAGCTAGAGAAAGAAAAGCGTTGAAGCAGGCAGAAATGCGCTCCCATCGAACAACAAGCCTACGATATTTTCTTTGGAA
>JAHHGY010000043.1 GCA_019359635.1 Chroococcus sp. CMT-3BRIN-NPC107
TCTATCCTCCGCACCATTGCCATCAATCTTGCTCGCAAGGGTGGCTATGATTCTCTGACTAAGGCGGAACGATTTCTTGCCCATGACATCGACAAGCTATTTTTACTTCTAGAATGAATTATCCCTGCGCGATTGAGCTAAAGTATTAGCACGAGAAATCACCCAAGCGGGGGCATCGGCAATACCAATATAAAGCACCTTTCCCGATCGCACCAAATCGTCAAAAGCTCTCATAATTTCTTCTATGGGAGTTACAAAGTCCCAAGAATGCAGCCAAAATAAATCGATATAATCAGTTTTTAGCCGCTTGAGACTGCGCTCTAAAGACTGCACCATATTTTTGCGTTGATTGCCTGCTAGGTTTGGGTCGGTCGTTGGCAAGCTATCAGTATATTTTGTAGATAAAACAATCCGATCTCTATCGGTAGCAATAAATTCTCCTAAAAACTTCTCGCTGCTACCGCCGTTATAAACTTCATTAGCGGTATCGATAAAGTTTCCTCCTGCTTCTACAAACGCATCAAAAATTTGGCGACTATCTTTTTCAGAGATTCCCCAGCCAAAATCTTCCCCGAAGCTCATAGTCCCCAAACAAATTTCTGAAACTCTCAGCCCACTGTTTCAGAGCAATTTATATCTCATAAATTTTTATATATTTACTTACAGTTTTAATGCTAAAAAATCGGTTTTGGGCAACTTAAACTAAAACTTGACTAAATATTTAGTCAAATCTCAATTGAGAGCAAAATTGTCAACTTTTATCGGTGGATTTGACTAAAATGCGCCAATTGGGCTAAGATGAATGATTTGCACTGTCTCTAAAATTAGAGCGTTGTTGGTTGTTTATTAACGAGGTGAACATGGCAAAGCGCCGTAACCCCAAGAAAGAAAAGGCGCTACGGAACCAGGCATATGCCCGGAAGTTTCGTAAACGGACTACTACAGGGCGGTTCCAAAGAAGGTTTAATCAAAGATCGCCTAAGAGTGAAGAAGACGAAGGAGCAGCTACAACGGCTGCGGACTAAGTAGCACTAAAAAGCGCGATTAATTAACAAAAAGTGGCAGCGATGATTTATCGCTGCCACTATTGTTATCTATCTAAATAACTTTGCAAGTCTGCGGTGCGTTGCGTCGTCACTCTAGCTAAACAAGACAAATAAGCAGAAGTTGCGCCCGTACCTCCTTCCCATTCCCCTGCTTCATATTCGCAAGTGCGATCGCGAAATTTAATCCACTCTAACTGAGCTTGAGTTAATCTTTGCCTTTGTTTAGTAGATAGTTTTGGTCTTAATTTTTGATAGGTTTGGTTAAGGGCGCGATCGGCGGCTTTTGCTTCTCGCCCTGTGCATTCATTAATTTCTACAGTATTTGTAGCTTTATCACAATTAATTGTTGGCGCTAATTGGGGAGCAGCAATACTTTGTCTGCCGAATAAAGAAATAACTGCCGCAAAGATTGCAGCCCGTAAGTGGCACTTCATTAGACCTCCTGCGTGAATAAGAACTTAGATATATCAAACTATTAGAAACTCCTACCAAAAATAGATTCATGTAAGAGCAATTAAGAGACTTTGCTCCTAACTAAAAATAAAAATCTATCTTCACACCAGGACTAACAAACAGCGTGGCACTTGAAGAAGGCGTTGCCGATTCTGGAATGAAATACGATGGCTAGGATAGAACTCCCATAAATTAAGGTTTCTCTTGCCGTCATCTCATGACATTTTTAGCAACGCTATCTACTGTAGTGTATTTACAGTTGAACGATATTTAGTTATTACTAAGCTGCTTGCTTCTACGTTTGAGTAAATAACCTGTGCCAAGAAAAGCACCCATTGAAAGCGTACCCAATAATTCCGTAGGCTCAGGTATTGGTGTGGAAGATACGGATGTAATTTGTAAGGTTTTGTCACGGATCGAAAGTGCACTACTGCTTGCCCCAAAACCACCTAGCGTCTCCCCTGGTGCAATACCATTTTCTGGGCTAAGAGCATTGAATCTATATCCCCCTGGGTTGTCTCCACTTTCAGAAAAACCAGTCACTTCCCAGCCGGGAGCAGCTACTCCACTCCAAACCCTCACATTACTGGGAATGATATCTCCATTTAGATTGGCAACCACAGCAGTGAAACTTGTCAGCCGTAAGTTTGGATCTATTCCGGGGAGGTTGGCAACACTGATACTAAAGTCGCGCGTAAATTGCTCTGGAGAAGAAATTGGTATCTCTAGGAAATCGACGACACTGACAGCTTCAAGGGGAATTCCAGATACTGTTGCCGCCAGTAGTGATGAGTCGGATAACAAACCTACGCTCGAACACAAACAAACTCCAAGCAATAGTTTTTTACTTAGTTTTTGTAGCACTTTCTATTCTCCTGCTATTTAATTTAGCAAGAATATGCTCGCACACGAATCTTTATTAAATCCACAATTTAAGCTATTTACTATAACTTTATTTACATAAAGTTATAGTAAATAGCTCATTTGTTGCAATGCTTCAATTTAGACAAAGACACACTACTTAGTATCGAGATCAATTCTTGCAATCGGTTATCTAATCTCTATTTGAAGGTGAGCATTGGCGATCGCACTTTTTACCTGTTCAAACCCTGTACCACCGTAGCTATTACGGGCGGCGACTACTTGACGAGGGGCGATCGCTTCATATATATCTTCAGCAAAAGCTGGGTGCAATTGTTGCCATTCTTGCATACTTAAATCTTTAAGTAATTTTCCTTCTGTTAGGCAAGTTTTGACTACTTTACCGACTAAATTGTAAGCTTCTCGAAAGGGAATGCCTCGCGCCGCTAAATAATCAGCGACATCGGTAGCGTTAGAAAAATCTTCGGTTACGGCTTCAGCTAGGCGTTTGGTTTGAAATTCTAGTCCTTCTTGAAACAAAATTGTCATAGCTTCTAAGCAAGCCATAACAGTTTTTACAGTGTCAAATAAAGCTTCTTTATCTTCTTGCAAGTCTTTGTTGTAAGCCAGAGGTAGCCCTTTCATCAACATTAATAGCCCTTGCAGATGTCCGCAAACGCGCCCTGTTTTACCTCTAACTAATTCTGGTACGTCAGGGTTTTTCTTTTGAGGCATAATGCTAGAACCCGTTGCACAGCTATCTGTCAGCTTGACAAATCTAAACTCTTCCGACGACCACAAGATTACTTCCTCCGATAGGCGGCTGAGGTGAACCATAATAATACTGGCGGCGCTGAGAAATTCAATCGCAAAATCGCGATCGCTTACCCCGTCTAAACTATTGGCATAAACTCCCTCAAAATGCAAGAGTTCGGCTGTGTAATGTCTATCGATGGGGAAAGTTGTCCCTGCCAAAGCACCGCTACCGAGGGGAGAAATATTAACTCGTTTATATACATCTTGCAGGCGCTCAAAGTCGCGCTGGAGCATTTGAAAGTAGGCTAAAAGGTGATGGGCCAAACTTATCGGTTGAGCGCGTTGGAGGTGCGTATAGCCAGGGATGAGAGTTTCAACATTTTGCTCGGCTAGTTGGAGTAAAGTATGTTGAAATTGGCGGATGTAATTACAAATAAGCTCTATTTTGTCGCGCAGATATAAGCGAATATCTGTACCGACTTGATCGTTGCGCGATCTAGCAGTGTGTAGTTTTTTCCCGACATCGCCAATAAGTTCAGTTAGCCGTCTTTCTACAGCAAAATGCACGTCCTCAGCTTCAATTCCGGGGGTAAATTGTCCGCTCTTGTATTCAGTACGGATTTGTTCTAAACCTTGAACTAATTGCTCTGCTTCTTCTGGGGGAATAATCTGACTATGAGCCAGCATTTTGGCGTGAGCAATAGAACCTGTTAGATCGTACTCAATTAATTCAATATCGAAGCCAATACTAGCATTGAAAATTGCGATCGCTGGATGCAATGCTGATTCAAATCGTTGGCTCCACGTTTTTTGTTGACCCACAGCACTTTAAAAGGACGGTTTTCGCCCTTGATAATAGAACAAATAAGCAGTTAATTGTAAAGTTTTTATTAATTTTAATTTGTCAAAATAGATGCAGCACCGGATTAACAGTTAGAAAAATAGTCTTAATCTACTATCGCGTCTAGCGGTGAATGAGTAGTTAGTAGGTAGTCATAGCACGAAACAAATAGCCGATGATTAATCCAGTTAATAAAGCCCAAATTTGTCCCGTAGCTACAAAATGAGCGAAAGATTTTTGTACATCGCCGACTAAATCTGTTTGTTTGAGAGTTTGAGCGACGATAGTCCAATTAATAGGTAGTTTTAATAGTAGTTGAGACATCCAATCGTAACTGTGACTGAAGCTATTTATAAATGCCATCATGACTGTAAACTCCTAATAATTTTTTGTCCAAGCAAAGTTAATAAGTCTCCAAATTTTGAAGGTGGAGACTTAATTGCAACTCTGTCTCTGAGCAATATACAGGAAATTAATAGTTTTTAGCTAAATGCGATCGCATTTTTAGCTTTTTAGGTGATGTCCAAACTTAATTATCTGCTTTTAAGGCAAAAATCTTCTCTACGGTATCTGCTACAACTATATCCGGCGTAGAAGCCCCTGATGTAACTCCGATAGTAATTGCACCTTTTGGCAGCCAATGGGGAGTTAGTTGTAAGTTACCGTCAAGTAAGCGATGCTCGATACCTTTAGTATCAATGCGTTCGGCGCAGTCGATATGATAGGAAGCAATACCCCGTTCTATAGCGATTTCTTGCAAGTGGGTGGTGTTAGAAGAATTAAAACCGCCAATTACTACCATCAAATCTAGCTTTTCACGGGCAAGTTGAAACATCGCATCTTGACGTTCTTGGGTAGCATCGCAAATAGTATTGAAGGTTTGGAAATGCTCGGTTAGTTGACTGGGACCATATTTTCGCATCATTGTCCGCTCAAACAGCTTGCCAATAAGTTCGGTTTCACTTTTAAGCATGGTAGTTTGATTTGCAATACCGATTTGTTTTAAGTCTTCATCGGGGTTAAATCCTTCCGAATGAGCGCGGCTAAACTTAGTCATAAATTCGTCAGCATCGCCGCCATTAAGAATGTAAGACGCTACATACTCCGCTTGTTCGAGATTGAGGACGATTAAATATTTACCAGCAAAGGAACTTGTAGCGATCGTTTCCTCGTGGTTATATTTGCCGTGAATAATTGATGTATAATCGCCTTTTTTGTGCTTTTCAACGGTATTCCAGACTTTAGACACCCAAGGACAGGTAGTATCGACAATTTTACAACCTAAATCATTGAGTAGCTGCATTTCTTGTACGCTTGCGCCAAAAGCGGGAAGAATAACTACATCGCCAGAATTGACAACAGAAAAGTCTTTATTACCGTTAGTTACTTCGATAAATTGCACCCCATTTTCGCGCAAACGCTGATTTACCGAAGGGTTGTGAATAATCTCGTTAGTAATCCAAATTTGTTCGGTAGGGAAATGCTGACGAGTTTCGTAAGCCATTGCTACAGCGCGTTCTACTCCCCAACAAAAGCCAAAAGACTCGGCTAAACGGATGGTGACATCGCCGCGTGTAAGAGTATAGTTATTGTCGCGGATAAGCTGAACTAAATTGCTTTGATACTCAGATTTCAACAATGTAGCAACTTCGGCGGCTTTACCAAAGCCTTTACGATGGTAGTTTTCCGAGTGTTGAAGCGACTTTTTAAAAGCTTTTGTATCCATTATTAATACGCCTTAAGGCAATTTCATTACATAGAATCTAGTCAAATTGTAGACTAATTCGTTTTCCCAGCATCTAATAAAGTTTCTGCGCCAAATCGCACGGGGTCAGTGCAAGGTAAATTAGTTTCTGATTGAACTTGGTTTATAGCTTGTTGGGCGGCGTTTTCGTCCAAATGCGCCGTATTAAGTGCGATCGCTTTTACCTTAACTGCCTTAAATGCTCCCCCCGCCGTTGCCACTGTTTCGTAGAGCTTTACGACCTCTATAAGCGGTGGAATCAATACATTTGGATGGTTGCGAACATGAGTTTGCCCCGCACGATGACCTAAAATTAATGCCGTTGGTTGCGTACCCCGAATTAAAGGTAAAGTTGCTGTAGAACCGGGATGTAGGAGCGAGCCTTGTCCTTCTACGTGCAAAATATCGCGATCGCCATAACGCATAACTAATTGTTCTACCGCGCCTGCGGCATAATCTACGCGCACCGCATCTAAGGCAACACCATCGCCGGAAATCATGATTCCTGTTTGTCCAGTAGCGATAAAATGCGATCGCATTCCCTGTTTTTGCGAGGCTTTATGTAATTCTAAGCTAGTGGACATTTTACCAATTCCCATATCTGTACCAACGGTGAGAAAGCGCTGACAAGAGAGAGTTTGCGCTTTAGCACTGGCAACTTCTATATTTTTCGGTTCTTGCCTAACATCCCAAATCCATTGTCCAGCTTTCAATGCTTGAAATTCTGGCATAATTGCCATTGGTGTATGCAAACCATTAACAATTGATAAACCCGCTTTTACAGCTTGCTTTATTTCTGGCAACCATTCAACGGGTAATTTTCCTCCAGAAGGTGCAATTCCAATTACTAAAACTTCTGGCGCGTAACTTAAAGCTTCTTCTACACTAGCGACAATAGGCACATTGCGATTAATACCCGTTAATTGCGGTAAAGATTCCCCCGCACACTGACGATCTATTACAGCGACAATAGAGGCATCGCTAAACCGCAGCAGTGCTAAACCCGTTTTGCCATAAACACCTTTAACGCCATCATGGAGCAAAATAGCAACTTTTTTCTGGAAAAGCTTGGAGGATGCAGAGTTAGTTCCCCAATTTTCCGCGCTGTCAATTCCTAGCCTCACGGCGTTCTACTCCTAAACCTGGTTTATTATTAGGCTGCAATCTTCCTTGTTGCATTATTGCACCGCTAAAAGGATCGTCTATTAAGTTTAAGTGACTGTCTAAATCGAGATAATCCGCTAGAGGCGATAAATGTACGGCGGCGGTGTTGGCAAGGGTACTATCAGAATAGCAACCAAACATTATTTGTAATCCATAGGCTTTAGCAGTATGCACCATTCGCAGCGCTTCACTTAACCCGCCAGCTTTCATTAGCTTAATATTGATTCCCGCTACAGAGTTTGCAAGTATGGGAATGTCTTGGCTTGTCATGCAGCTTTCATCAACAAATATCGGTAAAGGCGATCGCATTTTTAATTCTAATAGTTTATTTTCCTCTCCTCTTGCTAATGGTTGTTCTATGTATTTAACTCCCAAGTTTCCCAACCAAGCGCTCATTATTACCGCATCTTCCAATCTCCAACCACCATTAGCATCTACAAACAATTCTTGATTTGGTGCGGCTTCTTGCACGGCTAACAGCATCGCTTTATCAGCTTCAATTCCTGACGTACTTCCTAGCTTGACTTTCAGTACCTTAACATCTACGAATTTTAACCAATCAATAACTCGTTCTTGTGCTTTTTCGGGAGAATTAATGCCAATTGTTACCGAAGTTGGGACAATGCGATCACTTTCTAATCCCCATAACTGCCATAAAGGTAAGTTTACCTGTTTTCCCAACCAGTCATGTAAAGCCATATCTAACGCCGCTTGCGCCGAAGACGGAATCGAGTGAGAGTGTAATACTTGGTCAATTTGTTGTCTTTGCAAAGGATGAAAAGCACTTAGAATTGGTGCAACTTTTTCTAATGCTTCAATAAGCAGTTCCGTAGATTGACTATGGTTACCTAAACAAAAAGGCGAAGCTTCTCCCCAGCCTTCAATACCATCCGAGGCTACTTTTACCCAAATATTAGTTGTTTGCGCCGTTGTACCGCGACTAATAGTTAAGGGAAAACGCTTGTTTACGGTGAATAATTCAGTTGTAATTTGCATAAGTTTAGGTATAAGTGCGATCGCAATGGAGAATTTCAGCCAACTTTAAATGATATGCTGATAAACCTCAATTGCGAGTGATTTTTGCAAAATAGATGCCAATTCCACCAAATCTTGCCGCTTTAGTTGACAGACTCAACCAAGAACTTAATTCAATTGAACAAGATACAATACACTAGAGGGATTGAGCTTAACTCGTTTAGCACTATCTCGCTTTTCTAATAATGCTATACTAATTCAATATTTCGCTTATCTTAATTCTGCTCTACTATTTGTAGAAACTTCTAAAAGCCAAGTTCAAATTACAGTTGAATTCATTTCTCAAGATAATGTAGACAATAGAGATATTCAAGAGAGCGGAGCAGATTTAAGCACGTTGCTTGGTACAGTAATCGAAACTAAGTTAGGCGTACAACAGATTTTAAATTTATTAAATAATTTATTATGAAAGAACTACCAGGTCATTTGTTTCAAAAAACAGAAACAGTGTTGCGCCCAAGAACGAGAGGTCGGAGATTGCTGGATTGGGTTAAGCCTTGCCGATTCGAGTGGCTTAATTCTGGCAGCACGAGTCGGCAAGCACACCGATGAACTAATTGAACAATTGGTCATGAGTACAGAAGGAAAGACGGACTGTAAACAATTCAAAGCGCGATGATTGGGGTGGCTATGAGCGCGTCTTACCGCCTGAGATTCAGCACTACATTGGCAAAGATAGAACACAGCGACTGGAGCGCACTAACGGCATTGTTCGACAACACATGGGACGATGGCATCGACGACAGAACGCTCTTTGGCAAAGTGTGGGAACAGACGAAGGTGACGACGCGATTAGTAGTCAGCTACTTTAACTGGATTTGGCAGCATAGTCGTTTTAAATCATCCGCTGCACAACGAGCAGGATTAACATCTCGATCCTGGACTTGGAATGATATCGCAACCTATCCTACAATAATTTGACGCACTACCGTATATTACGATCTATGTGGTCAATTTGCAGATAAGCAACAAGTTTTTGACTGTCAAGATTTTGAAAAATTAGTTTCTATCACTTATTAGAAGTTATATGAGCGATACTGTAAGTTTGCAATGGTTAATAGAAGTCACGATCGCCACTCGGCAATTAACAGCTAGGTTGAGGTGGTGAGGCACTAGATATCATTAAAAGGTATCTTTAAGACGGGCAATTTTTGTTTTCATGCCCAGCATTTGTTATAAACGCTTACCTCACTCAACCAACATTAAACGGTAACCACTTTTTTCAGCAAAATGGATGGCATTACTATGCTAACCTGCAAGCTTGGCGCAAGCATGACTACGCGCTGACGGGTTGTGGCTTTACAGGGGTAGGGGTAGGTACTTTTGACTTCATTAGATCGGTATATAAGTCGCCTAATTGAGCAGCTACACCTTCCCAGCTAAATAATTTTTCTACTCGTTTTCTAGCAGCAATACCCATGTTCTCTTTATCTGTTGGAGATAAAGATAGGATGCGATCGATTGCTTGAGCAAAGGCAACGTCATCTTTAGGTGGCGCGAGTAAACCTGTTTCTTCAGGAACTACTGTAAACTGCAATCCACCTACATCGCTAGCAATTACTGGAGTTCCACTTGCCATTGCTTCAATTGCTACTAAACCAAAGGGTTCGTAGTGACTGGGTACTACGCACACATCCGCCGCCGCATAGTAAGTATGTAGGGTTTCGTCTCCCAAACGACCGGGAAAGATAGTAAAATCTGTCATCCCTAATTCTGCCACAATGCTCTCGATGCGATCGCGTTCCATACCGTCGCTCTGTCCGGGACGGGAACCACCACCGATAATTAAGTTTATATCTTTTTTGCCGCGTAATTGCAATTGACCTACGGCTCTAACTAAGGTTTCGATTCCTTTACGAGGGTCGAATCTGCCTACATATAAAATTACTGCTGACTTAGGATCTATACCTAGTTCCTGTCTTGCTTGCGCTCTAGTTGCCGATCCAAAACGATGTATATCTGTACCGCAAGGAATAATATCAATGTTTCCTTGCTTCGACACGAGTTGCCGCATATGGACTTTTTCTTGCGGACTTGTAGCTACAATGCTTTCGGCAGTCTCTAATACAGCTTTTTCTACGTCTAAACGAGTTTTGGCTATTAAAGGAATTGTCGAAACTGATTTATATTTTACGTATCCTAAAGAATGATAAGTATGAACTTGCTTGCTGCCTTGAATTTTCTTTAATTGCATTCCTACCCAAGCAGAAATCCAATAGTTGGTATGCACTAAGGAATACTTAATACCCGATTCTTTTTGAAATTCTAGGATTTGTTCTACAAATTCGGCGGCGTAAGGAAATATATTGTCTCGTGGTACAAATTCTTCTGGGCCAGCTACTAAGCGAATTGTTCTACAATTAGGTGAGTGTTGAACTATTGCAGCTTGTTCGGCGTTGGCTTTGCGGGTAAACATATCTACTTGCCATCCGAGTTTAGCTAAAGCTTCCCCCACTTGACGCACGTAAACATTTTGTCCACCAGCTTCTTCTTTCCCAATTTCAATTGCAGGATCGCCGTGGACTGAAATTAAGGCAATATGCTTTCGATTGGAGGTACTCATAGCTGATAATTACCGGATTTTAACTAGGTTTTAGATAGAGATCGCTCTAGGCGGTTTCCTTTGGGTGGTGCAGAATATTTTGTATTCTTATTAATTAATATAAATTTGACTTATGTTCTAGGCATCCACTGCGGGAAATATTCTATTAGCTACAATTGTCCGTCTTGCGGTTTGTTTTCTCAATAGAGTGCATTTATTAACTTTTGTCAATCCCCCAATATTCTTACATTTGAGGTGTTTTGAGTTTATTATCGAAACTATTAAGATAAACTTTTATACATTGATTATAGAGCAGTGAGAGTATTATTATTTACATTTTTATTAATAGCAAATATAAGTAGAATTAATCCTACGTCAGCTTAATTACTTGAGGGCAGCAGTTTTTAGTAGATTTAGTAGAAACTGGTAAAAAGATTAATAAGGTATTACGATACAGCTATGCAATTAGAGTTTGTGCCAATTGAAGATTTTTACTTTGCTTTAACACTAGCAGTCCGTCCATTGGAAGATATTGGCAACGAAGATTTGGTTGAAAAAGTGCGATCGCGTTTAGAGTTTGTATGTGGAGAACCTTCAACGATTGCGGCGGCTACCCAAAATAATTTTAATTATGTATTTATTGTCCGTGATGGCATCAATAGTCCCGCACCAAAATTAATCGTATCAGTAGCCGATTGGCAGAATAAACTTCGACTTAGTAGCGATTATGGTTGGGTGCTAGACAAAGAGCGTAAACCTGTCCGTACCGAATTATTTAACCAACGGTCAGATTTTGCTCATCAATTGCGATCGCATTTAGAAACTTGGCTAGAAGTATCTTTGCCAAAGTCTTAATAGCTGGGCAAATTAATTCTTGTTAAGGGGCAATTGAGCAGATTTCAATTACCCCTTACCTCTTACCCATTTGTGGTTTGTGCTGCCAACATTTGTTTGAGCTTTTCTAAGTCCGCAGCCCAGCGAGGATCTGGTTGGACTCCTTCGCTGTTTTCGCTCGTAGTGGTTGTTGTACTACTGGCTGGACGACGAGATTTTTTATTGTTGTTGTTGCTACTACGGCGAGTAGGGGCTGGTTTATCTGAGATACTATTAGTCGTTGGACTAACTTCATTATCCACCCCACGTCCTTCGCCTTCTTCTTCCGCACCCTTGGTACGAGGTAGAGCTTTTTCAATTTTTATAGGTGTATCTTTAAATAAATAACCATTAAATTTTTCAATTATTTTGTCAGCGTGTTCATCGTCGTTGACAGTTACAAACCCAAAACCGCGACACTTTCCTGTTTTACGGTCTTTAATTACTTTTGTAACTACAGAATCGCCTTCCTCTGCAAAAACCGCTTGCAGGTCTTGACGTTCTACTTCTTCTTTGGGCAGATTACCTATATATAAACGAACTGACATGAACTATTCCTCTACAGATTGATGGGAAAATGACTTGGTATCAAACCACTTAGCCTAGATTTGCTGATAATAAATCGATATTGACATATGCTATCAATTAACTAATTTTTAAATTTTATCTAGCTAATCTTTGCACTACAGGTACAGCTTGTTAATTCAGCATTTCAATCATTAATCTCCTGAAAAACTTTAGCTTGACAACTGGTTTTTCTGTTAACGATCGCTCAGTTGACTGCTTTTTTGCCATGAGTAACGCTTCTAATGCTACTTACCTGTAACGGTGACACTATTTTTTACAATATCACGCTCAGGGCTTGTAAGATAGTTATTTGCATATATTTCCGCCTTTAGCAATACCTGCGCTTTGCTGTAGTTAATTTCATCTTTCTCAGTACAGGTATTTGTGCATTGGCAACAAGGGCGTGTAAGTAATTAAACCTTTATTACTAATCTCCTTGCGTAATAATTCCTCTTTATGAAAAAATATAACATTTTTTTAAACTGCAATATATCTTTATACTTTACCGACCCAACAGAATTATAGAAATACCGTAGAGAGCGATCGCCAGAGCCATAATAGTAGCCCAAAAAGGTTGAGAACTAAGGCTAACTTTGCCACCTTGGGTTTGTAGCGCGTTTAGGTCGAGCCAGATAGTAGCGCTGCGCCGAAACCAACCTGTAACCAAAATATATCGCCCTAGCAAATCCATTGGGCTAGGAGATTGCCTAAAAAAGATATTCCCAATCGGGCCTAGGGGAGACTCATAATGGAGTTTAATTAAACCTTGAGCCGAATTAAGCAGTAAATCTTGTCCCAACCAGTTTGCAATACCCCGTCGTCCTAAAAGTTTACCTTTTAAGCGCACAGGTTGACTGTCAATAGGTAAGGCAGTTATTTTTGCTAATTGCTCGGCTAAACTTGGGGCGGTGCTGACCGAAGCGGGGGTAATATCTGGAAACACAAAATTTATCCGCAAAAATAAGCTAATGCTTAAAGCAATGGGGATAAAAGCTTTGATTAGCAACCAGTCGCCATACATCCAAGCAAGTTGAGGAATCCAGATTACTTGAGTAATTGCGCCAATTAGCCAACTAAACCCGCCAAAAACTAACCCAAGAACTAACCCAAAAACAGCCGCAAATTGTAATAAAGCACGGTTGGTAAGTAGCGATTTTAGCTGAGGCAGCAGGTTAGACAAGTTTGGGTTGCTGCGAGGAGGCAACTTGAGTTCGGTGTCTAAATGCCAATATTGAGCTAAAGCATTGAGACGTTGAAGGCGATCGCCTATTAAAGGATGAGTATTATTAATAGTGAATAAATACCGATAAGGATTTAAACAATCCCAAGCCAAAATTGGCTCAATTTTAGGGTAGCAACTACCTAAAGTAAGAGCTTGATAAAACCCCACAGGCATAAACAAATTTAAGCTTTCTAACAGCCAGCTAGTACATTCTTTTTGCCTGACATCTGTCGTCATACCGATGGCAATTTTGATTAAAGCGCGAGTTAAGCCGTTGGGATTGCCAGTAATACTAGCAGCAAACCAGTCGCCATAATATATCCGCAATTGAGACAACCATAAAGCCGGAAGACAAAGTAACCACCATAAACCGTAAGCAGCGCTAGAAATTGCGATCGCCGCAATTTTTACCGTTGAATTCGGAGCGCGATCGCCCCAAACTGCTACGAAACGATAGATAGCGTAAACTCCTTGAGTTACTACCATAAACAAAGACATCGCGGCGAAATTCCAACTAGCAATATGTCCGAGTTGCGAGGCATAAATACTAGCAATTTCATCCTCTGCTAGTTGTTCGAGTAATCCTTGACTGACAACAATTCGCGCCGTGCGCCGGAGATTACCATAAGTAAAAGCAACGGGTACAGTGGTGGGTAAAATAGCTAATTGAGGCAAAGACCAACCTTGTTGACGGCAAAAGCGTTGCAACACTTGCCGTGATTCTGGGCTATATTTGGCAAGCCGATCTATAGATAGAGGTTGCAGATCGTAACTTAGCTGCAAAAGCCAATCTAGCAGCCAAGGGGAGCAAGCTAGGAGTAGCAATAGTAAAAAACGCAGTAAGTCGGCTGAATCGCGATAAAAAGGCTGAAATGGCTCTAAATAAGGCAATTTGACCAGTAAATCATTAATAAATAACATTGAGGTTACTGATACTTTCCATAGCAACCAATAAAGCGCGATCGCACTTCCTGCCATTAGCAACCATAAAGGTATAAAACTAACTTCCCTCAAAGCCTGCCATTGTTTCGCTCTCGGTGCTTGTCGCCAGCCAAGAGTTGTAGCAGGGGTAAAAAATTCCTCTTTAGCCGCCTGCGGTACAAGTGGGGGTATAACCTCCGCTTTTGGTGGTGAAATCTCATTATCTCTATTAGCAACAGGTACATCTTCCTCAAAGACTACAAACCCGGTTGCGTCGATGGGTGGTGTATTTTGTTGAGGATGGTTAAGAGCAGCCCAATATTTAACTTGAGGATCGCTATTTTGACTAAGAGCGTGCAATAACAAAACCGCTCGATTGTCTTCTTTATTACCTATATAGGCTGCTACTAAAGCTTTTTGCGCCTGTAATTTGGTAGCAGGTGGCTGGGAAGAACTTTGACAAACAGCTTCTAATAAAGAAACCGCCCGACTAAAATTACCTTGTTTTAGCGCTGTCAATCCAGCCTCTAAATCCGATTTTGGAACAGCAGCCATAAAATATGCTCCGGTTCAGTCTTTTCTCAGCCTACCCATATTTAGCTTCCAACTAAACACTAAGACGATAAATTGCTGGGCTAAATTAAACAAGCTCCCTAATTGACGGATTTAGGAAGCTTGCTTAATGATAGGACAATTCTGTAAATGGCTCACCGCAGCCGCACGGTAGTTGTAGCCAATATAAGACTAGGCTTGTCTTGAATAATACTCAACAACCAGTAGTTCGTTTACTTGCAGCGCCACCCATTCGCGCTCTACTAAGCTATTGACCTTGCCGACAATCTTGTTTTTATCAAACTCTAAATGGCTGGGCAAATTCGCTAAACCTGGATATTGCAGATTAGCTTGTACTAGCTTGCGCGATGCTTCTCTGTCTTTAACTCCAATGGTTTCGCCGGGACGACATTGATAACTTGCAATATCAACTACGCGACCGTTGATTGTAACGTGACCGTGATTTACCAGTTGGCGCGCGGCAGGTATGGTAGGAGCCATCCCTAATCGAAATACGGTGTTGTCTAAACGCATTTCTAATAGTTGTAGCAATACTTGTCCGGTAGACCCGGTAACTCGTCTTGCTCTACGTACGTACCGCAGCATTTGCTTTTCTGTTAAGCCGTAGTTCATCCGCAGCTTTTGTTTTTCTTCTAAACGAACAGCGTATTCCGATCGCTTTTTGCGGTTTTGTCCGTGCTGACCCGGCGGGTAAGCTCGTTTAGCGCTTTTGCGCGTCAGTCCTGGTAAGTCTCCCAGACGACGAATGATTCTTAGGCGTGGCCCTCTGTATCGGGACATGAATTTTCCTGTATCTACTAATTATGCTTGAAGTTTGCCAAATATATCATTGTAGCAGCCAATAGGTACTAGGGCAAGAGCAATTATTGTAGTTATTTTTAGATATATACTTCGCTTGCCTGCTTGGAGAATAGGCGATAATAAAAATCATTGGCAGTAATTAATATTTTTTTGTATATTTTTATACTTAGTAATTTATACGCATGGACGATAACTGACAAAAGCAGTAATATTACTTAAGTAGTCAGGTTTAAAAAGACTTACTTGTAAGGTGCGATCACACTGAGAAATTAATCAAACAAAATATTATACTTAAAGCTAGAAAAACAAATGACTACGATCGCAGCTAATGCTTTAACAAAAAATAGTCTCGCCGATCGCATAGAAATCTGTCAGCAAAAGCAGTTTACAGGCAGATTAGAAATAACCGCCAAGGGCGATCGCCAGCATTGGAACTTGTACTTTTGCCTAGGACGTTTGATTTGGGCAACAGGAGGGGTACATTTAATTAAGCGTTGGCAGCGACTGCTAGCTCAGTATTGTCCGCAAGTTAATAGCCAAAAGTATGTTTCTCTAGAGGGAAAAAAAGTAGAGGAATATCATCTACTTATTGGCTTAGTAAAAAAGCAGGAGATTAAAGGAGAAGAAGCAGTTAGAGTAATTCGCAATACCGTTACAGAAGTGTTATTTGACCTGCTACAACAAGAAACTTTAGGTGAATTAACCTTTGTCAGCACTTGCCACAATGCCTTAAACGCATCTTTGACGATGCTAAACCCCCAACACGCGGTTTCTTACTCTAAGCAAGCTTGGGAACAATGGTGCAAAGCAGGCTTAGAAACTATTTCACCCAACGCCGCCGTTTTGTTGTGCCAAAAAGAGCAATTACAAAAGTATACTTCCCCCCCAGTTTACAAAACCTTAATCAAAATTGTTGACGGAGAAAGGACGCTGCGAGACTTGGCAGTTTTGATGAAGCAAGACTTACTGTTAGTAACCCGCTTATTAAGTCCTTATATTCGTCAGGGCATAATGGAACTCATCAAAATTGGCGACTTGCTACCGCCAGCGACGGGAGAACAATTAGAACCCCACCAGCCTACTAACAACTTTCCTACCCTACCCGCCACGCCTACATCTAAACAGCCTTTGATTGCCTGCATAGACGACAGCCCGATTATGGGACAACTAATGAAACATATTTTAACCAAAGCAGGCTATCGGTTTGTAGGGATTAGTGACGCGCTAGAAGCATTGCCAGTATTGTTAGAAAGTCAGCCAGACTTGATATTTCTCGACTTGATGATGCCCATCGCCAACGGCTACGAAGTTTGCAGTCAAATTCGCCGCATTACTCAGTTTAAAAATATTCCCGTAATAATTTTGACAGGTAACGATGGAATTGTAGACCGAGTAAGAGCAAAAATTGTTGGTTCGTCAGAATTTTTGAGCAAGCCAATTAAGCCAGAACAAGTGTTAGCGGTGGTACGTAAATATTTGCCCGCCCCGTTAGCAGGAAATAAAGTAGATACTTAACTATAGGCAAGCTTTAAAAACTGTTTTAGGGCGATCGCACTTATTAAAATGCAATTTTTATCGGACTGCCTTAATTTAAAGTTTATTTTTCAGGTAGATTCATGCGTACTGTCCTAATTGTTGAAGATAGCTTACTCCAAGCTCAATTACTCACTCGTTATCTCCAGCAAGCAGGTTTAGGGGTAGTCAGCGTTACCAGTGGTGAGGAGGCACAAGATAAATTAACCAAGCACAAACCAGACTTAATTATTTTAGATGTAATATTGCCCGGTCAAAGTGGATTTGAGTTGTGCAGAGAACTAAAAACCGATCCTTGTACTAGCCAGATACCTGTAGTAATTTGTTCTACTAAAAACACCGAAATAGACAAAATGTGGGGCAATATGCTAGGCGCAGACGCTTACCTACCTAAACCTGTAGATCGGCTGGAATTAATTCAACTGGTCGAACAACTAATGAAATAGGACTAAGCTCGATGACACCAACACCAGGAAGCAATAGTTTAGATATAGCAATAAGCGCTACTCAAACCAATCGAAAGAAGTTTTTACACTTTAACCTCAGTAAAGAAGTCGCAGCTTTAGTAAAAGTTGAAGACATTACCGAAGTGCTGCACATATCTGGCAGCCAAATACTGCCAATTCCGCAAATGCCCGAATGGGTACTAGGTATTCACAACTGGCGCGACGAAATGCTGTGGACGATCGCCCTTGACAATTTTTTGTTAGGAATCCCGCTCAAAAGTACCGATCGGTTTTCAACTTCAAAAATGCCATTAATAGTTGTAGCAATTGACAATCAATATTTGGGGCTAGTAGTTGCCCAAGTAAATGACATCGAATGGCAAGATATAGATTCTATTGGGCCCCCTAGAGCGCAATTGTTGCCAACTAAATTACTACCATTTATGCAGGGATATACGACAGATTCCGGCACAATTTTACTCGATACGCGGGCGATCGCTCATTCGCCGCTATTTGGTCAATTTAACTATCAACTTAACTTATAACCCTAAAGTGATTAAACTATTTTCTTCCCGCGCTGAAGATCGCAACGGCGACAATCCAAGTATTTCTCAGCCATTGGCGATTGCTCAAACCTCCCCTAAACCAAAACCAGATACGCCACTAAACAGCAATAGTCAAAGCTCGTTCAAATTCCAGCGTCAAGTTCTATCGGCTATTACCGCTCAAATGCGCCACTCGCCCAATTTAGAGGCATTGTTTGAGATAACAGTTAGGGAAATTAAGCAAGCCTTGCATAGCGATCGGGTATTAATCTATCGCTTTGAAGCCAATAACCAAGGAATAGTTATAGCAGAAGAAATCGGCAGAGAGTGGACACCCACTTTGGGCGAAAAACTCCCCGCTACCTGGTTTGGAGAAGATGAAGCCACAAGCTACCTCAGCAAGCAAATTGTCGAAATAGCCACAGACACAGGTACTACACCTTACCAACAACAGTTAGTAGAGCGATTTCAAGTTAAGTCTAGTGTGAGTTTGCCAATTTTAGTCGGGCGGGAAGTATGGGGATTGCTCGTCGTTCAGCAATGCTCTAAATTGCGCTATTGGGAAGAAGTAGAAATTAATTTATTAGAGCGCTTAGTGCTAGAACTAACGATCGCCGTTCAAGCTGTGGAATTCCGCACCAAACAAATTCGTCAAGCTGAATTTACCCGCACTTCTACGCAAGTAGCGGCTAGGGTGATGGACAAAATTCGCCGTTCTTTTGATATTGATACAGTTTTTCGCACTACTACTAGCGAACTACTGCACCTATTAAAAGCCGAGCGCGTAGCAGTTTACAAATTTTTGCCCGATTGGAGCGGCAAATTTGTATCTGAAGCAGTTGCGCCGGGCTGGATTCCTTTTGTAGGTAACAGCGTGCAAACTTGGGTTGATAGTTATTTGCAAGAAAACCAAGGCGGAAGGTATAAGCACAATGAAACCTACGCTGTCGATGATATTTATCAAGCGGGTTACGCACCTAATTACATTCACAATTTAGAAGAACATCAAGTTAGAGCTTATGCGATCGCGCCGATTTTTTTTGGTGGCGATTTGTGGGGGTTACTCGCTGCTTACCAAAATTCTGCTCCGCGTCAGTGGGAAGAAGTAGATGTAAATGCCTTAGCTCAAGTAGCAACGCAACTAGGTGTCGCCTTGCGCCAAGCGGAGTATTTGCAACAAGTTAATACCAAAACTAAAGAGTTAGCGCAAATAGCCCAGCAAGAGCGTACTTTAGCCAAAGTTATCGATAAAATTCGCAACTCTTTAGATATCAATGTCGTATTCAACACTACTACTCAAGAAGTCCGCCAACTGCTGCAAGTAGATCGAGTAGTAGTTTATCGCTTCAACGCCGATTGGAGCGGTGAATTTGTTGCCGAATCTGTAGCACCAGGATGGACTTCAGTAATTAGTAAAGGGTTTAAAGAACAAGTAGGCGATTGTGCTGGGTTGCAAAGCCTTAGACCTGGTAATACTTCTATTTATCAGCAACAAGGTTTGGTAGCTCAAGATCGCAACCGCCAGTCTTTCTCGGTTGATGATATTTTCCAAGTCGGGTTCTCGGCTCAATATCTAGAGTCGATGGAACAGATAGAAGCTAAAGCCTATCTAACAACTTCAATTTTTGTTGGCGACAAGCTTTGGGGATTGCTCGCCACCTACCAAAACTCCGGCCCGCGCCAGTGGCAAAAATCTGAGGAAAAATTACTAACTCAAATTGGCAATCAATTTGGAATTGCCTTGCAGCAGGCAGAATATTTGCAGCAAGTAGAAGCAAAAACTCAGCAATTAACCCAAATAGCCGAGCAAGAACGTACTGTTTATAGAGTAATTGACAAAATCCGCAAGTCTCTTGACTTGAATGAAATTTTTAAAGCCACAACTCAAGAAGTGCGGAAGCTATTAAAAGCCGATCGCGTCCTCGTTTATCAGTTCAATGCTGATTGGAGCGGTAAAGTTGTTTCTGAGTCGGTAGGCGCTAGCTGGACACCTCTTGCGGCTCAAAAGCTAAATAGCGATCTTGTTGACTGCGATAGCGTGCGCGGTTTGGCTAAGGGAAGCGATCGCTACGAAGACACCCATCTTAAAGAAAGTAAAGGTGGGAGGTATCGTCAAGACAAAGAAGGCTTTAGAGTTAATGATATTTACGAGGCAGGCTTTTCGCCTTGTTACATTCAAAGTTTGGAACGCTTTGAAGCTAGAGCTTACGTTACCATTCCAATATTTGCTGGCGAACAATTGTGGGGTTTGCTATCAACCTATCAAAATTCTGGCCCGCGTCAGTGGGAAGAATCAGAAGAAAAGCTAGTAAATCAAATTGGCATTCAGTTTGGAATCGCAGTTCAGCAAGCCGCCACCTTAGAAAAAATCCAAATACAAGCGCAAAAACTGCTAGATGTGGGTAAACGAGAAAAAGCTGCTAAAGAAAAACTCCAACAAACCGCAATTCAACTATTAATCGCTGTTCGACCTGCTTTAGAAGGAGATTTGACTGTAAGAGCAAAAATTACCGAAGACGAATTAGGCACGATCGCCGATGCTTACAACAACACAATTCAAAGTCTGCGCAAGCTAGTAATTGAAGTCAAAAAGGCGGCGGATAATGTAGCTTTAACTTCTAATAATAGCGAGTCGGCAATTGTCAACCTTTCAACGCAGGCGCAATACCAAGTTGAAGAACTTACCGACACTCTAGAGCAGATTCAAGAGATGGTGAATGTCACTCAAATTGTCAGCCACCACGCCCAACAAGTAGAAGTAGCTCTGCACCAAGCAAATCAAACGGTGGAAACAGGAAACGCGGCGATGAGTCGTACTGTAGACGGGATTTTAGAAATTAAAAAAACCGTAACTGATACAGGTAAAAAAATTAAACGTCTTAGCGAATCATCGCAAAAAATCTCACGCGTGGTTAGCTTGATTAGTAATTTTTCAAATCAGACGCAATTACTCGCTTTAAATGCGGCAATTGAAGCTACGCGCGCCGGAGAGTACGGACGCGGATTTGCCGTTGTCGCCGATGAAGTACGTTCTTTAGCTCGTCAATCGGCAAAAGCAACTAACGAAATTGAAAAGTTGGTGCAGGAAATTCAAGCTGAAACTATTGACGTTGCTTTGGCGATGGAAACAGGAATTGAGCAAGTTGCACAAGGAACCGATTTAGTCAATCAAACGCGCCAAAGTTTAGATGCGATCGCTCTTTCTACCGCCGAAATTAGTCAATTAGTCCAAGGAATTACTAGCTCAACTTTAGCTCAAACTCAACAGTCGGAGGCTGTAACCCAAACCATTACCGATTTAGCTGTAGTTGCTACTAGAACATCTGCTGGTTCGGTGCAAATTTCCCACTCTTTCCAAGACTTGCTCGTTACCGCTCAAAACCTCCAAACCAGTATCGAGCGATTTAAAGTTAGTTAAATAAATGGGGATACCCCGGCGCATCCCCACTAAAAAGTAAAGGTTCTAAAAATTACTCCCCCTAACCTTTTTTAAATAGAGAGGAAAACAAAGCCGCCTTATTTTTAAGGGGTGGAGAGTTTTTAAGTAGTGAGACTAAAAAGTAAGCAGATGTTTAGTGTTCGCAAAAAATTTATTATTCCCTAATTTCCTATGAATAGCGATCGCACTATTATCGATGAAACTCGTGATCTATTTTTAATTGAAGCACCAGAACTATTAGAAAACATCGAGCGCGACTTGTACAGCTTGAATGAAGATCGCAGTAGCGCCAAAGTACATAACTTAATGCGATTGACTCATACTCTCAAAGGCTCGGCGGCTTGTGTTGGGTTAGAAACAATTAAAACTGTAGCCCATTATTTAGAAGATGTATTTAAAGCCCTTTATAACCCGGCGGCAATTATTGATTCGGAAGTAGAAACCTTGCTATTTCAAATCTTTGAATGCTTGCGCCGGCCATTAACTGCCGAACTTACAGGAAATACGATTGATGAAGCTGATATTCTCAATCAAGCAGCTAATGCCATTGCGCGATTGCAAGGAAAGTTAGGCGACTTTTTTAACAACGAAGCAGCGCTACCCACATCGGCAGAATTGGGGTTTGATATTACCAGGTCAATTTTTACGACTGGAGTTAGTAAAAGGCTAAACCAGTTAGCTACAGCCTTAGAAAACCCTGAATTAGAAAGCATCGCGGCCCTGTTGCAAGAACAGGCTACGGTATTTATTGGACTAGCAGAATCGTTGGATTTACCAGATTTTGGCGCGATCGCTGCTAATACTTTAATCGCCCTAAACAATCGCCCTGAGGAAGCTATAACTATTGCTCGGCTTGCCTTAGCTGACTTTGAACGAGGACAAGCGGCAATATTAGCAGGCGATCGCGCTTCCGGCAGCGAACCGAATTTTGTCCAAGTAGAAGCACTCGATCGCCCACTACCTGACGAAGCGGATACTTTGCCCGATCCGGCACTATTAGAGCAGTTACTTGGCTCTGTTGAGGAAGCATCTTTTACTATCAACCCTGACGATTGGGACTTTGGCGAAGAATCTTTAGCACTAGCGATGGAGGGAGTTTTTGATTCTATACCTGAACAAGATATTGCCGCCACCCTAGAGTTAGAAGCAGCGATATATTCTCTAGAACAAGTAAACGATACAGCCAAATCTAGCGATCGCTCCAAAGAATCGCTACTACAGCCCTCTGCTCAAATCCGCGTTGACTTAGCCAAACTTCAACACCTCAATTATCTCTCTGGCGAAATGCTCACAAATCAAAATCGCCAAATTGCCGCCGATGAGAAGATTCGAGAGACTATCAATTTGTTGCAGCAGCAATTAGCACAACATCAAAAAAATCTGTACCAAATTAGCGAATATTGGTCTGATTTGATGTTAGAACCGCAACCAACCACCGTACCACCAGAGATTTATAGCAAGTTGCAGCCTCTATTAGATTCCGCTTGGGAGGATACAGTACAGCTTGCAGAAACCATTGAAGAAGTTGATTTATTTAGCTTTTCCTCTAGTCAAATCTTAGAAAAACAACAACGGCTACTAACTAGCGCCCGCAACGATTTGCTCTCTGCCCAGATGTTACCTGTAGGCGAAATATTTAATCGATTTCATCGAGTGTTGCAACAATTGGTTGCCGCCCATGGAAAACAAGCCCAATTAGAAATTAGTGGGGCAGAGATATTAATCGATAAAGCGATCGCCGAAAAGCTTTACGATCCGCTACTGCATTTGGTTCGTAATGCTTTCGATCACGGCATCGAAAGCGCTGAAGCCCGTAGTCAGTCTCATAAATCTGAAATTGGCGAAATATCTATTCAAGCCTACCAGCAAGAGCGCTGGACAGTTATTGCCGTAAGCGATGATGGCAAAGGTTTAGATTTTGAAAAAATTGGCGATCGCGCTTTAGAACTCAATTTACTAGCACCAGAACAAGCCCAAAATATTACCGAAGACAAGCTAATTGACTTGCTATTTACACCAGGATTTACTACCGCTTCTCAACTAAGCGATTTATCTGGGCGCGGAATTGGCTTAGATGTAGTTCGCACCCAAATCGAAGCCTTGCAAGGAACAATTACCGTGCAATCTTTGCCTCAGCAAGGGACGACTTTTTTATTGCAAATTCCGATTAGCCTAAAAATTGCTAAAGTCTTAGTTGTGGAAGTAGGCGATCGCATTTGCGGTTTTATCAGCGAAGCTATCGAGCAAATTGTTCTCCCTCAAACCGACCAAATTAAACATTGGCATAATAATCGAATTTGGCAATTGCCAAACAACGGGCAAATAGTACCTATTCGTAAACTATCAACAATTTTGCAATCTGGAGATAGCCTAAATTCTCAGCTTCCGGTACTTTTAATGCGTCAAGATACAGACTTAGTTGGGCTAGAAGTCGATCGCGTTTTAGGCGAACAAGAATTGGTGATTAAACCTGTAGGTAAACTTATTACGCCGCCAAGTTATGTATTGGGGTGTTGTGTTTTAGGCGATGGGCGTTTAAGTTTGATACTTGATAGTAGTGCGTTAATTGCTCAGTTCCCACCCGTTGTGATTGATAGCGCCACTGATACCAACAATAATTTGACGCAAATTTTGCTAGTAGATGATTCTGTAACCGTCCGCCACAACCTAACATCCATGCTGCAAAAAGCAGGCTATCAAGTCTGGCAAGCTAGTAATGGCAGTGAAGCTATTGCTCAAGCCTTGCTGCATCCGACAATCAACTTGATAGTTTCCGATCTTGAAATGCCAGAAATGAATGGATTTAAGTTTTTAAGCCATCGCTTGCAAGACTCTTTACTGCAACAAGTTCCGGTAATTATTTTGACTTCTCGTAGCAGCGAAAAATACCGACAGCTTGCTTCAGAATTAGGCGCTAATGCTTACTTAACTAAGCCTTATATAGATAGAGAAGTTTTAAGCGCGATCGCAAGTTTAATCGGCAACAGTCCTAAACCAATGGTTTAGCCTTAAAATTTTCTCAAGTAAAGAGTGAGTAATATGTTTAATTTCCAGCAAAATAATCAGTTTAATTGGTTGCGTTTGGCTGCTACTCCTTTAGTAGTATCTGGATTAGCACTAAATTTCCCGGCTATGGGGGCATCAATACCCTCCTCTTACCGCAATGATTATCGTTTCTGTGCTGCCCGATTACTAGCGCTCAATGTTTCCGCTTCGGCGGTATCAACAGCTTGCGCCGCCGCTTTAGAACCAAAAAGACTATCTACTTGCGTTTATGATATTCAAAGAAATACAAACCTATTGGCTACCGATGCTTTGGCTACTTGCGCTCAAGTTAGACAGCCGGAGCAATTAGCTACCTGTGTAGTGGGAATTAGTAGCAATAGCCAAGAAGAGACAATTCCAGAAGTTCTCAATTATTGCAGTCGCAGCTTGTTACCAGTCCGCTTTGGTGAATGTGTAGTTGGTTTGCGCCGCGAAATTGATGTAACGCCAATTCAAGCAATGAATACTTGTATTGATGGCAGCGATCGCGCGCTCGTGCCGATAATTTTGAGTCCTTAGCCAACTAATGTTGCCAAACATAGCAGCGCCAAAATACTGCTAATTGCGTAAAAAGTTGCAACTACCTGAGTTTCTGCCCAGCCCGAAAGTTCGAGATGATGGTGCAAGGGAGCCATTTTAAATAACCGTTTACCTACTCCCTCCTCACCTTTTGTAGCTTTGTAATAACTTACCTGCGCCATTACTGAAAGAGTTTCTACAAAAAAGATCCCGCTTAGGACAAATAGCGCCCACAAAGTATTAGTTAATAGCGCTACCGATGCTAAAGCGCCGCCTAAAGCCAAAGAACCCGTATCGCCCATAAAAACCCGCGCTGGGTTGCGATTGTGAACCAAAAACCCCAAACAGCTACCGCTCGTGCAAGCACAAAAAGTCATTAATCCTGGAGAATTTGGCGCAACTAAAACTCCCAAACCCAATAGAGCGATCGCACTGGTTCCGGCGGCTAAACCGTCAACGCCATCGGTAAGGTTAGTAGCATTACTTTCTGCTACCAAGACAAACACTGCTAAAAGCCAAAATAGCAAACCCAAAGGCAATACAAAATTAAAAGGCAAAGTAACGCTAGTAATACTACTTGGTTGACTCCAAGCCAGCCACAAACAAAACAGCACCGCGAAGCCGACTTGCAACGCTAGTTTCATTTTGGGCGAAATACCTTTATTAGACTTGTAACGCAAAATTTGCCAGTCATCTAGCCAGCCTATTAGCGCATAACCCATTGTTAGAGCCGATACCGCCACTACGTCTTTATTCCCACCAGATAATAGTAGAGAAAAAATAATTGCTACCGGAACAAAAAATACCCCGCCCATTGTCGGAGTTCCAGCTTTTTTTAAATGCGCTTGAGGTCCGTCTTCTCGAATAATTTGCCCAGTTTTTAGTTTAACTAGCATTGGTATTACCCAATAACCCAAGGCTGCGGCAAAAGTTGCACTCACCCCAAAAGGCAGAGTTAGCGAATTTATCTCCCAAGGCAAGCGATGAGCGACTAGATCGGCTGTTAACACTCCTAAACTTAGAATTGCACCAAGAGTTATAAGTAAACTAATGCCCGATTGGTTGAATAAACGAGTAGATGATTTGGCTTCCACAATATTTGTTCTCACACTATAGTAATTAAAAAGCTCTGAGCAATTACTCAAAGCTTCCTACCAATAATAAACTTGTATCTAATAGTATTTAGCCAACTTCTTCTTCTGCTGGCTCATCATTGTCTTCAAAGTCGTAATCGTCGTTAGGATCGTCAGGATCGATAATATCGGCAATGTCTGACAAGGGTTCGCCTAGAGCTATTTCGGCTTCGGTGCGATCGCGTGCTACTAATCTACCACTAGCTTTTAACCAGTCTAAGATCGATAACTCGTTCTTAGAAGGAATTACCGATGCTACTCGATTGCGGGGCTGTTCTTGTAGGGGCGAATTGGGCATAGGAAACGGTTTAAATAAACGGCTTTAATTATAATCTAAAGTTTAGCATTCTTAATTTAGGATAGTAGGTGAGAGCGGAGTAGTATTATTTATTAAGGCGATGTTTGGAAAATCAACACTAATTGAAGCGATCGCCGGGAAAAATCGCGGTTTACTAGCCACCGAACCAGAAAAAGCGGCGATATTAATTGCGATCGCCAAGCTAGAAGAGCGCAACCCTACATCCCGTCCGGTAGAAGCAGGAGAGCTACTAGAAGGCGACTGGCGGCTGCTTTATACGACAAGTTCTGGCTTACTAAATATCGATCGCTTTCCTTTATTTAAGCTCGGTCAAATCTATCAATCTATTCGGGTTAAAACTAGCAGCGTTTACAACATTGCAGAAATTTACGGTTTGCCTTATTTAGAAGGATTAGTCAGCGTAGCGGCAGGATTTGAACCTCTCTCCGAGCGACGGGTACAAGTAAAGTTTAAGCGCTCGATTTTGGGCTTGCAACGCCTTGTTAGCTATCAATCTCCTGCTAGTTTTATTCAACAAATTGAACAAGGGCAAAAGTTTACAGCTATTGATTTTGCTTTAAATAGCAGCGAACAACAAGGATGGTTAGATATCACCTACCTAGATAGCGATTTGCGAATTGGACGCGGAAATGAAGGTAGTGTATTTGTATTAGCTAGAGTTTGAAGGGCAATTAAACGCAAAAATTGAAATGAGCGATTGCAAAATTGTATCCCTTTTTTCTGGTTGTGGTGGGCTTGATTTAGGTTTTTCTCAAGCTGGCTTTGATGTGGTGTGGGCAAATGAATTTGATAAAGATATTTGGGAGACTTACGAACAGAATCATCCTACAACATTCCTAGATAAACGAGACATTAGAAAAATTGATTGTCAAGAGATACCCGATTGTATGGGAATTATTGGCGGGCCGCCTTGCCAAAGTTGGAGTGAAGCTGGCACTCAAAAGGGAATTGATGATGAGCGAGGGCAGCTTTTTTCTGATTATGTGCGGATTTTGCAAGATAAACAGCCTTTATTTTTCTTGGCTGAAAATGTCTCAGGAATGCTGCATAAAAAACACAGTAGCTCTATTGAAAGTATTGTCGAATCTTTTAAAAAAGCTAACTATATTGTGTCTTTTCAATTACTCAATGCTGTAAATTATAATGTTCCTCAAGATAGAAAACGGGTTATTTTTGTTGGCTATCATCAGAGTTTAAATAAGCAGTTTGATTTTAGTTTAATAGCAAAAACAATTTCTATTCCTACTTTACGCAAAGCCATAGGAGATTTACAGGAAATAGAGCAAACTGCTAATAATTTAAAAAATAAAGCTTTTAGTATTGCAAATCATGAATATATGCAAGGTGGGTTTTCTAGCATTTATATGTCACGAAACCGAGTTCGTGATTGGGATGAACCCTCTTTTACAATTCAAGCTGGGGGGGGGTCGTCATGCGCCTATACATCCTCAAGCAAGTAAAATGATTCATGTAGGAACAGATAAGTGGATCTTTGACCCAGAATCTCCCGCACCCTATAGAAGATTATCTGTTAGAGAATGTGCGAGAATTCAGACTTTTCCCGATAATTTCATTTTTTATTATAAAAATATAATTGCCGCCTATAAAATGATTGGAAATGCTGTACCTGTAAATTTCAGTTATGCGATCGCTCAAGCTATAAAAGAAGATTTATTTAGTAAAAAGCACACTAACAATCGCCCAAACTATCTACCTTTGCAACTTAGCTTAAATCTTCTCTAACCATGACTAATATTTTGCAAGCTGTTCGGGTAATAGTCAATAATCGCATTCCCGATGTAGTAGGTTTTTATCGTAGTAAAAATAGAATTAATGCGGTAGGTGATGCTTTAGAAGCTTATATTAAAGATATATTTGCTAATACAGTAGGCGAGACTAATAAAGATATTAGAGAGGAAGTGCATAAACAGTTATTTTCATATTACGGAAGCGCTAATCATCCTCGCGATCTGATGATAAGAGGAGGAGATGCCATAGAAGTAAAAAAGGTAGAAAAAATTTTAGGAAATATTGCTTTGAATAGCTCTTATCCCTCAGCGAAGTTATTTGTTGATAGTCTAATGATTAATGCTAAATGCCGTGATTGTGAAAAGTGGACTGAAAAAGACATTATTTATGCTATCGGATGTTGTCCTAATGATAAATTAAAACTGCTATGGTTAATTTACGGTGATTGCTACGCTGCAAGTAAAGAAACATACGAAAATATAAGAAAAAAAATAATTCAGGGAATTAGCAGCATCAAAGACGTTGAGCTTAGTGTAACAAAAGAATTAGCAAGGGTTAACAAGACAGACCCTTTAAAAATAACTAACTTAAGAATAAGAGGAATGTGGGAAATAGAAAATCCTAAAAGCGTATATAATTATCTTAATATTAATTATGATAAAGATAAAAATTTTCAGTTGTTTGTTATAATGCAATCAACTAAGTATTTATCTTTTCCAGTTGAAGACAGAGAACAAATTGAATCTTTAAACAATCCTAACTTAGTTATTAAAGATATCAAAATTAAGTCACCAGACAACCCAGTTCAACTTATTTCCGCAAAATTTATAAGTTATCAAATTTAAAAAAGCTTAGGCAAACTCTTAATAAAATAGCTAAGTTACATCCAAATACCACTTAAAATATATAAATATTTTCTATAATAATTCACTTACAAACTGGATCTATAGGATTAAGTTTATAATCTTGCGATTAAAATTGGCGCTCCGGTGTGTTTTTGAGGAGCCGCCGCATCTTCTATAGTTACAGCTATGGCGGTAATTAAGTCTTTGGTACGGTAGGCTTTGGGTAAGGTAATTTGTTTAGAAACGTTCCCTTTAGCATCCACCTCGAATACTTCGGTCAAAATTGCGTTTTTTTTATCGGTGGTAAAAGGCGCATCTTGTTTTAATACTGTCCATAGAACGTAGACTTTACCCGTTGGTAATAGTGGTAAATTCTCAACGTTTAATTTAGCCTCTAATTGGTTGGGGTTTACGGCTACGGTAGCTGACGCAAGACTGGTATTTTTTGGTTGCAACGAGTAAGTCAAAAACTCCGATTGCATTTGTTGCGCTTGGATAACTTGTAAGTTTCGCCACAAACGATAATTGTTGAAGCCTAATGCAACTATTAGCACGGCGGCGATCGCACTCATTGTCCGCATTGAGAAAATAGGCGGGCGGGTGCTAATTTTAGAATTAGCTCTATGTGCTGCCATCACTTGCGATCGCAAATAACTAGGCGGACTTACTTCTGGTGGCGCGTAGGATATCTCTAACGCCTGTTGCATTAGTGCTACTTCTTGAGCAATTGCTGAATTATTTGCTAAAAGTTGCTCGAACTCCTTTACTTCTTCAGCACTCAAGTCGCCGAGGACATAACCAGCAATTAATAACTCTAACTGTTCTGAAGGCATCGTGTAATACTATCTAATGTAATCGGCAAGAGCTTGACGCAACTTGAGCAAACCTCGCCTAGCTCTTGCTTTGACCGTACCTAAAGGAACTTGCAGTTGACTCGCGATTTCTGACTGACTAAGACCATCATAATAAGCCAATTGGAGAATTTGCTGCTCCTCGTCAGATAATTGAGAAATCGCATTTTTAACTTCTTCGGACTGTTCGCTACGGGAAACTTGTTCAAAAGGAGCATTTGTAGTCGTTTGCTGTTGGTTATCTTGCCATTGTCCTAGAGCCTTACGCTTGCTGGCGTGCGATCGCCCTCGGTCTATAGCCCGCGATCGGGTCAAAATCGCCAAAAATGTTCTTAGCGACCCTCTATTTGGCTCGTAAGTACAGGATCTAGCAATACTAAGAAACACATCTTGAGTTAAATCTTCTGCTTCTTGAGCATTGCCAAGAATTTTGAAAGCTATGCCGTAAACTAAGCTGGCGTGACGGTCGTAAATAATGCCAAAAGCATCATTAGAGCCAGATTTTAGTGCTTGGTATAGTTCAATATCTGTGTTTACAGAATTAGTAGGTTGCTCAGAAGGCATTTGACCCTGTAAAGGAGCGCGCTTTACAGAGTCGATTGTACGATTAATTTTACCTAAGCCAAAAATAAAATTTGACTATTTTTTCAAGTTTGTTATAGCGGTTGCTCCCAAACAAAGACTTGAGCCGGGATTTGGCGAAAATAAACCTCTCCGCTCAAATAACCTAATTATTGAGAATTAGTTAGAACTAAGGGAAACTGCAACCCCAATTAGATTACCTTCCCGGAAATTGCCCATCATTTTAGCTGTTCCCGTTGCTAAATCTACGGTGTACAAAGATTGGCCAGAGACGATAAAACCAAAATTATCTCCCTTACTATCAGTAACAATATCAAATCCGGCTATCGGTGGGAGGTTCATTTTTAGCACTCCTACTGTACTCAACATTCCATCGTTGGGCGGATTCTGCATTACCAATGTATTAGAACTATAGTCTAGGTTATAGAGTTTGGTAGCAGTAGCTCCAGCTTTAGAGTTGGTATAAGCCGCCGCCGTAATCCCCATTCCTTGAGTTGGGTTGTAGTTTAGAGTTTTATCGGCAGTAACTTCGCCTGTCTCAACGTTAATTCGATAGTTCTGACCGTTGTTTGCTACTACTCTTAGCCTATCTGCCACTGGGTTAAAATCCACCCCTGCTTGAAATCCACCATTAAAGCTAATAGATAAGGTACTAACTAATTTCGCAACGCCATTGTTGCTGTTAACTGTATATATCTTGTCTGTGTCTGTAATGGCATAAAGCATACCGTTAGCTGGACGATAATCTATGCCTACAACATTTCCGTCCACTCCTTTAATGCTCATAGCTTGGTGAGGACGGCGAGACATGGAATCATAACTTACTAGAGTGTTGTTGCTAGTCAATGCCACAATTTTGTACATATCCTTACTGGTAGCTGGTGCGCTAATAAAGGTTTGCAGACTAGCCGCTAAAGATAATGCGATCGCAAGTTTACCTAATTGATTAAGTTTCATGAGTTCTCCGATGGATTTGTGGTTTAGAGTTATCGCTGCTACTGTTTTATCAGCGCATTAATGACTCTAGTACGCAGCTAAATCTCTATTGGATGCACTACTAGAAAGCAAAAATCTTTTAATAAGCCCTCTTTTGTCACTTTCCGGGTATGATAAGTCAAAAAATTAAGAGATAAAACTCTAGGAGGTAAGCAGAGCAATGAATGTGGGATTACAAATTCTGAAGCATTTGCCTAGAAACGCTCATCCGACAGTGGCAATCATAGACACTTATGGTGCAGAGTATAAAGAACTGTTCAAGGGAAGTAAGAAACAAAGAAGTGCTTCAAATACTTACACTTGGGAATAACCTCACCAATAAAGAGAAAATCATTACCAGAAATAGCTAAAGTAGTAAGCATAAACTCAGCCCAATCATTACATCATTTTATAGCGAATTGCGATTGGTCAGTAGAGGAATTAAAAAAGCGAAGAGTAAAGAAAATTAACAAGGCATTAAAGGGGAAAGCAATTACTGTCTTCCTAGCCCCCAATCCCTAGACTGCCTGCTTATTTCTACCATCTGCTGCATTCTTCTTTGATGGGTCAATAGTTTTAGAGTTTGCAGCAAGGTATTTGAGTTCATAAAAAAGTTATCGGGAATGGTAGCTATAACTTTATAATGCCCATTTTAGACAAAAAATATTTAATCGGATACAAAGGATTTTAGGCGATCGCAGGCAAAATACAATTTGCCAACTAAAGTTGGGAATACAAGCATATCGCCCAGCAATTCTCATTATGACTTTTGACTATTCAGGGCGGTGAGAACGGGGTAAGGTAAGAGAGTCAAAAGCTCACCAAGTTGAAGACGTTGACCCCCAAGAGCAAGTTCGACGGTATCATCAGGTTC